>JBOGIR010000208.1:0-5956 GCA_050742335.1 Vicinamibacterales bacterium | reverse complement strand
GGCGTCCACCGTGCTGATGTCGGGTTTCGGCGCGCCAGCGCGCACCGACAGGCCGAGACCGGCGAGCACGAACGGCGTCACCGTGCTGGCCACGACCTTGCCACTCTTGACGAGTGTCTCGATTGTGGGCGGATTTCCAGTCACGAGGTCTGCGGGGCCGTTGTTGATTCTCCGCTCCAGCGCGGTGCCCTCTTCCTGGAGGACGGTCACCGTGTGCCCGCTCGCACGCGCGAACGCAGCGGCAAGTGCTCTCACCCCCGGCGTCGCGCCCTGGTTGGTCAGGATGATGAGATCGGCCGCGGTGGCCGCACCGCGCGGCGTCAATGCCAAGGCTCCCAAAATGCATGCTGCGGCAAATTTCGCGTGCGCTCCCATGGCTTCCTCCCGCTGTGTTTCTGTCGGCAGCCGGATCGAATGTCCTGCTACCCAACCGGTGAACGCGTATCCTGCCTGCGACCCCCTGAATTATGGCCGCATTTGGCTCGAGCGGACCATAATCTTCGGCGGCTGGGACGCGAAAAAATGAAGTGCCCCCGTTCGGCGTTACAATCGGCGCTGTGACGAAGAAAACGTGCATCGCGTCGGCCCTTCTTCTCGCTGGAGTCGTGGGCGCTACCGAGCCCGCCTTTTCGCAGCAAGCTCAAAGCCGCGGCGGTCAGAACGAGATCGAGCTATTGCCCGTCCAAGGCAACATCCACATGCTCGCAGGCGCGGGCGGCAACATCACGGTGCAGGTCGGCAGGGACGGCGTCTTTCTCGTCGACTCCGGCGTGGGAGCGATGAGCGACAAGGTGCTGGAGGCTATCCGGACCTTGTCGAAAGGGCAGGTCACCTACATCGTCAACACCAACGACAGACCCGATCATGTCGGCGGCAACGAGCTGTTCGCACGGACCGGCCGGCCGCTGGCCCTCGGCCGGGCCGCGCAGGCGAACGTGTTCATCATTGCCTTCAGCACGATTCTGGACAGGATGAGCGATCGCAACGCCAAGCCTGCCATACCGGACAAAGCCTGGCCGAACGACACGTATTCGGTGCCCCAGAAGAACCTGTATTTCAACGGTGAGGCGATCCAGATCTTTCACCAACCGGCAACCACCGATGGAGACAGCATCGTCCAGTTCCGGCGCTCCGACGTCATCAGCACAGGCGATATGTTCGATCCCACCCAATACCCCATCATCGACGTGAACAACGGAGGGAGTCTGCAGGGAGTGCTCGAGGGACTGAACCGCCTGAGACAGATGGCGATTCCGGCCGACCACGTCCAAGAGGGCACGATGATCGTCCCCGGCCATGGAAGGCTGTGCGACGTGGCGGACTTGTATATCTATCAGCAAATGGTCACCATCGTCCGGGACCGCCTGCAGGACATGATCAAGCGCGGCCTGACGCTCGAGCAGGTGAAAGCGGGCAGGCCCACGCGAGACTACGACCCGATCTACGGCCACGATACGGGCATGTGGACAACGGATATGTTTATCGAGGCCGCGTACAAGAGTCTCAGCCGTACACCGAACGCCAGCGGAAGCCGTGGACGTAACTAGGAGCGATTTGCCAGGAGCACGGTGATGACACAGAGATGGCCCGTCGTAGTCTCCGCGAGTGCGATGATCCTTCTGACATTGAGCGGTGGTCCGACCTTCGCGCATCATTCGGTGTCGGCCACGTACATCTACGGCAAGTCCGTCAGGATCGAAGGGACGTTGAAGGAGTTCATCTGGCGCAACCCGCACTCCTTCATGCGGGTGGAAGCCCCCGACGAACAAGGGCAGAAGCACATCTGGATTATCGAAGGTGCTGCCCCCCAGCAACTGACCGAAAGCGGCTTGACGGCCACCACGCTCCGGCCCGGAGATCAGGTTATCGTGACGGGGCGGCCCGGGCGCATCGCGGAGGATCACAAGCTGCTGCTGGCCACCATCGAGCGGCCGTCGGACGGTTTCAAATGGCAGGGCCCCGCCGGCCGGGACTGACCTGATTCGGTGAGCGAGGCACGAACCATGAACACACGCCGAGTCGTCTTCATCATCGCAGCCGTATCGCTGCCGCTGTCGGCTCGTGTCGCGGCGCAAGGCCCGGGTGCGGCGCAGGGTGGAGCGTCAGGAACCGCGCGCGGGGCTGCCCCGTACGATGTCACGGGATATTGGGTGTCGGAGGTTACCGAAAAGTGGCGGTACCGCATGCTCGTGCCGGACAAAGGCGATTACGTGCAGGTCCCGCTCAACCCCGAAGGCCGTAAAGTCGCAAATGCCTGGGATCCCGCCAGAGATCAGGCGAGCGGTGAGGCATGCAGGTCGTACGGCGCGGCTGCGCTCCTGCAGGTCCCGGGTCGGCTGCGCATCCAGTGGCAGGACGACAACACGCTCCGTATGGATACCGATTCCGGCACGCAGACCCGCGTCTTCCATTTCGCCCTTCCACAAGGTCAGGGCGCCCCGAGCGAGTCGAGGGACGACGGGTCAGCCCCCCCGAATGGAACGCCGTCGTGGCAGGGCTATTCGGTGGCGATGTGGGGCGGAGGCGAACCCAGGGACCGGCGTGACGGCCAGGGGGGGCCCGTGCAGGATTCGACGGGCAGGCTGGTTGTTGCAGGCGCCCAGCGGAAGGAAGCCGATTACCTTCAGGTGGCGACCACCCGCATGCGTTCGGGATATCTGCAGAAGAACGGTGTGCCGTACAGCGGAAACGCGCGCCTGGAGGAGTACTTCGATACCTTTTCTGACCCGTACACTCGCAACACCTGGCTGGTGGTGACGACGGTGGTCACCGATCCGCAATACCTCATAGAACCGCTCATCATGCACGCGCATTTCAAGAAATTGCCGGACGCGTCCGGGTGGGATCCGACGCCGTGCCGCGCCGACGAACCACGTTGATTGGCGGGAGGATGATCAGATGAGATCCGCGATTCTGCTGCTCCTGGTGTTGGTGCTTTCGAGCCGGCCCGCGAGCGCCCAGGTGGACCTCACCGGGGAGTGGTCGCCGAGGGTGTACAACACGCACATGGATATCGGCGACTACACGGGCATCCCGCTCAATGAAGCGGGGCGCCTGCGAGCCGAAGCCTGGCATCCGGACCAGCTCGATCTTCCGGAAAATCTGTGCCGGCCACATCCCATCGACATCGGGCTTCGTGTCTCCGTGTCGCAGCTGCGCGTCACCACGGAGCTCGACGACGACACACGGCGGGCCGTCGGCCTCCGCCTGCACGTGGCCTGGCAGGAGCCCGAACAGGTGATTTACCTGGATGGGCGCCCGCACCCGTCGGCGAACGCGCCGCACAAATGGTCGGGATTTTCAACCGGACACTGGGAGCGCAACACGCTGGTCTACACGACCACCCATCTCAAGGAGGCGTATCTCACCCGCACCGGCGTTCCCAAGAGCACCAAGGCCACGGTGACGACGCGAGTCCATCGATACGGCAATCTTCTGACGATCGTCTTCATCATCAACGATCCGGCCTATATGACTGCACCGTACATTCGGGAATCCAGCTGGGTCTTCGATCCCAGTCAGGTCATACCCCCATTCCCGTGTGAAATCAGTCCGGACGGAACGATCGTTCCAGCAGGCAAGGTGCCAAGCTTTCTGCCCGGCAAGAATGACGTGCTGAGCGAGTTTGCGACCGAATACGGCATACCGCTCGAGGCCGCCTTGGGCGGCGCGGAAACGCTGTATCCCGAGTACATCAAGAAGATGAAAACGATGAAGGTCGCGCCTCGCACGACGACGGAGCACTTTCGACGCACGCAGTGACTGCGTCGGATGCAAGGCCGGCGCGCGGCTTCACCTAGTGCGGCACTCGCGCCACCTCGATTCGCCGCGAGGTGGCGCGGTCCCTGGACAGCAGCGTCGACAGGCTCAGCGTGCGCTGAGCCTGTCGAGCCACCGACGTCACACTAGCACTAGCGCGCAGCCGTGGCCGCGGGAGGCCTGGCGAATTTCGAGTCCTCCACGGCAACGGCCCGGACGTTCTGCATCGCCCAGGTGAACTCGCGATTGCGCACCTGCGAGATCACCCAGATATGCGGCACCTTTCTCCCGCCCACGTCGCGGAAGTCGCTGTAGTCGACCTGCGTCGGGTAGGGGCCGGCTGACGATTCCTGGTTGTAGACGATTCGGCGGAGCAAGCCGCTTTCTTTTTCGAAGTACAGCTTGACGAGCGGCAAATTCGGCGTCCGTCCCCTTACCACGTTGAGCTCGCGGCCCATGACGATTTCGGGGCGATCCATCCGCGGTTCCATCAGGATCGTCTTTATCTGCGCCGGCAGGTTGAAGGCGTCCTCGAGCACTGTGGCGTCGCCTTCGCCCCTGCGCAGGTCGCGGGGTGCGCCGTTGCCGGCCTTGGCCCACCGTCCGGCCGGGCCGTAGGCGAGCAGGTTGTCGGCCTGTCCCGCCCTGGTCGCGATGAGCTGCATCCCGGGCGCCTTCGACGAAATCTCGACCAGCTGCGCCGGGAACGGGCGGCCAATCCGGCGCTGCGTCATGGTGCCGTTCGCCACGAGGCTCGGCGTCTTCTGCACGGCGGCCGCGCCGCCCGCAGCGGCGATGTACCTGTCGAGCACCTGGCCCGCATCCGTGTTCGGGACCGCGGGCGCCGGCGGGAGGTTGGCGAAATATTCCTCTCCGAGCGGCGGCGGCCCCTGCGGCTGGCCGACGACGTTCGGCATGCCGATGGGCATCGGACGGCCTGCATGACAGGTGAAGCAAGTCACGCGGGGCGCGCCGCCGAACGAGTTCTTGTTGAGCGCGCTCACCATTTCGATCATGCGCCGCGCAGTGTCCTTCTGCGGCTTGGTGTCGAGCTCCCGCTTCGCGGCGTCGTTGTCGTGACAGTACGGGCAGCCAACGCCGAGAGCGGCTTCGAAATACACCATCGTCGGGATCAGATGGTCGGCCGGCTGGCCCCTGTAAGACTTGATGTTCTGGAACGCGTCCTCCATCTTTTGCTCGTTGGCGCCGGCGGCACCCTGGGCCGCGACTGGCCTCTCAGTGAAACCGACAGTCATCAGGAATATGCCGAAGGCCGCCGCCATCAGCGCGCCCGCCGACCGCCGTCGAATCAATGTCATGTTCTGCCTCCTGAACAGCTGGATCCTACACCCGTCTCGGTCGGAACGCTCGATTTCTTTGCGCCAACTAACGTCTGAGGTATTTCGTCAATCCACCTCCGGCTGCGGGACGCGAGCCGGGCCCTTCCGCGACGTAGACGTTGCCGTCCGCGTCGACCGCCACACCTTCTCCAGCCACGCCCAGTGGCCTGGCGTCCGAGAAATGCGGTGGAATGAACGCCGTCACCCTGTCTTCGGTGGCTCGCCCGATCCGAACGCCGGTCCTCCAGTTCGGATGCCGCACCTGGTCCGATTCCGAGTCGACTGCGTACAGCGTGTCGTCAGCCGTGATGAAGAGATCGCTGACGCGGCTGAACTGGTAGTACGAGTCGATGTAGGTGCCTTCCTGATCGAAGATCTGGATCCGATGGTTTCCGCGGTCCGCGACGAACAGGCGACCGCGGGAGTCGAACGCCATCGCGTGCGGAGTGCGGAATTCGCCGCGGCCCGAGCCGATGCGCCCCCACTCCTTGATGAACTTGCCGTCCCTCGTGAACTTCACGATGCGCCCCGTGGAACCGGGAGCAGGACTGTCGTTCTGCCCACTATGGCCGTCGGCCACGAAAATGTCACCGTTGGGCGCCGTAATCACGTCGCACGGCTGATTGAGGACGCCGGGGCCGCTCCCGGCCACGCCGGCCCGGCCCAGCCGCATGAGGATTTTGCCCTCCGGGCTGAATTTGAACACCTGGTGCCCCTTGGTGCCCGCCTTGTTCGCCGAAAAATCGGTCACCCAGACGTTGCCGTCGCGGTCCACGTGGAGGCCGTGTGGCACCACGAACAGCCCGGCGCCGAAGCTCGCCAGGATCTTCCCGGTGCGCCGATCGAACTTGAGGACT
>JBOGIR010000207.1:0-2868 GCA_050742335.1 Vicinamibacterales bacterium | reverse complement strand
GCAGTAGGCAGTTTCATAACCGGAGGGCGGGCCGAAGTGACCCGCCCTCCGCGTGCCGTCAAGGGCGCCTGAGGAGGGCACATGCGCCGCATCCGAAGCAGGACTCCGACTGTTCTCGCGAGCTGCGGATGGCTCGTGCTGGCACTCACGACGATGGCATCCGCCCAGGTCACGGCACCGAAAGTCGAGAACGTGCCGATCCCGCCAAACGTCGATCCCTTCAGTCTGTCCTTAGACGACTTCAAGAAGTATTCCTCGACGAGGAACTTCGAGCTGCTCGGCCAGAGCTATTTCAAGGTTCCCGAACGGACTGATTGGGCGAAAGGGCTCGGCCGGCCCGGTGGAGAGACCGGCTCGGGATTCAACACGGTGCGCGTCTACGACGGCATCGCGTACCTGGCCGCCTACAACTCACCGCCGACCATGTTCGGGATCCTGATCGCGGATGTGCGCGACCCCAGGAACATGAGGCCCCTCAGTTTCATTCCGTGCAATCCGGGCACGCGTTGCGGCTATCTGCGCGTCAACCGGGCGAAGAAGATTCTGATCTTCAGCCACGATACCGGAGGCGGCAACCCCACCAGAGTGCCCGCGGGTCAGAAAGCCAGGGCCGGCGTGTCTCTGTACGATGTGGCCGACCCGCGCAAGCCGAGGGAGCTGGCGTTCGTGCCGCTCGCGCCGGACGGCCAGGCGCACGGGCTCGAGGCCGACGACCGTTACGTGTATGCGTGCGGCCAGTTCTCCCCCGAGTTGAATCGCGAGGGACTCCTGATCATCGACTACGGCGACCGGGCGGCCGTCAAGCCGGTGGGCACGTGGCACGTCCCCGGGCAGATGAAGGGCGAGCAGTACGGGCCGATGAATCGCAACGGTCCGGACGGCAAGCCGCAGATCATCCAGTGCCACGAAATCCTCTATGCCAACGACCGCCTCTACGCGTCGTGGCGTGATGCCGGCATGGTGATCCTCGACGTCACCAATCGGGCGACGCCCAAGCTGCTCGCGACCTACGACTACAACCCGCCGTTCCATGGGGGCGGCCTTGGCGCGGCCCACACATCGTTGCCGGTTGTGGTTCGCCGGGGCGAGCACCCCGACCTTGTGGTGCAGACCGACGAAATCTTCGATTGTCCGCCAGGCTTCGGGCGGATTCTCGACGTGTCCGACGTCAAGAACCCCGAAGTCGTCAAGGGCGCTCGGCCGGCCAACGTCGTCTTGTTGTCGACCTTCCGCTTCGACTACGTCTCGGACACGTTCGACCCGCAGAAGAACGAGTTCGTCTGTGACACCGCCGGACCCGGCGGCCGCTCGGGAACAACGACCCATTTGCCGATGCTCGACCAGCGTTCGCCGAGTCTGGTCTACATCACGTGGTACGACGAGGGCGTGCGCGCGATGGACATCTCCAATCCGTTCGCGCCCGTGTTCGTGGGCCACTTCCTCTCGCCGCGCACGGGTGCGCCCAACGGCCGGAAGGACCGTCATACCCGTGAGGTCTTCCAGGATCCTGACACGGGCCTCCTGTACGTGACCGACGGCAATGGCAGCGGACTGATGGTCCTGCGCTATACCGGCCCGATGCCTTCGCGCCTTCCCATCCCAGGCGCGCGATGAAGTTGCGCGGGCTCGCCGCCCTCGCCGTGGCGGGGGCGGCAGTCGTGCTCGGCGGCGGAAACCGCGCCGTCGCGCACGATCCGGCGGATCTCGAGTTCGTGCCCAGGCTCGACCGCTACGCGCTGGCGGCCGCCTATCGCCGGGGTGGCGAGGTGGAACGGGCCAATCTCGAAGCGGAAATGCTGCCCATTCCCGGGGCGGACGAGGGCGCGGTGCAGTTGATTCGCGATCTCGATGGTGACGGCGACCCGGACGAGATTCACTTTCATCTCGAAGTGATCGAGATCCAGGAAGAAGTCTACCCCGGCGAGTTCGTCACGTTCTGGGTGTTCGCGCCACTCGGCCTCGCCATGAGCGCCCCCGCGCGGCTGCCGAGCCCGACGCTGCGGGTGGAAGAGGGCGATGTCGTGGAAATCACGCTCTATAACACCCATTACATGCCTCATACGATCCACCTCCACGGCACGAGCCAGCCGAACAACATGGATGGCGTGCCCCACATGACGCAGAACCCGGTGGCACCGGGCGAATCGTTCACGTACCGGTTCGTCGCGCGGGCTCCCGGCACCTATTGGTACCACTGCCACGTGCAGGACCACGTCCACCCGATCATGGGTCTCGCCGGGATGTTCGTCATCGAGCCGGACCGGCCCTACAACCATTTCGCGCATCTCATTCCCGGCGCCGGCCGCATCGAGTCGATGTCGAAGGCGACGCGCGAGGAGTATCAGAACGAATTCTCGCTCGTGTACATGGACATCGACGATCGCCTCAACCGCATTCCGGCGGCCTACACCGACGCGAGAGAGATCGAGAAGCGGATACATCGTGAGTACGACTCGACGCAGCGCACGCCGAACATCTTCCTGCTCAACGGCCGCTCGTTCCCGTTCACGCTGCGTGACTCGCCGATTGTCGTGAAGCCGGGCGAGGTGACGAAGCTGCGCGTCCTCAACGTCGGCGCGCGGACGGTGTACCTGCACACGCACGGCCACCATCCCACGCTCACGGATCTGGACGGCTATCCCGTCCCGAAGGAGGCGCGGATCACGCGCGATACCTTCGATGTGGGCCCGGCGCAGCGAGTCGACCTGGCATTGCGTACGGGAGACGACGGTTTCTATGCCGCAGGCCCCGGTGTGTGGCTGATGCACGACCACGCGCAGCCGGCCGCCTCCAACAAGGGCATCAATCCGGGGGGCGACCACACCGCCATCGTCTACGAGGAGTTCATGGGCGACGACGGGCTGCCGA
>JBOGIR010000206.1:0-7677 GCA_050742335.1 Vicinamibacterales bacterium | reverse complement strand
GATCCACTCGGCAATGGCTTTCAGATCATCCAATCGCTCATCGCTGTCGGCACCGGCGGGGTCTTCGGGCGCGGCCTGATGGCGGGCGTGCAGAAACTGTTTTATCTGCCCGAGCCGCACACCGATTTCATCTACGCGGTCATCGGCGAAGAACTGGGTCTGGTCGGCGCGACGGGCACGCTCGTCTGCTTCTGTCTGATCGCGTGGCGGGGGCTGCGGATCACGCTGCGCGCCCAGGACATGTTCGGCGCCTTCGTGGCGCTCGGCATGACCACGATGATCGTCGTCCAGGCGTTCGTGAACATGAGCGTGGTGCTCGGACTCCTGCCGACGAAGGGGATTCCGCTGCCGCTCGTGAGCGCCGGCGGTTCGTCGCTTCTCATCAGCCTGCTCGGGATGGGCGTGCTGCTGAACATCTCACAACACGAGACGGTCCACGCGTGAGCGACGTCGATGCCGCTGTCTGTGCTGATTGCGGGGGGAGGAACCGGTGGCCACCTGTATCCAGGTATCGCGGTCGCCCGCGAGATCGCGGCGCGCGTGCCCGGCGCGCAGGTCGCCTTCGTGGGCACGACAGCCGGGCTCGAGGCGCGCGTCATTCCGCGCGAAGGATTCACGCTCGACGTGATCCGCAGCGCCGGCCTGAAGGGGAAGTCGATCGGACCGCTCGTGCGGGGACTAGGACTGCTGCCGCTGAGCGGCGTCGATGCGTGGCTCGTGGTGACGCGGAGACATCCCGCGGTGGTGATCGGCGTGGGCGGCTACAGTTCGGGCCCCGTCGTCCTGCTGGCAGCCCTTCGAGGCATTCCGACGGTGTTGCTCGAGCAGAATGCCGCGCCCGGTCTGACCAACCGGCTGCTCGCGCCGGTGGTCGATGCGGCGGCGGTCACCTACGAGGAGAGCACGCGCTTTTTCGGCAGCAAGGCGTTCGTATCGGGCAACCCGGTGAGGCCGGAATTCTTCCAGGACGAGGGGACACGTGAACATGACGCGGCGGTACGGGTTCTAGTCTTTGGCGGCTCTCAGGGCGCGCACGCGATCAACATGGCCATGGTGGAGGCGGCGCCGCGCCTGGCTGCCGGCACAGTGGCGCTGACGCACCAGACTGGAGAGCGCGATCTGGAAGTGGTCCGCGACCGCTACCGGCGGATCGGGCTGGAAGCCCGGGTCGAGCCGTTCCTGTTCGCGATGGACGGCGAGATGAAGGCGGCCGATCTCGTCGTCTGCCGCGCGGGAGCCACGACGCTGGCCGAACTGACCGCGTCGGGCCGGGCGGCCATCCTGGTGCCGCTGCCGACGGCCACCGACGATCACCAGCGCAAGAACGCGCGTGCGCTCGTCGCGCAGGGCGCCGCGCAGATGGTGGAGCAGCGCGAGCTCTCCGGGGATCGGCTCGCGGCCGAGATTCTCTCGCTTGCGGCGGATACGGCGCGGCGCCAGAGGATCGGCGCGGCCGCGCGACGGCTTGCGCGGCCCGACGCCGCGCGAGTGATCGTGGACCGGGTACTGGCGCTGGCTGGAAGGGCCTAAGAGTTGCCGTGCTCGGTAAGACCAGGCGGATTCACTTCGTCGGCATCGGCGGCATCGGCATGAGCGGCATCGCCGAGCTGCTGGCCAACCTCGGGTACGGCGTGACGGGCTCGGATGTGAAGCGGTCGGACGTCACGGCACGGTTGCAACGGAGCCTCGGTGTGGCGGTGTACGAGGGGCACGCAGCGGAGAATGTCGGCAACGCCGACGTCGTCGTCGTCTCGTCGGCGGTGCGCCCCGGAAACCCGGAGGTCGTCGAAGCCGGCCGGCGCGGCATTCCGGTCGTCCCGCGTGCCGAGATGCTGGCCGAACTGATGCGGATGCGGTTTTCGATCGCCGTGGCGGGCGCACATGGCAAGACCACGACGACGTCGATGATTGCGTTCGTGCTCGACCGCGGCGGACTGGATCCGGACGCCCTCATCGGCGGCCGGTTGCGCGCGTTTGGCAGCAATGCCCGGCTCGGACGTGGCGAGTACATGGTGGCCGAAGCCGATGAGAGCGACCGGTCGTTTCTGATGCTGTGGCCGTCGATTGCGGTGATCACGAATATCGATCGAGAGCACATGGACAGCTACGGCAGCTTCGCGGATCTGCAGCAGGCCTTCACGGACTTCGCGAACAAGGTACCGTTCTACGGCGCCGTCATCGCGTGCGCCGACGACCCGAACCTGGCGCCTGTGCTCCCGCGTGTCACACGGCGGCTCGTGACGTACGGTCTCGACAGCCCGTCGGCCCATTTCGCGGGGACCAACGTCGAGCTCGGCCCGTTCGGCGGCCGCTGTGTCGTCTGCCGGCGCCGCGACAACGCGACCGAGCGCCTGGGCGTGCTCGACCTGACGCTGCCGGGCCGGCACAACCTCCAGAATGCGATGGCGGCCGTCGCGGTGGCGTCGCATGTCGGCCTCGCCTTCGATGCCATCGCCGGCGCGCTGCGCGCCTTCGAGGGCGCCGAGCGCCGGTTCGAGCGGCACGGCGAGGCTGGAGGCGTGCTCGTTGTCGACGACTACGCCCATCACCCGACGGAAATTGCAGCCGTGCTGGCGGCCGCACGGATCTCCCTCGGGCGCCGGCTGATCGTGGCCTTTCAGCCGCACCGGTACACGCGGACGCAGCAACTGATGGACGAGTTCGGCCCGGCACTGAAGCAGGCCGACGAGATTGTCCTGACTGACATCTACGCGGCGAGCGAAGATCCGATTGCCGGGGTGACTGTTGAGGCTCTCGCCGACGCCATTCGCCGGGGCGCAGCGCGCCCGGTCCGCATTGCCCGCGGACTCGACGACGTCGTCTCGGAGGTGCTGAAGGTGGCGAAGGCCGGCGATGCCGTCATCACGCTCGGTGCGGGTTCGATCGGCGTGCTGCCGAAGCGTCTCATCGAAGCGCTGGGACGACGGGAGGCGCACACCTGATGGCGGTCTCCGCCCCCACCGACAAGCGCTTCCGACGCGCCCACGTCAGCCCCACGCGCCACGGCCGCCGGCTGTTCGTGTCGCGCAAGGGGGTCGTGTACGCCGGGCTCCTCAGCATGTGTCTGGTGTACGCCGGCTATCGCGTCGTTGCTCCGATGCTGTCGTCGGAGATGCTGACGGTGACGCGCATTACCGTCACCGGCAACACGAGATTGTCGCGAGGCGAAGTGCTGTCGCTGCTCTACGGACTCGAGGGCAGGAACATGCTCTTCGTCGATCTGGACGAGTGGCGCCAGAAACTCCTGGCGTCGCCGTGGGTCGCCGACGCGGCGCTTCGCCTGGTGCTCCCTGGCGCGATCGACGTGGTGGTGTCGGAACGTCAGCCGATCGGGATTGGACGCGTCGGCGACGCGCTGTACCTGATCGACGGCGCGGGCGGCATCATCGACGAGTTCGGCCCGCATCATGCCGACCTCGATCTGCCTGTGATCAGCGGCCTGTCGTCCGCCCGCAATCAACGCACGGCCGGCCCGACGGTCGACGAGAGCCGCGCGGCGCTGGCAGCGCGGCTGCTGGCCTCGCTGCAGGAGCGCCCGGACCTGGCGGCGCGCATTTCCGAAGTGGATGTCAGCAATTCCCGCGATGCCGTGGTGACGCTCGAGGGGGACGCCACGATGATTCGCCTGGGAGACGACCAGTTCGTGGAGCGACTGCAGTCGTATCTGGATCTGGCGCCCGCGCTGCGCGACAGGGTGTCGAGGATGGACTACGTCGATTTGCGCTTCGGCGAGCGCGTGTACGTGAGGCCCACGTCCGGGAGGGTTCGTGAACCGTAGAGAGCGCTATCTGGTCGGACTCGACGTCGGCACGTCGACCGTCTGCGCGGTTGTGGGCGAAAGTCCGGACGACGGCATTCTCGACGTCGTGGGCATCGGCGTGGCCGAGTCGCGCGGGATCAAGCGCGGGGTGGTCGTCAACCTCGAGGCGGCCATCGAGTCGATCAAGAAAGCCGTCGAAGAAGCGGAGCTGATGGCCGGCGTCGAAATCGACTCCGTCCACCTGGCGCTGTCGGGGCCGCACGTCAAGGGGTTCAACAGTCGTGGGGTGATCGCGGTCGCCGGCAAGAACCGCGAGATCTCGCGCGACGACGTGCGGCGGGCGATCGAGGCGGCCAAGGCCGTGGCGCTCCCGGCCGGGCGCGAAATCCTGCACGTGCTGCCGCAGGACTTCGTGGTCGACGAGCAGGACGGCATCGGCGCTCCCCTCGGCATGACCGGCGCGCGGCTCGAAGTGAACGTGCATGTCGTCACCGGCGCCGTGTCGACCTCGCAGAACGTCATCGCGTGCGTGAACCGCGCGGGCGTCTCGGTGGTCGACACCGTGATCGATCAGCTCGCTGCCGCCGAAGCCGTGCTCACACAGGACGAGAAGGAGCTTGGCGTCGCGCTCGTCGACATCGGCGGCGGCACGGCCGACCTGGCGATCTTCGAGCGCGGCAGTCTGTGGCACACGGCGGTTGTGGCCGTGGGCGGCGAGCATTTCACCAGCGACATCGCCGTTGGCCTGCGCACGCCGATGCCCGACGCAGAGAAGCTGAAGCGCAAGACCGGCTGCGCCCTGTCGTCAATGGTCGATGAAGACGACACCATCGAAGTGGCCAGCGTCGGCGGTCGAAAACCGCGACTGATGGCGCGGCGGATACTCTCCGAGATCCTTCAACCGCGCGCGGAGGAAATCTTCCACCTGGTGTGGGATGAAATCCGGCGCGCCGGATACGAAAAGTCACTCAACTCCGGCATCGTCCTCACGGGCGGCGGATCGATTCTCGAGGGCATGCCGGAGATCGCAGAGCAGATCTTCGACCTGCCGGTTCGGCGGGGCTGTCCCGTGGATGTTGGTGGACTGGCCGATCACGTGAACAGTCCGGTGTTCGCCACACCGGTCGGCCTGTTGCTCTACGCGCATCGCAATCGAGTTCAGGAACCGGCGCGGGTCGGCGCTGGAGCGCTCGGCCGCATGGCCGTCCGGCTGCGCGGCATCTTCAAGGAATTTTTCTGACGGAGGCTGACATGAGGCAAGGCGATCCCCGCGCGAACGACGCGGAGCGACTGCGGCTGACGCTCGATCCCGAATCGCGGCTCGGCGCCAAGATCAAGGTCATTGGAGTGGGCGGCGGCGGCAGCAACGCCGTCAGCCGGATGGTGGCCACCGGGCTCGAAGGCGTCGAGTTCATCGTGGTGAACACCGACGCGCAGGCGCTCGGACAGAATCCGGCGGCCGTCAAGATCCAGATCGGGCAGAAGCTCACCAAGGGGCTCGGCGCCGGCGCGGATCCCAACGTCGGCCGTGAGGCCGCGCTGGAGGATACCGAGACGATCATTCAGGCGCTGGCCGGCGCCGACATGATCTTCGTGACGGCCGGGCTGGGCGGCGGCACGGGCACCGGCGCCGCGCCGGTCATCGCGAGCCTGGCCGGCGAGCTCGGCGCGCTGACCGTGGCCGTCGTGACCAAGCCGTTCAAGTTCGAGGGGAAGAAGCGCGCCCTGTACTGCGAAGCGGGACTCGACGCGCTGCGCGAGTGCGTCGACACCGTCATCACCATCCCGAACGAGCGCCTCCTCACGATCATCGAGCGCCGCACCTCGCTCACCGACGCGTTCGGCCTGGCGGATGACGTGCTGCGGCAGGCCATTCAGGGGATTTCCGACCTGATCCTGGTGCCCGGGCTGATCAACCTCGACTTTGCCGACGTGAAGACGATCATGTCCGGGATGGGCGTGGCCATGATGGGCACTGGCGTCGCCGAGGGCGACAACCGCGCGATGCAGGCGGCACAAAGGGCCGTGTCGAGCCCGCTGCTCGAAGACGGATCGGTGAACGGTGCGCGCGGTGTGATCATCAACGTCACCGGCGGCCCCGATCTGTCGCTGATGGAAGTGAACGAGGCGTCGTGCGTCATTCAGGAGGCGGCGCACGAGGACGCCAACATCATCTTCGGCGCCGTCGTGGATCCGACGCTGGCCGGGAAGGTCAAGATCACCGTGATTGCCACCGGCTTCGATCGGGGGGCCAGGGCTCGCACCGTTCGGGCGGCCGTCATACAAACTCCGGTCGATCTGCAGAACTACACCGCTCAGCTCAATCGTGCGGCCGCGCCCGGTGCGGTCGAGCAGCCGGTGATGGAAATGAGCGCATCGCCGGCCCCCGGCGTGATGGCGGCTCCGGCCGTGACGGTGAGCCGGCGGCCAGGACTGGAGCTCACGCGGCCGGGGCTGGAGTCCGCAGACCTCTCGTCGCCGCTGGACGTGCCCGCGTTCCTGCGACGGCAGAGCTGACCCCGCCCGCGAGCGCCTCGCGCGCGTGCCGGTGGTACACTACATAAATCCACGGCACGCGTGAGCGCCTGCGCCTGAGCAGCAGGTCGCGCACGGTCTTTCCGTTCACCTGCTCAGCAGTCAGCAGGTTCATGACACAGTGGCAGCAGCGCGAGCACGCCCGCGAGCTCCTCTCGAGGGAGGTCGGCTATGTGCGCAAGCCGCACGGCGGCAAGCTGCGCGTCGCGCTGGCCTTCCCGAACACCTATTTCGTCGGGATGTCGAACCTCGGCTTTCAGACCGTCTACCGGCTGTTCAACGCCGAAGCCGACATCGTCTGCGAGCGCGTGTTCCTGCCGCCGAAGACCGAGCTGGCGGATCAACTCTCGTCCGGAACGCCGGTGGTGACGCTCGAATCGCAGACGCCGGTCGCCGACTTCGACGTCGTGGCGTTTTCGGTGTCCTTCGAGTGGGACTACACGAACGTGTTGACACTGCTGCGGCTGGCCGGGCTGCCGCTGCGCGCCGAGGCGCGCTCGTACCGGCATCCACTCGTCGTCATTGGCGGTGCCGTGACGTTCGTGAATCCGGAGCCACTGGCGCTCTTTGCCGATGCGATCGCGGCGGGAGAGGGCGAGACGCTCGTCCCGTCGCTGCTGCGTGCGTTTCAAGCAGCATCCGACCGCACCGATCTGCTTCGACGGCTCGCCGGCGAACGCGGCTTCTACATTCCGTCCTTTTACGACGTGAAGTACGCGGACGACCACACGATCGCGGAATTCGTGCCCAGGGTGGACACCGGCGCACCGCCCGTGGTTCGCAAGGCGGCACTCAGGACCACCGAAGCCGTGGATCCGCCGGCGACGAGCATCTTCACGCCGGCAACCGAGTTCGGCTCCAGATTTCTCGTGGAGGTCGTACGCGGGTGCGCCAATTTGTGCCGCTTTTGCTGGGCCGGGTACAACTACCTGCCGGTGCGGGCGTTCCCGAAAGAGCGAATCCTGGAGCTTGCCGAGCGTGCCCGCCCCTACTCGAATCGAGCCGGGCTCGTCTCGATTGCGCTGTGTGACCATCCCGACATCGAAGAAATCCTGATTCGGCTGTCCGGAATGGGCTACTCGATCAGCCCCGCTTCGCTGCGCCTGGACGATCTGACGCCGACGATCGTTCGATTGCTCCGCGAGAGCGGCGAGCGGACGATCACGATTGCCCCGGAGACCGGAACCGACCGCCTGCGGCGCGTGATCAACAAGACGATCACCAACGACGAGATTCTCACGGGCGCCGAGCTGATTTTTGCGAGCGGCATCGAGAATCTGAAGCTGTACTTCATGATTGGCCTGCCGACGGAGACCGACGACGACCTGGTCGCGATCCGCGACCTCACGCTGCGGCTCCGGGACATCATGCTCGGCCACGCC
>JBOGIR010000205.1:0-4855 GCA_050742335.1 Vicinamibacterales bacterium | reverse complement strand
GCCGCTTCCGGGTCGCCGGCCAGCTCCTCGGGCAGGAACTTCAAGGCCACGGGCCTGGCCAGGCGGAGGTCTTCGGCTTCGTACACGATGCCCATCCCGCCGACGCCGAGCTTGCCCGTCACCCGGTAGTGGGAAATCGTGCTGCCGACCATGTCGCGCCGAGGATACCAGAGTCCGTGGTTTCCCCGCGGTTCGGTTTGGGCCGTCCCGCCGTTACCGGTGATCAACCTGTTCAACCAGTTCCAGCTCTGCGCGTGTGACGCCACGGCGTTCGGAACGGGCGCCGAACCGAACATTCCGCGCGGCCATGCGCGTATGATACGGGTGGCTCTGCAGCACGAACGAGGAGTAGCCGTGGACAAGGCGACGGTTGACCCGCTGGTCGGCACGACCGTGGCGCAGTACGAGATCGTCGCTCGGCTCGGGGGCGGCGGCATGGGCGTCGTCTACGCAGCTCGAGATACCAGACTCGGCCGGCGGGTCGCGCTGAAGTTCCTCCCTCCCCAGTGGAGCCACGACGAGAACGCCAAGCAGCGCTTCATTCGGGAGGCGCAGGCGGCGTCGGCCACCGACCATCCGAATATCTGCACGATCCACGACATCAGCACCGCCGCCGACGGGCAGCTCTTCATCGTCATGGCGCATTACGAGGGCGAGACGCTCAAACAGCGTCTCGATCGAGGCCCCGTGGAGGTGGACGAGGCGATCGACATTGCCGCGCAGGTGGCCGAGGGGCTCGCGAAGGCGCACGCGCAGGGCGTGGTGCATCGCGACATCAAGCCAGGCAATCTGATGCTCACCGACGACGGGGTGAAGATCCTCGATTTCGGTCTCGCCAAGCTCGCCGACTCGCGCCTCAAGCTGACGTTGGAAGGATCCACGCTGGGCACCGTCGCCTACATGTCGCCCGAGCAGGTGCGCGGTGAGGAGGCTGACGGCCGGAGCGACGTCTGGGCGGTTGGCGTAGTGCTCTACGAGATGCTGACCGGCGACGTACCGTTCAAAGGCGGCTATCCGGAAGCGATCGCTCATGCGATCAAGACCGATCCGCCGGCGCCAATCCGCGCCGCCGTGCCCGAGGTATCGGAAGGCCTGGAGCAGCTCGTCTTCCGTGCGTTGCACAAGGATCCGAACGTGCGGCACCAGACCGCGCGCGACCTGGCGCGCGCGCTGCGCCGGCTGCAGGGACGGACGCTGCCCGTGGATCTTCGGACCGAGCAACTGTCGCCGCTCCACGGGCTGCTGCCGGCCATTGCTCGAACCCCGTGGTGGCGGACGCGCCGCGGATGGGCTGTCGCCGCGGTCTTCGCGGCACTCCTCGTAGGAGCCCCGCTCTGGGTGTTCTCACCGGTCGCGCGTGTACGAGTGGCTGTGGCGCCGGTGGTCAACCAGACCGGGTACGCCGAGCTCGATCCCTACCGCCTGGCGCTGACCCAGCAGCTCATTGCGCAGCTGCGAGGCTCGCGTCATGTTCGCGCGCTGTCGTACGAGCGGTTGTCGCAGATTGTCGAGCGCTTCCGGCATGGAACGGCGGACGTCTCCAGCCGCGACGCGATGCAGGCGCTCGCCACACACGGTGGCGCGCAGGTCATCGTGGTACCGACGCTGCTGTTCGAGAATGGTGCCTGGCGCGCGCGAGTCGAATTCCGCAACGCGGTGACCGCGACGAGCGAAGCGAGTTATGACACGCCCGCCGTCGTTTCGTCGCTCGTGAAGGAGGCGGCCTACGGACTGCTCTCGTCGCTCGCCCGCGACGTCGATCAGCATGTCCGGCGCACCCAGCCGTGGCGCGGATATGTTGCGGATGCCGTCCGGTCGCCTTTCCGCCGTTCGGGCGTGCTGCCGACTCAATTCCGAACGCTCGATGCCGCTGCCGCGTTCGAACGGGGAGCTGATGCGTACGTACAGCAGGAATACGCCGCGGCACTCGCGTCCTTTGAGACAGCCGCGGAACTCGACCCGCAGAACCCCATTCCGCGTGCATGGCAGAGCCGCACGGCGCGGGTGATGCGGCTGGATCGCGAGATGACGGAAGCCGGCGAGGCTGCCTCGCGCTTGATGACCGCCCGGACGGATCCGATCGATCGACTGTTCGTGGAGGCCGTGGCGGCGGAGGCTCGCAATGACGCCGAAACGGCGGAAGCACGCTACCGGACACTTGCCGCTGCCGCCGACGACGACCCGGCAGGGATCCTCGAACTGGCGGCGTTTCAGGACCGGCTCGGTCAGCGGCCGGAGGCGATCGCCGCGTTTCACGACGCCCTCACCCTCGACGCGGGGCTCCCGCGGGCGCACTTGGAACTGTGTCGCTTGTACAACCCGAGTGAACTCGCCAATGCGAGGGAGCACGGCCAGCGCGCCCTGAACGCGTATCGCGACCTCGGCTCCCGCGCCGGAGAGGGGCAGGCGTTGTGGTGTCTGGCCGATATCTTGCGCTTCGGAACCGCCGGTGACGTGGCCGAAGCCAGGCGTGACGCAGACACCGCGCTGGCCATCTTCCAGGAGCTCGAGTATCCGTACAACCTGTCGCGCGCCTTCAACTATGTGGCGCTTGCCGCATCCGCCCAGGGACGGGTGACGGAAGCGGCGAACCTGTGGGAGGCCTCACTCGATGCCGCACGAAAGGTTCGAAATCAGGCGCTGCAGCCGCTCGCCCTCATGAACCTGGGAGTGATGCACGTGCGGCTGGGACAGCGCGCGCGAGCCGTCGACCTCTACCAGCAGAGCGCCCTCGGATTCGAATCGTTGGGACAGCAACAACGCGCCGCCGAGATACGAGCCAACGCCGCGGCCATTCGTATCGAGAACGGCGACGACCCCGAACAGGGCCTTCGCGACGTCCAGAACGCGCTTCTCGTGTCGCGCACGTTCGGAAATCGCAACTTCGAAGTGCTCGCAGCCAAGCTGACAGCGGCTTCCTACCGGTACGCGGGGCGACATGCCGACGCCGTGCGCGAACTGAACCGGGCGCTCAATCTTGCGAAAGAGCGGGACCTGCGGGACGAGGTCGCCTCGCTGACCATCGATATCGGGCGCTCGCGGTTCGACCTCGGCGAGTACGAGGACGCGCGCAGGCTGTTCATCGACGGAACGATGACCGCCTCCGGCACGGACCAGACCCTGGCCAGGATCTGGCTTGGCCAGACATTGGCGCGTCTGGGGAGTTTCGACCGAGCGCGCGACGAACTGATGCGGGCGGAAACCGACATCGCGGGCAGCGCCGACCCGGAGCTGGCTCCCCTCCTCGAGACGGCAATGGGCACGGTGGCCTACGAATCGGGCCTGCTTGGAGACGCGCGGGATCGTTTCAGCCGCGCGGCGGCATTCTGGACCGACACGCTTCCCGACCCGGCAAGCGTCGAGGCCCGCGCATACCTGGGCCTTGTGGAGGCGAGCGAGCGACGGACGGACCGTGGCCGCGAACTGGTCGTTGCAAGCCTTGAGCAGGCCAGGAAAATGCGGCGCCTGTCGCTCGAAGTCTTGTGCCGCGTCTTTCTCGCACGCATCGACCTGGCTCGAAACAAGGCCGACGAGGCGTTCCGCGCGCTCGCGGATGTGCCGCCCGATGACCAGTCGCGGACGATTGGCAGCGAGCTGCGCGCTCACGTGCACTATTGGCGCGGTCAGGCGCTGGCTGCGCGCGGCGACCATCCTGGTGCCCAGACCGAACACGAGACGGCACGGGCGCTGGTCGGACAGATTCGGTCCGCACTCACTGATGTCGACCGCGCGCGTTTCGTGGCGCGGCCGGATATTCGTCGCATCATCAGCTGACAACCGGTGTTCGTTCCTGTGGACGTCGTCGTTAACACGTGGCAGGGCTCTGGCCGATACGGCTGAGCCGAAACCTGGAGGTGGATGATGGGATACGGAGAAGTTGGTGGCAATGGAAGCGTGCATTGGCGGATCGAACATCACAATGGAACGCCTCCCTTCGGCAAGAAACCGATCAACCCAGGCCCCGGTGGCAGCCAGCCCGGGAACGACCAGGTCACCACTCCGGGAGGCGACGCTAAAGGCAAGGACGGGATAGAACTGGCAAACCTCGGTAAGAGGATTGGACATCAGGGCTACTTCCTGGTGACGCTACGCTACGACTCACTGGACGACGCGAAAAATGCCGGCGCCTGGGTTGAACAAAACGTGAAACCAGGCGCCGGGGGGTTCTTTCTCACTGTCCTGGTTCCAGCGAACGACAGGTCATCGCCAACAGACGACCTTCCTTACGAGATCCGCATCGACTGGTAATGCGCAGACCTGAACGCAGCCATAACCGCGCTGCAGGCCCTCCCGCAGCCATTACCGGCAGGCGGCGCCGTAGCGGCCTTCTATCTCAAGGTCATCAATCGCGCTGGCCAGGTGCACGTATCGTGGCCAGACTAACCGTTGGCATCACCGGGACGTAAAGGAGGTTCAGATGGGATACGGAGAAGTTGGGGGCAATGGCAGCATCGAATGGTTGGTGGCACACGAGGACCCCGGTAATGGAAATACATTGGCATTGGCACACACCGGGAATCCAAATCCAGGGAACCAACAGGTCAGAGTGCGTCCGATGCAGAATGAGCCCGCCAAAGGAAAGGACTCGATTGCCATCAATGTGGTTGGCAAAAGGAAGGGGCATACCGGCAGATTCCGAGTGAGGCTTCGATTCGAGAGCCTGGCGGACGCTGCGGGCGCCGGGGCTGGTGCGACCCCCGTTTTTGATAGCGCGGCCGGAATGTGGACGCTGATCCTTGATGTTCCGGTCATAGCGCGTGACGATTCTGATGACCCGCCCCCTAGGGAAGTCCGAATCGACTGGTGAGCTCGCTCGCAGGGCCGAGATGCGCAGTAGCCGTCGCCAGAGCGGCCG
>JBOGIR010000204.1:0-4142 GCA_050742335.1 Vicinamibacterales bacterium | reverse complement strand
GGTGCGAGAGGGCTCGGCCAGCGCGAGGGGCAACAAGAGTGTAGCCACGACGGATCGCTGGGTCGCGTTCATGAGTGCCTCTCAGCGCAATTGCTACTCGCCACGCCGCCAAGTATCCTGCGGAACGACCACCTTATATACCCGACACCCCTTCGCACGTCCAAATGTCTCTGTGCCTCCGTGTCTCCGTGGCCCGTGTTTGTCTTGTGACTAGGCCTTGTGACTGGCCGTGGAGACGCTCACCGAGGACGACCTGATCGCGATCTCAGCCTACGTCGCGTCGTTGCGGCCCTGAGAAAAGAGAAACCACGAAGGGCACGAAGATCGCGAAGGGCACGAATTCGGTTTGGCCCTGTTCGTGGTCGTCGTGGTTCCTTGCCCAGGTACGTGGCGTCCGGCTTTTTAGCCGGACCCCGATCCTGCGCAAGCCGGGCGGGCACGTTTTACGTTCCGGCCGACGGACCACGCCTGCCGTCACCGGTATGCCTGATACACCGCTCGGTCGAAGTCCTCGACCAGCATCGTCGGACCAGGATCCCCGAACGGCAACATCTGCACCAGCAGCACGGCGCACAGGCCTCTCTCTTGATCGACCCAGAAGAACGTGTTGAATACGCCCGCCCACGACATGGCACGCGCGCCACGGCCCGACGCCAGCGGCTTGCGGTTCAGCGCGAATCCGAGCCCGAACGCATCCGGACCGCCGGGCAGCACCGTATTGACGGCCACGAGCTGCGGATTCTGGGTTGTAATCGGAGGCAATGTCATCTCTCCGATCTGGTTCTCCGCCATCATCGCGACAGTTTCGGGCCTCAGGATGCGGCGGCCGTCGAGCTGTCCTCCCGCGAGCAGCGCGCGGGCGAATCTGAGGTAGTCGGCGGCGGTTGAATAAAGCCCGCCGCCGCCCGAGTAGAACGTCGCCGGCTTGAGTGGTGCCCGAGGCATGGGTGCGAGGCCGCCGTCCGATTGCCGCGCGTACTGCGGCGCCAGTCGGTCCTCCTTGTCCTCTGGAACGTTGAAGAACGTCTCCGTCATTCCCAACGGCTCAAGAATGTTCGAGCGGAAATACGCGTCGAGGGACTGCCGGGTGACAGTCTCCACAAGCCTTCCTAACCAATCGGTGCTTATCCCGTACTCCCATCGGGCGCCCGGCTCCGCGACGAGCGGCGCGCGCAGGAACTCGTCGGTGCCGGCAAATACGCTGACGAGGTTGCCCGACCGCACGTGATCGGCGATCTCCCGGTTGAGAAACTCGTAGGCAAACCCCGACGTGTGGCTCAGCAGGTGGCGCACCGTCGGTCGCGCCTTCGAGGGACGCCGCACGCCGTTCTCCAGCACCTGTACCGCGTGCAAGTCGGGGACGTACGTATCGACCGGCTCGTCCAGTTGCACCTTCCCGGCTTCAACGAGCTGCATGGTCGCCACCGACGTTACCGGCTTCGTCATCGAGGCGATTGCGAAGATGGCGTCGATTGGCACGCCCACGGCCTGTTGATAGGTGACCCCGTCGCTCGTCGCTACCATCGCCACGACCGCAGGCACCTGCCTACTCTCAACGGCCGCGCGGAGGAGAGCATCCAGCTCCGTCGAGTCAAGCTTCCGCGTCTCTTGTGTGCATCCCACCACGAGCAGTGCAGCACTAACAGACAGGACGGTTTTCTCGATCATCCTTGGACCTCGCTGTTCCAGAAAAGGCACCACTCTGACCGTGTCAGCTTCAGGCGGGTTAGCCCGGGTTAGCCCTGCTCCAACCAGTATTGATTGGACTGTCCAGTGCAGGCGGCTAACGCCGTACGTGCGAGGAACAGTCGGCGCCCGCAAGCCGCTGACCGGCGGATGGTAGCACGACGACGGATCGTCGACGTTCTCGTTCAGCCGCACCGTTTCACTTCGGCGGTGCTTGTGATGACGGCGGCCAACCGGAATCAGCAACTATTCGCGCGCGGGAGCGGAAGGGTACGAGTGGAACGAGCGTTCCCGGCGTGCGGCTGGGCCGCCGAAGCGTGTGCGCGAAGGCGGGAGCCGGCCGACGCAGCCCGGCATGCCGGCGGCGCGACAGCCGTGGCAAGCCCGCACGCACTGGTCAGAGGCAAACGGGCACACCCCTCGACAATACTCGGGGTGTTCTGAGCGAGAGTCGAAGGACAGAGTCACAGAGCTAGATCTTCTCTGTGCCTCCGTGTCTCCGTGGCCCGTGTTTGTCTTGTGACTAGGCAGGACCGATCGCTAGTGATCACGGACCTTTTCTCCTGCGTGGCATTCCAGTGCTCTGGGTGACAGGCGCAGCCGATACTGGACGACCAGATATTGACGGCGAACAATTGGAAACAGAGTGGATGGCCCAGATCTATCACTCACCGAAGGATGATCTGAACCAACCTTTAGACTTCGGAGCAGGCGCCGCCCTTGCGCAACTCGACTTCCTCATCGGATATCAACTGGCTCAGGATGACGACCGGCCGCGCTGGATGCCAGGCGATTTCTTTGGAGAGAAGTTCGGCGGATCGAGACCGAAATAGGCAACGCATCCAGAGTCAGTTCGCCGGCACGACGCGCGTCAGTTCATCGAAGAACCCCTCGACGATCACCACCTGAAAGTTCTCGCCAGCATCTCCTCCGACTTCCAGCCCCGCTGTTCGCTTGTGCGATCTGCGTCGTTATTACCCAGCAGGCACCTATTGGGGACCTGATGCGGCGATTTCTGTCGAGGGTGATCTCTGCGAATGGATCGAGAGATCGAGACCCATTTCACGAACCACAACCGCGCCACGCCGGAGTCCGGCTTCAGTTTCCTTGCCGGAATGGCAGAACGATCTCCATTGACGGGGCAGGCGTTGCGCCTGTCATCGCGGACCGCAACCCCTCCGGTGCTATACTCCCCGCTCGTACGGCTTCCATGCAGACCAGGAGGCAGACCGTGAAGCGATTTCTTCCCCGGATCGCAGGTGCCGCTCTCGCCCTCGCGCCGAGTATCGCGCTCGCGCAAGCCACCGAGCCGGTAGACTTCGCCCGCGATGTGCTCCCGGTTCTGCGGCAGAACTGTGTGGCCTGCCACGGACCGAGCCAGCAGATGAACGGGTTCCGGCTCGATCGCCGGAGCGTGGCGCTGCGTCCCGGCTCTCAGAACATCATTCCGGGAAACTCCGGCTCCAGCCGCGCGTATCTGCGGCTCATGGGCGGTGAATTCGGCGCGATGATGCCGCCGGCCGGCCGCCTGCCGGCCGAACAGATCGCGATCGTAAAGGGGTGGATCGATCAAGGCGCCCACTGGCCCGACGAGCTCGCCAACGACGTGGATCTGCCGCCGGTCGACGCGCGCGCCGTGCAGATGGTGGCGGCGCTCCGCGCCGGTGACCTGCGTACGTTCGAGCGGTTCGTCGCCGAGGATCCGGCGCTCCTGAACGCGCGCGGTCCCGGTGGTGCGTCGCCCTTCATGTACGCGGCCCTCTACGCGGACGCGGCCGCACTCCGTCGCTGGCTTCCGCTCGGCGCCAACGCGAACGCGCGGAACGACGCCGGCGCCACGCCGCTCATGTGGGCCGTCCACGATCTGGAGAAGACGCGGGCGCTCGTCGAGCATGGCGCGGACGTAAACGCGCGCTCCGCCGACGGCAGGACGCCGCTCTTTCTCGCGGCCGGGCGCCCGGGCGCGGCGCCGATTGTCAAGCTCCTGATCGAGCGCGGCGCGAGCCCGAACGTGCCGACCCGATCGCCCGCCGATTCGACGCCGCTGCGCGAGGCGGCCATCGCCGGCGACGCCGCGGTGATGGAGCTGCTCATTCGCGCGGGGGCCGACATTCGCGCCAGCGGTACCCAAACGCTGGTGCAGACGCTCGCGCGGGACTGCGCGGCATGCGTGCAGCTCGTCGCAAACAGCTTCGACGCGAGGGCGTACAGCCAGGCGTTGCTCGCCGTGGCCGCCGACGATGTGGGTGACGTGCGGTATGTGCTCGGTCGGGGAGCGGACGTCAACGCGCGGGATCCGCACGGCCGTACGGCGCTCATTCTGGCCTCCGGCTCCGACCTGCTTCCGCTCGAGACGATCCGGCTGCTGGTGTCCCGCGGCGCCGACCTCAATGCGAAGAGCGACACCGGGATGACGGCGCTCGACTACGCCAGGCTTCACGGCAGCACGCCCATCG
>JBOGIR010000203.1:0-7162 GCA_050742335.1 Vicinamibacterales bacterium | reverse complement strand
GTCATATACCGCCGCAGGGAAGCGTCACGTTTCCATTGCGTGACAGGATATTGTTCACGATTTCGTGATCGGAGCCACCGTTGAGGAAGATGCCGGCCATGCAATTGGTGGATGCCGTGACGAGGGTCACCAGGACCCGTGTGCTCATGTTGAGGCGTATGCCGTGGCTTCGGAACCCCTGGACCAGACCAGGGCCCTGAATCACGGCGCCACGCTGATTGTTCACGTCGATCCCATTCTCCATCGTGGCGTTGGAACCCGAGCAGCCCGTGACCGGATCAGCCAAGCCAGTCAGGCCGAATCCGTTCAACTTGAGCGAGATCCCGGATGCCCCGAACGCAATGCAGGGCGCGCCTGTCACCGTGCAGGTCACGTCTCCTACGAGCTGGCTATCTTCAGTAATGACTAACGTGCTGGAGATGGTGCCGCGAATATCTGCGGCCGACGCCGAACTGCTGCTGACCAGAACCCCAACAGCGAACAGCAATCCCATTGATGCTCTGGTACGTCGCATCCCCCACCTTGCTCTTCCGTTCGCCCATCGCAGAGTTCGACGGGAGGTGCATGGGTTGCCCAGTGGCCGGCCAGGGTTCTCGTGCGGCGCGGCTCCTCCTCGTTTAAACATGAGACTTCCAACAGTTCGCATCGTGCCCTCCCGTGGCTTGCGAGGAAACGTTGCGGTATCATCGGTGTCGGCTCTGCGAAAGTCTTTAAGAACCGATAGGGATTTCATTAGTTTTGCCCATGACGGGGAAGTCGGGCCTCGACGTTCGGTTCGGTCCGTTCACGCTCGACGACAGGGCGCGCACCCTTCGCCGCGGAGCTGCAGCCATGCACCTTTCGCCGAAGGCGTTCGACCTCCTCTCGCTCCTCGTGCAACTCCGTCCGGCCGCGGTAGCGAGGGCTGAAATCCACCAGCACCTTTGGCCAGACACGTTCGTCTCGGAAGGCAACCTGGCCGTGCTCGTCGCCGAAATCCGGCAGGCGCTCGGCGATAGTGCACGAGAGTCGACGTTCATCCGAACCGTGCAGCGATTCGGCTACGCATTTTCGGGAGTCGTGGACGAGTCGGCCGCGGGTGCCGGCCTGCGACGCGAACCGGCAGCCGGCTGGATCGTGTGGGGCGTGCGGCGTGCCGCGCTCGCAGTCGGGGAGAACGTACTTGGACGCGATCCCGCGGCCGACATGAATATCGATGCCGTCGGCGTCTCCAGGCGTCACGCCATGATCGTCGTTGCCGGCGACCAGGTCAGTCTGGTCGATCTGGCGAGCAAGAACGGCACCTTCGCCAACGGTGCGCGTGTCACCGGTTCGGTGCGCCTCGTGGGCGACACCGAGATCCATCTTGGTCCCGTGGCGGTGCGGTTCTGCACTGTGCCCGATGGCGCGTCAACACAGTCGACTCCGACATGGGACGCGGCTCGTTCGAGCGGCCTCAGATGATCGCCGAATCTCCAGACCCGATCGCAAGCGGCACTGCTCTTGGACACTACGTCGTGCGCGGCCTACTGGGCGCGGGCGGTATGGGCGAAGTGTACGAAGCGCACGACAGCCGTTTGAACCGGCGTGTCGCGCTGAAGGTCGTCAGGCGTGATGTAGCCGGTGATCTCATCCGCCGCGAGCGGCTCAAGCGCGAGGCCAGCGCGGCGGCCATGCTCAACCATCCGCACATCGTGACGCTGCACTCCATCGAAGAGCAGGACGGCATCCTGTTTCTGACAATGGAGCTCGTCGAGGGTTCGACCCTTACGAACGCGATTCCCTCTGAGGGTCTGCCGCTCAATCGCTTCCTCACGTTCGCCATTCAACTTGCCGACGCGTTGCAGGCCGCACACGGCCGCGGCGTCATCCACCGTGATCTCAAGCCCGGAAACATCATGGTCACGCGTGACGGCGTGCTCAAAGTGCTCGACTTCGGGCTCTCCAAGATTGCGATCGATCAAGCGGCGGGACTGGTGACGACGGAATCGCTGACGATTGACGGCCAGTTGGTGGGCACCGCACCGTACATGGCGCCCGAGCAGATCGAGGGGAAAACGTCCGATGCGCGCTCGGACATCTTCTCGCTCGGGATCATCCTGTTCGAGATGGCCACGGGGGGGCGGCCGTTCAGCGGGCAGACGCCGATGGCCACGTTGACCGCGGTCCTCAGGGACGCTCCTCCGCTCGCCAGTGAGCTCCGGCCGAGCTTCCCCGAAGACGTGGCGCGCATCATCGACCGCTGCCTCGTGAAGGATCCCGACCGCCGCATGCAGTCTGCGGGAGACCTGCGCCACCAGTTCGAAGATCTGTCTCGCATGCTCGAGTCCGGTCGATGGATGCCCGTGCCGGCCGCCGGCAGGGCCGATGCTCGACGCCCGCCGCCGTCCGCCTTGCAGTGGGTAGCGTCGCGCGCGGTGGCGATGGTAAGCGCACTCGTCGTCGTGGCCGCGTTCGCCGGAATGGCCTGGTCCTGGCGCGCCACCAGCGCCAGCGCGTCCGGCGAGCCACGTGTGGCCAGGTTTGTCGTGGACCTGCCGGAGGGCCAAACGCTCGGGCCTGGCTTCAACCCGAACCTGGCCCTCTCGCCCGATGGAGCGTACCTCGCGATCACACCCCTTCCCGGACCCGTCTGGGTCCGTCGCGTGGACGCGCTGGAGAGGCGTCCGATCGAGACAACCGACACTCCCGGTTTTCGTGGGGCGCCCCTGTTCTCGCCTGACAGCGGGTTTGTGGCCTTCATCGAGGGGAACGCGATTTTTTCCTCGAAGCGTCCGTTGCTGAAAGCGGCGCTGTCGGGCGGCGCGCCCGTGACGCTCGCCGAATACGACATGTTCCACAAGGGCGACTGGGCCGACGGCTGGATTTACTGGACGGCGCAGTATCCGGGCGGCATCGTGCGCATCTCTGAGTCGGGCGGACCGATCGAGACCGTGACGACGCTCGACCTTGCACGCGGCGAGCGCAGCCATCGCTTCGCGCAGGTCCTGCCGGGAGGACAGGCGCTGATGTACACCGTGGCCGCCGACGGGATGTCGAGTTACGACGAGGCGCGGATCGACGTCTCGGATCTGCGGACCGGGACCCGGAAGACCCTCATCACGGGCGGCACAGCCGCCACCTACGCCTCTTCCGGCCACATCGTATACGCGCGTGCCGGGAAGCTCCTGGCCGTCCCGTTCGACGGGGACCGGCTGGAGGTGACCGGGTCGCCGTTCGAGGTGCTGGATGGGGTGATGATGAGCACCAACACCGGCGCGGCGTTGTTCACGCTGTCGCGTCGCGGTGACCTGGCGTACGTCCCGGGTCCAGCGGAAGGAGGTGAGCGGAGGCTTGTCTGGGTCGATCGATCCGGCAAAGTCGAGCCGCTGCCGCTCCCGCCCGCGTCGTACCTCTATCCGCGCCTCTCGCCCGACGGGCGCCAACTGGCGGTCGAGATCGAGGGACCGAATCACGATTTCCACGTCTACGATTTCGACCGCGCAGTGCTCACGAAGATGACGACGGATGGTGAAAGCCACGATCCGGTGTGGACGCCGGATGGCAGGCGGCTCGCGTTCCGGTCGTGGCAGTTCGGCGGCATGACGATGTGGTGGATGCCGGTGGACCGGAGCGCGGCGGCCGAGCGGTTGACGATGGGTGCGCGACACAGTCCCGTGTCGTTTTCTCCGGACGGCCGGTTTCTCGCTTTCGACGAGAAGAATCTGAATACGAGCGACGACGTCCGCGTCGTAGAGGTGCAAGACGGGAGCGTGCGGCCCGTTGCCGACACGCGATTTGCGGAAGGGTCTGCGAAGTTCTCTCCTGACGGCCGCTGGATCGCCTACGCATCCAACGAGTCCGGCCGGCTGGAAGTCTACGTGCAGGCATTTCCCGGACCCGGGCCCAAGATCCAGGTTTCGAGCGGCGGAGGCTTCGATCCTGTCTGGCGCCGCTCGGGAGGTGAGCTCTTCTACCGCAGCGGCGACAGGATGATGGTGGTGTCGGTGACCACGGCTCCCGCGTTTCGTGCCTCCGCGCCGAAGGTGTTGTGGGAGGGCAAGTACTCCAGAGGCCTCGGGTCATCGTGTGGAATGCCGGGCGCAGCGTCCTCCAACTACGATGTCACGAGCGACGGTCAACGCTTCCTGATGGTGCGCGATGATGACGACGTCGTCGCCACGAGGATCGTGGTTGTACTCAACTGGGTCGAGGAACTGAAGCGCGCCGCAGCGGCCGCCACACCGTCCGCCACCAACTGAGGTCCGGCTGAAGCCGGACACTACGTACGACGCGCAGGCTGAAAGCCTGCGCGCTACAGCCGACTACAGCCGACGGGTCCGCCAGGACCCGCCCTCCGCACCGTCCCCTACTGCCTACTGCCTACTGCAGCGTAAGATCCCCCAATGCCCACCTCAGACGAACTCCTCGACCTTGCGAACCGGTGTGCATCGAAGCTCGATCTCGACGGCGCGCTCCGCCACATGCCCTCGTTCTCCGACACCGAGGACGCGTGTGAGGACGAATACGAGGAGCTGCTCCAGGCCATCCACGAAGATGAGCTGTTCGCTCCGGTCGATATCGGCCGGCAGGAGGAGCTGGTGGAACAGATTGCTGCCGCGCTGCCCGAGGATATGCGAGCGCTCATCATCGAGCTGGCCGACAACCACGCGCGCCACGTGTGGATGCAGCAGGAGGGCGCCTATCATGTTGGCGTGGCGGTGGGACGGCGTCTTCGATGGCGGCGCGAGGCGTAGTCTTCGATTACTGGCCACAGAGCCGCAGAGGCACAGAGCAAACCAGCCAAGGGCTCGGCCCTTGATATCCCGATGAGGAACGCCCTTGGCTGGTTGGCACTGTCTTCTTGGCGCGCTCCGCGCGCCGGGGACCGCTATACGGTTGACAACGGGTCCGAAATTCGCGTTTGGGGCCGTATAGCGGTCCAAGGTCCGACTCTGTGCCTCGGTGTCTCTGTGGCCCGTTGAGGTGTTCTTGGCACTTCCGTTCCTGCACTACGACGTCTTCACGAGCGAGCCGCTGACCGGCAATCAGCTCGCGGTCTTTCTCGACGGGCGCGGCCTCTCGACCGGGCGCATGCAGGCGCTCGCGCGCGAGATGAACTTCGCGGAGAGCACGTTCATCCTGCCGCCGGAGACGCCGGACACCGGCGTGCGGATGCGCATCTTCACCCCCGGGCGCGAGATGCCGATGGCAGGGCATCCGACCATCGGCAGCACGTTCGCGCTGGCGCACACCGGTGTGATCCCGACTGGCGCGGCACGGTTCGTCTTCGGGCTCAACATCGGTCCCGTGCCGGTTGATCTCGAGTGGGAAGAAAATCGCCTTCGTTTCGCGTGGATGACGCAGTTGAATCCCACCTTCGGGCCGCCTGTCGATGCGCGCGACATCGTTGCCGCGGCGCTCGGTCTCACGGTGGCGGACCTCGCGCCCGAGTTGCCCGTGCAGGAGGTGTCGTGCGGCCTTCCGTTCCTGTTCGTGCCGCTTCGCAGCGGCGAAGTGGTGGACCGCGCCAGCAGCGACGCATCCGCGTTTCGCCGGCTCGGGTTGTCCACAGGCTTCGACCTGCCGATTTTTCTCTTCGCGGTCCTGCCGCGGGGATCACCGGAGACGGTCTACAGCCGCATGTTCGCGCCCGGGTTCGGCGTCGTCGAGGATCCGGCGACCGGCAGCGCGAGCGGCGCGCTTGGGTGCTATCTGGTGCGTCACCGGCTCGTATCCGGCGACGCTGCACGACGCATCGTGAGTCAGCAGGGCGTGGCGATGGGACGGCCCAGCCGGATCCACATTGCGATCGGCGACCGCGGCGGAGAGATCGTCGACGTCAAGGTGGGCGGCACGGCGGTGCTCGTCGGCCGCGGCGAATTGATGGTGTGATCTGTGGAATTGACCTCGCCCAGGCGCAGGAGGACAATGCGACGGTCGCTATCAGGGGGGAGGACCGCATGAACATTCGCATCATGACTTCAGGCGTGCTTGCTGCCGCCGCCATCGCGCTCGGGAGCGGCGTTCTGGCGCAGAACGTGCCCCCGCAGTTCGTCGTCAGTGGCAAGGCCGCCGAGCAGATCCAGGATTTCACCACCATCAATCTCGCCACCGCGGAGCGCATCGCCGAGACGTGCGAAAAGCTCGCCGCCGCCGAAGGCGTGGCGATCAGCATGTACGTGCTCGACAACGACGGCAATCACGTCTACATGGACCGCATGGACGGCCAGGGCCACCTGAACATCATCACGGCGGAGATGAAGGCGCGGACGGCGCTGATGCAGCGTGCGCCGAGCAAGGTCGTTATGAATCAGGTGCTCCAGAATCCGAACGCGGAGTTGCAGCGGATCCAGCTTGGCATGTTCCCCAACTCCGGCGGTCTGCCGATCGTCATCAACAAACAGATGATTGGCGCGATCGGCATCGGCGGATCGGCGCCCCGCGTGCCGGTGTGGAGCGACGAGATCTGCGGCCACAAAGCGATGCAAGAGGTGCTCGGCGCCTCGAACGTCGCCCCGCTGATTGAGGACGTGCCACGGCCGCAGAGTGCTGCGCCGGCCAACCCGGCGCCGGTGCCGCGGTTTGCCACCGCAACGACGCCGAAGACGACGATTTCAAACCCCGAGTGGGTGGTCGGCGGAAGGGGCGCGGCGAACGTCTTCGACGGCAACCAGATTTCACTGGTGGCCGCGAAGAGGGTGGCCAAGGTGTGCCGCGACTTCGCGGCGGCAAAGGGCGGCGGCATGTCGCTGTACATCATCAACAATGCCGGCGAGCTCGTGCACATGGAACGGATGGACGGGCAGGTCTTCAACAACATCCGCACGGCGTTGCTGAAGGCGCAGACGTCGCTCGAGGCTCGCGTGCCCACCTCCGTCTATACCGCGCAGGGGAGGAACAATCCTGCGGGGCAGACACGTACGATCGCTCAGTTCGACTTCTTCACGAACTCGGGCGGTCTTCCCATCGTGGTCGACGGCCAGATGATCGGCGCCATTGGCGTGGGCGGCGGCGCGGGTGGCAGCGGCGATGAGAACTGCGCGATTGAGGGGCTCAAAGCCACTTTCGGCGATCACGTGACACTGCCGGTGTATCCCGCGGCGACAGCCGAGAGGACCAGTTCGCGATAACCGTAGGGCGGGTCCTTTCGGACCCGCCCCGCGCACATGAAAGCCTGCGCGCTACACGCGGTAGCCCACAC
>JBOGIR010000202.1:0-5594 GCA_050742335.1 Vicinamibacterales bacterium | reverse complement strand
CGACAACTGGTTCGTCTACAGAGGGCTCGAGCTCTCGTTGCACAAGCGGTTCTCGCGGGACCTGCAGTTCCTCGCCGGCTACTCCCACAGCCATCAATGGATCGACGGCACGTGGGACCGCAACGATCCCGCCGGCTTTCTGCAGCCGGACGCTTTTCCGAACCGGAAGGGGATCGGGTCGCTCGCGCGTCCAGTGAACCTGGGGCAGATCGACAGCCTGCTCGATCCCCTGCAGCCCACTCACTACACCCTTCGCAACAGCGGCGTGCCGCCGCACATGCTCAAGGTGAACGTCGCCTACATCGCCCCACGCGGGCTCACGGTCGGTGGGAGCTACCTGTTCCAGATGGGACAGTACAGCGGTCCGATCCTGACGCTGATTCCTCAGGCCAGCGTGCCCCACCCGCCGACGGTCGCGCTGTCGAACGGCCGCGTGGTCTCGAACCCGCTCGCGACACGGGTCAGGTTCTTCTATTCCACGCGCGATGAAGGACAACTGCAGCAGCCATCACTGAGCGTGCTGAACCTGCGGATGGGCAAGCGGTTCAGGTGGGGCACCCACACGCTGGACGGAGCCGTCGAAGTCTTCAACCTGTTCAACCAGGGCAACAATCTGTTCTTCAATGTGCCGACTCTGAGCGAGGGCCAGCCAGCCTCGTTCGTCTTGACCGGGACGCAGGCGCCGCGTGCGGGTCAAATCATCGTGCGGTGGGAGTTCTGACTGTCTGTCGCCACCTTGGTCTTTGGTCTCTAGTCTTTAGTCTTTGGTCTCTCTGGGCTTTAGGCTTTAGGCGTGGGTCCGCTTACGGTTCCTGGTAGCAGGCGGCTCATGAGCCACGCTCGGGAGAACCTCCAGTCCCGATGGAGCGTGGCCAGGGAGATCCCGAGCACTTCGGCGATCTCGGTTTCCGTGAGGCCCGCAAAGAATCGGAGCTCCACGCCGGCCGCGGCCCGCGCATCCAGCGCCTCGAGCTGCGTCAAGGCTTCGTCGATGTGCAGCACGTCGAAGTCGACCGAATGCGACAGCCCGGCGGCCGCTGTCAGAGAAACCCTCACGTTGTCTCCGCCCCGTTTCCCGGCACGCCTGGCACGGGCGTGGTCGATCAGAATACGGCGTAACTGCCGTGCGGCGACCGCGAAGAAGTGTGCCCGGTCCTGCCATTCGACGGCCCGGGACGAAAACAGCTTCAAGTACAGCTCGCTGACCAGTTCCGTCGCCTGAAGGGTGTGATCGGGGCGCTCGTGGTGCAGGTAGCGAGCCGCCATGCGGCGCAGCTGGTCGTACGCGGCCGTCATCAACTGCTTGCCCGCCTCCTCGCTGCCGCCTCGCCAATCGGCAAGCAGAGCGGTCAAGTCACGCTGATCGCCCGGCATCAGCGCAGTGCGGGGCCGTTCTCGAAATCGAGGTTGCGCGGAGTGGTCGCGAGTTTTGACTGAACGTCGGTGACCGGGACCTCTGCACCGACGACGTCAAACGTGACGTCGTCGATCCAGACGGCGCCTCTCCCCGCGAGCAGGATTCCAAACGCCACGGCTGTCGCCCCGGCGTCGACGTCGAGGACGATCGAGTATTGGGTCCAACCCTGGGTGTTCTTGATCGGGCGGTCCTGCATGTTGTCGAAGGCGACAGGCTTCTTGTCGCGGTCGACGCGCATCCATGGGCCAGCCCAACTCTCGACGCGCTCCGACTTCACGTACGCCGAGAATCGCAGGCGCTTCCCGCGGTATTCGGTTGCGTCGAACATCTGCATATACGTGCCGAATCCTCGCGGCTCGGGTGCAGTGCTCTTGATGAAACCGCTCGCGCCGCCTGTGAACGCGCCGTCGCGATCGATGCCCATGTCGTAGTCAGCCGGCTGACTGCCTGCCTTCAACCACCCGCCGTTGGACGTCTGGGCCGTGACGATCGACGAGCTCACGGCGGCCATCACTACGGCCGCGCACGCGACGAGTCGTGGACGGTTTCTCCGGCTTTCTGGCATGGCGTGCTCCTGTCGGGCGCGAATGTGTGGAGTGCGGTTACTTCGGTTCCTCGAAGCTCAGGTTCGCCGGCCCTTCGGGCAGAACCGCGGTCACCGGGACGCTGCTGTCGACGACCTCGAACGCGAAGTCGTCTGCCCACACCGCGCCGCTGCCTCTCAGGGCGAATCCGATGGTGATCTCCGTACCGTTGTCCGGCACATCGAATACGAACGCGTGACCGCTCCAGTCGTTCGTCCCGCGCAAGGTCAACTGGCGCTTGGTGTCGAACATCAGGATGCCATCGTCGTTCGCCACGTCGACCAGGATCCCCGCTGCGTCTTCGACAGCGGTGGACCGCAGCATGACCGACACCCGCAGGCGCCTGCCCCGATGCGGTTCGGCGTCGATCGCCTGAAACAGCGCGGCGGATCCCCTGGCGCGGGTGTGTCGGCTCTTGATGTAGGCACCCACGCCCGCTACCGAATGGCTCCGGTCGACGCCCGACTCGTAGTCCTCCTGATGCTCGCCGGCGAACACCCATCCGGCGGGAGTGGCACGCGTGACGCCTGCCTCGAGCGCCTCGTACTTTCTGACCAGCCCTTGCACGGCGGCTACGTCCCTGGCCAACGAGGGATCGGCGAATCCTTCCGCGCTCAGGCCCAGGAGAATGCGCTCCGCGTCGGTGGCCGCACGCCTGCCGGCTTCGATCCCGCTCGGGATTTCGGGCACGTTTGCGTTCACGTCCAGCAGCGCGGCGGTGATGGCCTGGACGTCTCGTGCCCGTCGCTCCGCCCTCTCCCGCTCGACGACCGCCTCACGACGTCGCGCGTCGGCCTCCCGCGTCCGCAGTTCGACCAGGCGCAGCTGTTCGCGGGCGAATGCGGCTTCGCGCTCGGCGCGGCCCCGGTAGAGCTCTGCCTCTCTCGTCTGGCGCTCCGCGCGTTCTGATTGGAACGTCGCCACGGCCGCCTGCCGCTCGGCTCTCGTCCGCTCGTCACGCGCGACGCGAGCCTGCCAGTTCGTGGCGGTCACCGCAGCCGCCATCGATACCAGGATGATCGCGGCGCCCGCCACACCGACGCGATGGCGGCTGATGAACTTGCGCGCCCTGTACACGAATGTGTCGGTATGCGCGGCAACGGGTAGCCCCGACAGGTAGCGTCTGAGGTCTTCGCCGAGCTGCTCGACGGACTCGTACCGCCGGTTGGGCTCCTTCCGTAGCGCCATCATAACGATGTTGTCGAGCTCACCGGACAGCCGGTGCGCCAGCTTCGCGGGAGTTCCTCCGTGTGCGGCGGCGATCTGGTCCGGAGTGACGTCCGGTGCCGGAGCCCCAATGCTGCCCTCCTCGATTGGACCGCTATACGGTCCCGAACGCGAATTTTGTACTCGTTGTGGACCGTATAGCGGTCCGAGGCGCGCGGAGCGCGCCAAGCCAACACTGTCAACCAGTCGCGGGCTCTGCGGGATATCAAGGGCAGAGCCCGTGACTGGTTGGAGCACAGCCTCGCTCGGAGGACGTGGGCGCTGTTCGCAGATCGCGTGTGCCACGCGGTGCAGCGCCAGCCCGCTCGCGGCGTACGGCCGGCGACCCGTCAACAGTTCATACAAGACGACGCCGAGCGAGTACACGTCGGAGGCGGTGGTGATTCGTTCGCCCCTGACCTGCTCCGGGCTGGCGTACGCCAGCGTCAGGACCCGCGCGCTGAGGCCAGCCGAGGAGAGCGTGTCGTCCGTGTCGGCCCCGAGCAGCTTGGCTATGCCGAAGTCGAGGAGCTTCACGTCTCCGTCCGCCGTGACCAGAATGTTCGAAGGCTTCAGATCCCGGTGAACGACCAGGTGCTGATGCGCGTACTGGACCGTCCGGCACACGGCACGGAAGAGCTCCAGGCGCGGCCGAATACCCAGGCGCCGTGTGTCGCAATAGACGTCGAGCGGCTGCCCATCGACGTGTTCCATGACGAAAAACGGCAATCCGTCGTCGGTTGTGCCGCCGTCGAGCAATCTGGCGATATTGGGATGGTCCAGTCTCGCGACGATCTCACGCTCCTGGTGAAACCGGCGCAGCAGCTCCGGGTCGCGCCGCTCGGGCCGCAGGACCTTGATGGCGACCTGCTTGGAGAACACGTTGTCGGCTCTCCGCGCGAGATAGACGGTGCCGATGCCTCCGCGGCCAATCTCACCGATGAGGTCGTACTGACCGACGCGCCGCCCTTCGAAACTCGGGAAGCTTGCAGCAACGCTCGCGAGGGAGGTGAGTTCGCGCGGACCGAGCGCGACACCTTGCTCGGCCAGGCGATCGGCCAGTAGGAGGTCTTCGACCTCGGCGAAGAGCTCGTGGCCGCTGCCGCAGACATCGCGGAGCCAGAGCAGAGGATCGTCCGGGCGATTCTCGAGCGCCGCCTCGAACAGCTCGCGCACGTCCCGGAAACGTTCGTGCGTCACACGCCCTCCTGAGCGCGGATTATGGCACCGACTCGCACCCCCACGCATCGCCACGGAAATGCGTCCTCATGTTCATAAAGCGGCCTAGCCCTCTGAAACCTCTCACGCGATTCAAATGGCTGGTCCGACCGGCGGCCGATCCGGATCAGGCAGCACAGAACGCGAACAAAAGGCGAAGCGCGCGTTTGCTCTCAAGAGTGTCTGTCGATCTCATGAGAGGTTTTTGCCATCCAATCCGCTTATGTAGGTGTCCGGAGTTACACGGATCGATCGGGAAAGGGAGGTCACCGTGAAGCTGATTTTTACTTGTCTTTGCCTGATCGTCCTGCTGACGGCCTGTAATGATTCGCAGGGAGCACTTACGACGCCCAGCTCGGTCGAAGGTCCGAGTCAACGTCCGGCTCTGACTCACAGGCTTTCGGGCGTCGTCACCACCGCAGGCGTCCCGGTGTCCGGCGTCGCGGTCGCAGAGATCGAGACCAACGCCTCCGACGAGTGCTTTACCCCTGTCGAGCTGTCAGGCACCACGAGCGATGCCACCGGCTCCTACACGCTCCCAGCCGTGAGGGACGCATCATCTTCCCCGTGGCCCTCGTGGCTGCGCGCGCACAAACCGGGATATTTCACCAACTTCCAGCGGCCGTGGGTATCGAAGGACATGTCGCTCGACTTCCGGTTGGATCCCTGGGTGCCCATCTCGCTTGGGCAGGTCGTGCGGAGAACCGTGGACGTCGGCGACGCCTTCTGTTACGGAAATTCGTACGGTGTGCCGGGGCATTGTCATCGCTTTGCGCTGACCGTCCGCTCACCCGGCACGCTCGAAGTGACGCTCACCTGGCCCAACAGCCGTCCAGACGTCGTGCTCGACGTCGTGCGGCCGGGCGGCCTCCCATGTGCCAAGTTCTCGTGGCCCGGTGGCTCTCGTCATGAGCTCGCAATGCCGGCCGATGCTGGCTCTACTTACGAGATTCGCGTGGTCGACGATGGCAGTGCGAGCCCGTTGAATTACGAGCTGACGACCGTGCTTCGTTGAAACGTCGTTGGTGGTTGTGCTGGGCCGGTGAGTCGATTCGCGGCGGGGCCGGGCCTTTTTGCGGAGGCATTTCTCTACGTAGATGGCGAAACACTCTTATGCCGGGAGGGAGAAATGAGCGCCCACAGGTTCGCGTGCCTTACCGTGGTTCTTG
>JBOGIR010000201.1:0-9742 GCA_050742335.1 Vicinamibacterales bacterium | reverse complement strand
CGCGTGCGAGCTCGGATAGAAGACGAGGACTGGGTCGTGGACCCAGACGTGCCCGGACCCGCGTGAGGATGAACGACGGATAAGCATGCTTGAGAGGGAGCTTGACCGCGGCCCGGAACATAGAAGAACACGAAGATCACGAAGGACACGAGTCAATACTTTTGCCACGACATCGCATGCGCCGGCCCTCACCGCTGACGGCGCATGCTGAACGTGTGATGTCGGAAACGATTGGCTGCGCGATTCGCGTGCACCGAGCGCTTGGACGGCAATCTACAGGTCCTTCAGGACGTCGTCCTTCGACACCGCCTTGTGACTGGCCACGCTTCGTAGAATCGCGTTCAGTGTTCCGACGCGAAGGCTCTTGTGCGCCGGGACGACGATTCTCTGATGAGAGGGAGTGTCGGTTTCCAAGACAACGTGGCTGCCAACCTGGCCAGTGCGGCGGTACTCCCAGCGGCGACAGAGTCCACGAATGAGCTCCTCGCCACTGAGGTCGCGCGGGAGACTCATCCGGTAGCGAGGACCTCGTCGCGTACGAGATGAAGTCGGATCGCAGCTGGTCGCACTCGATCGGCGAAAAAGGCGGCCACCGCCTCCCGCACGTTCGAGCGAAGTTCCTCCCAGGTTTCAGCCTGCGTGAAGATGGGCTCGGTCAGACATTCCGCCACGAACCCGCCGTCCGCGTCCTGGGTCACCTCGAAGACCAGCTCACTCATCTCGGCGATTGTCCTTCCTGGTTATCCGTAACCTAGCACAGATGGCTTCCGGAGGAAGCCGATGTTGGCGAACGTCGCGCGCATGATTTCTCGGTGGACCTGCACGATCGAACCAGCCAAGGGCCTGCCCTTGATATCCCGGCAGAGCCCTCGGCTGGTTGACAGTGTCTGCTTTGGCGCGCGCGCTGCGCGCCGGGACCGCTTTATGCGAACCACAACGAGTACAAAATTCGCGTTCCGAGCCGCATAGCGGTCCAATCGGGACCCATGCGTCCTGGCGTAGAATCTCCCGCGGATGACGCTGACGCCCGGCACGCGCATCGGCTCGTACGAAATCCTCAGTCTTATCGGGACCGGTGGAATGGGAGAGGTGTACCGGGCGACGGACACCGACCTCGAACGACAGGTCGCGATCAAGGTCCTGCCCGAGGCCTTTGCCACTGATCCCGAACGGCTGGCGCGGTTCGAGCGGGAAGCGAAGACGCTGGCTGCTCTGAATCATCCGAACATCGCGCAAATCTACGGTCTGGAGAGATCCACCGGCATCCATGCGCTGATCATGGAGCTGGTCGAAGGGCCAACGCTCGCCGATCGGATCGCGCACGTCACAAGTCACGCCCAAGTCACAAGTCCGACGCACGTAGGGCGGGTGCCGCCGCCTGTCCGCCGTAGCCTTGGCGAAGGTGGAAGCAAGGGCGAAGGCATGCGACACAGACCCGCCGGTCTGCCGATTGACGAGACGCTGGCGATCGCGAAACAAATTGCGGATGCACTGGAAGCCGCGCATGAGCGGGGGATTATCCACCGCGACCTGAAGCCAGCGAACATCAAGCTGCGACCCGACGGCGTGGTGAAGGTGCTGGACTTCGGCTTGGCGAAGGCGCTCGACCCCGCCCCATCGGCAACCGACGTGTCGCAGTTACCCACGATCACCAGTCCGGCGATGATGACCGGCATGGGCGTGCTGCTTGGCACGGCTGCCTACATGAGTCCCGAACAAGCGCGGGGCGAGACGGTAGACAAGCGCGCGGACATCTGGGCATTCGGCTGCGTGCTGTACGAGATGCTGACCGGGAAACGGCTGTTCGAGGGTGCGACCGTCTCCGACACGCTCGCGTTCGTGCTGACGAAGGATCCGGATTGGACGGTGCTCCCGCCGAAGACGCCAGCGTCCATTCGCCGTTTGCTGCGGCGGTGTCTGGAGAAAGATCGGCGGCGCCGGCTCGATTCTGCGTCGGCCGTGCGTATCGAAATCGACGATGTGTCGGCACCTGTGCAGGACGCGGTGATCGCTGAAGCATCTGGCGGGCGAGCCTGGTCGTGGCGGCGACCCGTCTCGCTGGCTCTGGCGACGGTGGGGGTTGCGGCGACGGCTTCGTTCGTAGTCTGGGTGCTGATGCGACCGAGTCCGGCGCCAGTCGTGAGGCTAGCCGCGGATTCGGGCCCGGAGCTGGTGGTGGTGGCACTAGGGGGTCCAGCCCCAGACGTGGATATCGCGCCCGACGGCCGGCACATTGTCTACTTCACGAATCAGGACGTCGGTCAACGCCAACTCAACGTGCGCGCGCTCGACCAGCTGACCTCCAGTCCTCTCTACGCCGGGCCGGTGTCTGGTGTCTTCATGTCACCCGATGGCCAATGGGTGGGCTTCGCCGACAGAGACACGCTGAAAAAGACCGCCATCGGCGGCGGTCCTCCGGTCACCATCTGCAAGCTCCCCGTACCAGGTCTCGATGGCGCGAGCTGGGGAGAGGACGACACGATCGTGTTCTCTGGAATGTCTAACCACGGGCTCTGGCGCGTGTCTGCCACCGGCGGTAACCCGGAAATGCTGACCACGCCCGATCGCCAGAAGGGAGAGGAGCAGCACGTGCGGCCGCAGATCCTCCCTGGGGGAAAAGCTGTCCTCTTTGATATCGTTCCGGCCAGCGGCGCTGAAGGGGCTCAGATTGCCGTGCTCGACCTCCAGACGGCCGAGCGGAAGGTCCTCGTCCGGGGCGGCACCACGCCACGCTACGCCGCGTCCGGCCATCTGGTCTACGGTGTGGCAGGAACCTTGTGGGCTGTAGCCTTCGACCTCGCCCGGCTGGAACTCATCGGCAATGCCGTCCCGCTTGTCGAAAGCGTCGCCATGAATGCCGCAGGGCGGGCTAGCTTCAGCCTGGCGCGCAATGGCACGCTTGTGTACAGACAGGCGCAAAGCGTTCGACGCACGTTGGCCTGGATGAATCGGCAAGGACGTGAAGAGGCGATCGCCGTGCCACCGCGCGCATACTCGTCCCTCACCCTGTCGCCGGACGGTACCCGCGTCGCGCTCGGCGTAAGCGACGAACAGAATGACATCTGGGTGTGGGATCTGAGCCGCCAGGCGCTGACGCGGCTAACGTTCGACCCAGGAGACAACCGGGGTCCGGTGTGGGCGCCAGACGGGCGCCGACTCGCGTTCTCGGCGGCCCGTGATGGCGCGGAGAACATTTACTGGCAATCGGCGGACGGCTCGGGCACGGAGGAGCCGCTGACCACGTCGGATGGTAATCGTCAGCTCATTCCGATGGCTTTTTCTCCTGACGGAAACCGGCTCCTCTTTAGAGGATCGGGTCCGCCCCGCAACATCGAAGTCGTCACGCTCGATGGCGGTCGCGACGTCAACAACCTGCTCCAAACGCCTTTCGACGAGTTTCGCGCAGACGTTTCCCCCGACGGCAGATGGCTGGCCTATGAATCGAACGAGTCCGGGCGGTCTGAGATCTACGTACGCCCGTTTCCCGACGTGAATGCCGGTCGCTGGCAGGCGTCCACCGAGGGCGGTACAGAACCGCTGTGGGCTCGCAGTGGGCGGGAACTGTTCTACCTCGCGCCAAAGGGCGAAGTGATGGCCGTGCCAGTCCAGCCGAGTTCGACCTTTGCGACGGGCCCGCCGCAAGTGGTGGTCAAGGGAAACGACCGGGTGAACCCCAGCGGCGCAGATCGCTCGTACGCCGTGTCGCCGGACGGTCGCCGCTTCCTGATGATGAAGGACGTCACGCCCGCAAGCGAAGCCGCCGCGCCACCCCAGCTCATCGTGGTCCTCAACTTCCACGAGGAGCTGAAGCGCCTGGCACCGACAAACTAACCACGAAGGTCACGAAGATTACGAAGGGCACGAGTACTTCAATAGGGTTATAAGGTGCTTTGTGTCCTTCGTGTTCTTCGTGTCCTTCGTGGTTATGACTGTCCTTTGAGCCGCTGCCACTCATCCTCCATCTCCTGCAGCGTCGCCTCCTGCAATAGTCGGCCGCGTGCGGAGAATGCTCGTTCGAGCGCATCGAAGCGTTGCGTGAACTTCTCGTTGGCGCGGCGGAGCGCCGCCTCGGGCTCGATGCCCAGCTTGCGCGACAAGTTCGCGATCGCGAAGAGCAGATCGCCCATTTCCTCTTCCGCGCGGGACAGGTGTCCGGTGGCGCCCGACTCCACTTCGTGGCGGACCTCTGCGACCTCCTCCTCAATCTTGTCGAGCACATCTTCCGCGCGCGCCCAGTCGAATCCGACCGCTGCGGCCCGTGCACTGATCTCGTACGCCCGCAGGAGCGACGGCAGCGTCTTTGGCACACCGCTCAGCGTCGTCTTTGGCCGTTCAGGATCCCGTCCCTCGGCGACACGTTCGTGCGCTTTCATCGTCTCCCAGCGCTCCACGACCTGATCCGTCGTCACGGGGTCGTCCCCGTGCTGCCGCGCAAAGACATGCGGGTGGCGCCGGACGAGCTTGTCGGAAGCGGCGTCGATGGCGTCCGCGATGGAAAAATCGCCGGACTCCTCGCTGATCTGCGCCAGAAACACGGCCTCGTAGAGGTAGTCGCCCAGTTCCTCGCGCAGGCTCGAGGGTGAGCCGCCCTCGATCGCTTCGAGCACCTCATAGGTTTCTTCGAGCACGAACGGTCTGAGCGACGCGAGCGTCTGCTCGCGGTCCCACGGACAGCCGCCGGGTGCGCGCAGCGTGCGCATGATCCCCACGAGACGATCGAAACATGTGCCGGCGGTCTCAGTCATGATGTCTCCGGACCGTATGCTACTTTAGAGAGGAGATGACCGCAGCTCGACATGACTGAAGAGCCTTCATCCTACGGTGATCGAACCGGCGAGGCGTCCGGCATCAGCTTCGTCGCGTTCGTGCTGTCGCTTGCGCACACGGCCGCCGTCCACTTCGGCGACATTCCGGACCCCGTGAGCGGCGACAAGGTGCAGGCGAATCTTCCCGCGGCTCAACAGATGATCGAGATCCTTTCGTTGCTCGACGAGAAAACGCGCGGCAACCTGACGGCGGAGGAGCGGCAGCTGCTCGAACAGGTGCTCTTCGAGCTGCGGATGCGGTACATCGAGGTGTCGAACACGCCAGGCGTTTCAGCGTCGGAGCCCAAATCGCGCATCATCATTCCTTGAACGCCCGAATAACGTTTCTCGGCACCGGCACCTCGTCTGGGGTGCCGAGCATCGGCTGCACCTGCGCCGTGTGTCAGTCGACGGACCCGCGCGACAAGCGGCTGCGTCCCTCGGTCTATGTGGACGTGCCCGGACGTGGGTCGATTCTGGTTGACACCTCGCCCGATCTGCGACAGCAGGCGCTGACCCATGGCGTCACGCGCATCGACGCCATTCTGTTCACGCACAGCCACGCGGACCACATCCTTGGGCTCGACGAGATCCGACGCTTCAATCACATGCAGAAGAGCGCGATCCCGTGTTTCGCCACAGCCGATGTGTGGACGAATATCCGGCGCACGTTCCACTACGCCTTCGACGGGATCGCGAGGTTCGGCGGCGGGATTCCGAAGATTGATACGCATGAGATCGACGGCCCCTTCACGATTGCCGGCGTGTACGTGGTGCCGGTGCCGCTGCTGCACGGCACCATGCCGATCCTCGGATTCCGTTTTGGCAGCTTTGCGTATCTCACCGACTGCAGCGCCATCCCGGACGCGTCGTGGGTGCTTGTCGAAGGGGTTGACACGCTGGTCGTCGACGCGCTCCGCGAGAAGAAGCACTCGACACATTTCACGGTCGATGAGGCGCTGGAGGCGATTGCGCGGATCGCGCCGCGGCGCGCCTATCTCACCCACATGGCGCACGACCTGGGACACGCCGCGACCAACGCCCGCCTGCCCGCTGGTGTCGAGCTGGCATATGATGGCCTCGTGCTCGACGCCAACGTCGACGCGTCGTAGCCCGCATGGAGGTGCTGCACTTTCCCGACGATGCGCGGCCGCCCTGGCTCGCGCATCCGGTGCTGGCCCTCGGCAACTTCGACGGCCTGCATCGCGGACATCTGAAGGTCGTCGAACGCGTGAGGCGCGGCGCGGTCGAGCACGGCGGCACCGCGATGGCGATGACGTTCGACCCGCATCCCTCCCGCGTCGTTCGCCCCGACAAGGCTCCGCCGCTGCTGATGACGCTGGACCAGCGCCTGGAGGCGCTCGATCGCGCCGGCATCCACACCATTGCGGTCGTCCGTTTCACACGCGAACTGTCGCAGTGGGAGCCCGAAACGTTCGTGCGCACGGTGCTCGTGGACTGGCTGCACGTATCGGAGGTGTGGGTGGGGGCGAACTTCCTGTTCGGCCACGATCGGACCGGCAACTTCAGCTCGCTGCGCACGCACGGGCAGCGATACGGCTTCCGCGCAGAGAAGATCGACCCGGTCCGCTACAAGGAGTTCGTCGTCAGCAGCACGCGCATCCGGCGCCTGGTTGCGGAAGGGCGCGTGGACGAGGCAGGGGCGCTGCTCGGACACCCATATGCGCTGGCAGGCACGATCGTCGAAGGAAAGCAGCGAGGGCATGCGCTTGGCTTTCCGACGGCCAATCTGCAGACCAGCAACGAATTGATCCCGCCACACGGCGTCTACGCGACGACGTTGACCGTTGACGGCATCGTGCACGCGGCGGTCACGAACATCGGTGTGAATCCCACGTTCGGCGATGGCGCCGACACGAGCATCGAAACGCACGTGCTGCGTTACGACGGCGATCTGTACGGCCAGCGCGTGCAGCTCGGGTTCGTGCAGCGCCTGCGCGACGAGCGCCGCTTCGACGACGTGGATGGCCTGCGCGCGCAGATCGAGGCGGATTGCCGGCGCGCCGAGCGGCTCTTTGCGCGACTATCCGTATGAAGACGTGTCGTTCACACTTCTCGGTTCTAGCTTCTCGGTTCGTGTTCAGGTTCGGTTCTCCGTTCGGTCCGCCTGAAGGCGGACACTACGTACGGGCACCGAACACGTCGAACGGACGTCGCGCGCAGCACATTGTACGTCGCGTCGTACGTGGTATCCGGCCTTGGACGGACCTCGACGAACATGAACACAGAACCGAACGTGAACACGAACTGAGCACCGACCCGCCTACGCTCGCGTATAGTGCCTGCGAGCTACGGCGAGGCCTCGCCGTAGCGGCAATCGAAACCGCCGCCGCGAAGGAGGGGAACCCAGAAGTGTGAACGACGATAACTCATCTCTATGCTCCATCTCTTCAACACACTGACACGCCAGGAGGAACCGTTCGCGCCAACGCGAGACAACCTCGTGCGCCTGTATGCATGCGGACCGACGGTGTATGCGCGCGCGCACATCGGCAACTTCCGGACCTATGTCTGCCTGGATGTGCTGCGGCGCACGCTCGAGTACGTGTGCGGCCACGGCGTGCGGCAGGCGGTCAACTACACGGACGTCGACGACAAGACGATCGCGGGCGCGCAGGCGGCCCAGGCGCCCCTGCGCGAGTACACCGAGCAGTGGATTCATGCGTTTCGTGACGATGTGGCGCAGCTGGGGATCGAGACGCCGGAAGAAATGCCGCGCGCGACCGACGAGCCGAACCTGCGTGCGATGAGCGACATGATTCTCGCGCTCGAGCGCAATGGCCATACGTATCGGCGTGACGGGTCGATCTACTTCCGCATCGCCAGCTTTCCGCAGTACGGGCGGCTGGCACGGCTCGACCGGGCGGGCATGCAGGACGGCGCGCGCGTCGATGTGGACGAATACTCCAAGGACGATCCGCGCGACTTCGTCCTGTGGAAAGCCGCGCGGCCGGGTGAGCCGTCGTGGGACTACGGCACCGGTCCCGGGCGCCCGGGCTGGCATATCGAGTGTTCCGCCATGGCCCTGCGACTGCTCGGCGGACCGCCCATCGACATCCACGCCGGCGGTGTCGACCTGATTTTTCCGCACCACGAGAACGAGATTGCCCAGAGCGAAGGGGCCACGACACGCGACTTCGCCCGCTTCTGGGTGCACGTGGAGCATCTGTTCGTCGAGGGCGAGAAGATGTCGAAGTCGCTCGGCAACGTCTACACGCTGGCCGAGATCACGGCGCGCGGTCACCGGCCATCGGCGCTCCGGTATCTGCTGCTGTCGTCGCACTACCGGAAGCAGCTCAACTTCACGTGGACAGGAATGGATCAGGCGGAGGAGGCCGTTCGGCGGATCGTCGATTGCCTGGCGCGTCTCGAATCCGTGAAGGCCGACGGCGACTGGCCGAGGGTGCGGGCCCTCGTGGAGACCGCGCGGCAGGCGTACACAGCGGCCCTCGAGCACGACCTGAATACGGCGGCCGCGCTGGCGGCGGTCTTCGATCTGGTCCGGGATGTGAATGTCGCCATTGACGCGCGGGAGATCTCGACGGCGGACGCGACCGCCGTCAGGCAGGCCATCGAGGCGTTCGATCGGGTGCTGGGAGTGGTCAGCCTCCGGCAGGCCGAGGACGCGCGGCCGCCAATGCCGGTGGAGGAGATCGACCGGCTGATCCAGGAGCGCCAGGCGGCGCGGCAGCGGCGCGACTTCGCGGCCGCCGACAGCATCCGGCAGCGGCTGGCCGATCTCGGCGTCCTGCTCGAGGACAATCCGGGCGGCACGCGCTGGAAGAAGAAATGAGCGCCATGGCAACATCGACCACCGTCCCGCACCTCAAGACGGCCCTGCCGGGTCCGAAGGCGAAGGCCATCATCGAGCGCGACGCCAGAGCGGTGTCGCCGTCGTATACGCGCGACTATCCGTTCGTCATTGCGAAGGGGGCGGGAGCCGTTGTCGAAGACGTCGACGGCAACGTGTTTCTCGACTGTACCGCGGGCATCGCTGTGACGGCCGCGGGTCATTCGCACCCGGACGTCGTGCAGGCCATCGTCGATCAGGCACAGAAGTTTCTGCACATGTCGGGCACCGACTTCTACTACGAGCCGCAGGTGCGGCTGGCGGAGGAGCTGTCGGCGATCGCGCCAATGCCCGGTCCTCACCGGTCGTTCTTCGGAAATTCGGGAACCGAGGCGAACGAAGCGGCGCTCAAGCTGGCGAAGTACTACACGAAGCGGCACGGCGTCATCGCCTTCTTCGGCGCCTTTCACGGTCGATCGATGGGATCGCTGTCGGTGACGGCAAGCAAGGTGACCCAGCGCAAGGGCTTTGCACCGATGGTGCCGGGCACGTATCACGCGCCCTACGCCGACTGCTACCGGTGCCCGGTCAACGCCACGCCGGACTCGTGCGCGGCCGAATGTCTCAGCTTCATCGAGCAGCAGTTGTTCGTCCATCTCGTGTCGCCGGACGAAGTGGCCGCGGTGATCGTGGAGCCGATCCAGGGCGAAGGCGGCTACATCGTTCCCCCCCACGTGTTTCTGCAGCGGCTGCGCGAGATCACGAGTCGTTACGGCATCCTGCTCATTGCCGACGAAGTGCAATCGGGCATGGGACGAACCGGCCGGATGTTCGCCATCGAACATGCCGGCGTCGAGCCCGATATCGTCAGCATCGGCAAAGGGATCGCGTCGGGGTTGCCGCTCGGCGTGATCACGGCGCCGGCCACCATCATGTCGTGGCCGCCCGGATCGCACGCCAGCACGTTTGGCGGCAATCCGGTGTCGTGCGCGGCGGCGCTGACGACGATCCGGCTGTTGCGCGAGGGCCTGATGAGGAACGCCGAAGTCGTTGGCGCATACCTGAGGGACGGCCTGACGGCGCTCATGAACAAACACGCGATCATCGGCGACGTGCGGGGGCGCGG
>JBOGIR010000200.1:0-2817 GCA_050742335.1 Vicinamibacterales bacterium | reverse complement strand
GTATTGAGGTGCGCCCGATCCGGCCGATACGGGAAACGGTCGCCGAGGTCGAGGCGCAACGGCGCGCGAAACGCTGAAGTCGAATTCGGGCCCCGCCGAACGACTATTGAATGGGAACACCCCTATTCAACAGGAGAAGACATGGCTACCAAGATTTTCGTGAACCTGCCGGTAAAGGACCTCAAGAAGTCGATCGCGTTCTTCACCCAGCTCGGCTACAAGTTCAACCCGCAGTTCACGGACGACACGGCAACCTGCATGATCGTGAGCGAGGACATCTTCGTCATGCTCCTCACCCACGCCAAGTTCAAGACCTTCACCCCCAACGCGATCTCCGATGCCACGAAGAGCACGGAGGTGCTGCTCGCCGTTTCGGTCGAAAGCCGCGACCAGGTGGACGAGATAGTCCGCAACGCGGTCGCGGCCGGCGGCACGACCTTCAACAAGCCCGAGGATCACGGCTTCATGTACTACCACGCCTACCAGGACCTCGACGGGCATATCTGGGAAGTCATCTGGATGGACCCGAACGCGAAGCAAGGCTGATCAGGACTGATAACGGAAAAGGAGGCCGATCGTGAGATACGTGGATGGATTCGTGGTGCCGGTCCCGAGGAAGAAGCTGGCAGCTTATCGTCGCATGGCCCGGAAAGCGGGGAAGGTCTGGCGCGACCACGGCGCCGTCGAGTTTCGCGAGTGTGTCGCCGACGACGTCAAGGTCGGCAAATGGACGTCGTTCCCCCGCAGCGTCAAGCTCAAGCGCGGGGAAACGGTGTTCTTTTCGTACATCGTGTTCAAGTCGCGCGCGCATCGCGACCGCGTCAACGCCAGGGTGATGAAAGACCCCCGCATCGCCGGCATGGGCGGCTTGAAGGACATGCCGTTCGACGCCAGGCGCATGATCTATGGCGGGTTCAAGGTGCTCGTAGACGCCTAGAGACCGCAAGGAGAGCCACGATGCGTTACCTGATGCTGTGTTGCTTCGACGAGAAGCGATGGAACGCGATTCCGGAATCGCAGCGCGACACGATCATGCGCGACTACGGCGCACTGCTGCAGAGTCTCGACCAAAGCGGTCAACACCTGGCCACGGGAAAGCTTTCCCCGACAGCGACCGCCGCCACCGTTCGCAGCCGGAACGGCAAGCCGATCGTCAGCGACGGGCCCTTCGCCGAAACCAAGGAACAGCTCGGCGGCTATCACCTCATCGAGTGCAGGGACCTGGACGAGGCGATCTCCATTGCGAAGCGCTTCCCGACGCTTCCTTTCGGCGGCGCGGTCGAGGTTCGCGCGCTCGAAACGTAGAGGAGACACCATGAAATACGTATGCCTCGGATACATCGAGCCGGGCAAGTTCGAGAACATGTCCGAGAGCGAGCGCAACTCCCTGGTGGATGCCTGCTTCGGCTACGACGACGTGCTCAGGAAGAACGGCCATTTCACCGGTGGAGAAGGACTCCAGCCCCCCGGCAGCGCCGTGACGCTGCGCTTCCGCAACGGCAAGGTCGCGGTCACCGACGGCCCGTACGCCGAGACCAAGGAGCAGATCGGCGGGATTCTCATCCTGGAGGCACAGGATCTCAACCACGCCATCCAGCTGATGTCGAAGCACCCCGGCGTGCGCGCAGGCCCCTTCGAGATCCGGCCGGCCGCGGACCTGACCGGAATGATCCGCGACAGCGAGCGGCGGCGCGGCAAGAAACCGGTGCCGACGAAATGAAGAAGACCTATCAGGGCAGCTGCCACTGCGGCGCGGTCCGCTTCGAGGCCGACATCGATCTCGCGGCGGGCACGGCCAAGTGTAACTGCTCGATCTGCTTCAAGACGCGGTCGTGGATGGCGTTCATCCCGGCGGACGCGTTCCGCCTGCTCTCTGGCGAGCAGAGCCTGCGCGACTACCAGTTCGCCAAGAAGTCCATCCACCACAGGTTTTGCGCGCAGTGCGGCGTGCGGCCGTTCGCGCACGGAGCCGACAACCAGGGCAACCGGTTCTACGCGGTGCGGGTGAACTGCCTCGACGGCGTCGACCCGCAGGAGCTGATCGACGCCCCGGTCAACTACTTCGATATGCTGCACGACGACTTCAAGTCGCCGCCGCCCGAGAACCGGCACCTTTGAAGCCGCAATCGTGCCGCCCGTCATTTCCGTTTCAAATCTGACCAAGACCTACGCCTCCGGACTGCGGGCGCTGGAGGAGGTCGCCCTGGAGATCCGCAGGGGCGAGATCTTCGCGCTGCTCGGGCCCAATGGCGCGGGCAAGACCACCCTGATCAACGTCGTGTGCGGAATCGTCACGCCCACCTCCGGGACGGTGCTGGTCGACGGCCGCGACATCCGGCGCGACTACCGCGCGGCGCGCTCGAAAATCGGCCTGGTGCCGCAGGAGCTGACGACCGACACCTTCGAAACCGTGTGGGCCACGGTGACATTCAGCCGGGGCCTGTTCGGCCGCGCGCCGAACCCGCCGCATCTCGAGAAGGTGCTGCGCGAGCTTTCGCTGTGGGACCGGCGCAACGACAAGATCATGACGCTGTCGGGCGGCATGAAGCGCCGCGTCCTGATCGCCAAGGCGCTGGCGCACGAGCCCGAGATCCTGTTCCTCGACGAGCCGACCGCGGGCGTCGACGTCGAGCTGCGCCGCGACATGTGGGCGCTGGTGCGCGCGCTGCGCGCGGGCGGCGTCACCATCATCCTCACCACGCACCCGAGGAGATGGCCGACCGCATCGGCGTGATCAACAAGGGCGAGCTGGTCGTGGTCGAGGAGAAGTCCGCGCTGATGAAGAAGCTTGGCAAGAAGCAGCTCACGCTGCATCTC
>JBOGIR010000199.1:0-10336 GCA_050742335.1 Vicinamibacterales bacterium | reverse complement strand
GCCGAAGGTTCTTGGCTACATCCCGAACGTGCGTGGAGTGATCACCGGCCTGGCGGATCCGACGCCACGGCATTTTCGCGGAGGCTCGAGCATGTCACGAGGAACAGCGGATGTCGGTGCGCCGCGGTTGGTCGCCGCCAACGTCCCTTTGTTTCGTGCGACCTTCCCCGGGGAGCCGGGTGGGGTGGTCGGCCAGTTGCCGGTGCTGCGGCTCATCGCCCAGTCACCACTTCTCGGAGCGCCGGTCAAGACTCCCGCATATGAAAAGCACTCAGGCGCAGGGGCGGCGGTCTCGGGTCAACCTCGCTGGAATTGGAATACGACCCTCCTTGGTTCCTTGACGGCATGGCTCCGCAAGGAGGTCGTCGGCCTGACACCCGATGGCCTCCGAATCACCTGGCACATCACCAAGGGGAGCTTCGTCGGTTCGGGTCTGGACGCAAACGTTCTCCCCGGAGCGGCGGATTGGATGCGCATCCGTCGCGACGGGGTTGGGATCGTCAGCGTGCAGGCGTGTTTCGACACAGCGGACGGTGCACGTGTCTATAGTTCGTACGGCGGCATCGTCGACCTTGGTCCAGACGGCTACGCTCGCGCGTTGCGCGACGAGTACGCCCAGCTATTACCCGTAGTGGTCACACCGACATTCGCGACAGCAGACCCGCGGCTCGAGTGGCTCAACCGAGCGCAGTGCCTTGGAGTAGGTAGGGTGGACATGACCGCGCTGCGGGCTGAGTTTGACGTCTACGTCGTCCGCGTCGGTGATCGGGCGGACCCAACCAGCAACAGCGAGAACGAAATGGCGCGGCGGAACGCAGGAGAGCAGCCGTGACGACGATAACGTCCACCGCCGCCGTGCAAGGCTGGCTCGATGGCTTCGCAGTTGCGCTGTCTCGCGGCGACTATAGCGCGGCAGCCGCGATGTTCGGACCCGATGCGTATTGGCGGGATCTGGTGTCGTTCACCTGGAACATCAAGACAGCGGAGGACCCGGCCGCAATCCGCGCCATGCTGGAAGCCACCATGCCACTGGCCCACCCCAGCAGCTGGACGATTCAAGGCGAGGGCTCGGAAGCGAACGGGGTCACGGAAGGCTGGTTCACTTTCGAGACTGCTGTTGGCCGCGGGAAGGGACATCTGCGTCTCATCGGCGACAAAGCGTGGACAATGCTCACGACACTGCAACAGCTCAAGGGCTTCGAGGAGAAGAAGGGTCAGAGCCGAGTCAAGGGCGTCGAACATGGCAACCATCCTCGCCGTAAGACCTGGCTCGAGAGAAAGAGCGAGGAAGACGCGCTGCTCGGGTTCCAGAAGCAGCCCTATGTCGTGATTGTAGGCGGCGGCCAGGCCGGCATCGTGCTGGGGACGCGACTCAAGAAGCTCGGCGTGCCGACGATCATCATCGAGAAGAACGCGCAGCCGGGCGACAGTTGGCGCAACCGCTACAAGAGCCTCTGTCTCCACGATCCGGTCTGGTTCGACCATCTGCCGTACATCCCGTTCCCTGAGGACTGGCCCGTGTTCAGCCCGAAGGACAAGATCGCAGATTGGCTGGAAATGTACGCGAAGGTAATGGAGCTCAATTATTGGGGGGACACCGAGTGTCAGCGAGCGCGGTTCGACGAAACGAAGCAGCAGTGGGACATCACGGTTCAGCGCAACGGGGCGACCATTGTCTTGCAGCCCACACACGTTGTCTTGGCCACCGGTGTGTCGGGCGTGCCACAACTGCCGAGCTATGTGGGGATGGAGAGCTTCCGCGGAACCCAGCTCCACTCCAGCCAGTTCTCGAGCGGCGAGGACTGGCGGGGGAAGAAGGCGGTTGTCGTCGGCTCCGGCAATTCGGCGCACGATATCTGCGCCGATCTGTGGGAGCACGGAGCCGACGTCACGATGATCCAACGCTCCTCCACACTCGTGGCGCGCTCTGACACGTTGATGGATCTCGCCCTCGGTGCGCTGTATTCGGAAGCGGCGGTGACAAACGGCATCACGACTGATGTGGCTGATCTGATCCTGGCCTCACTTCCGTACAAGCTCCTCCCGGTCCTGCAAGTCCCGGTGTATCGACAGATGAAGGAGCACGACGCGGCGTTTTACGCGCGCCTCGAGCAATCCGGTTTCATGCTCACGTTTGGCGAAGACGACTCCGGCCTCCTTGTGATGTATCTGCGCCGGGGCTCTGGCTATTACGTCGACGTCGGCGGAAGCGAGCTAATCGCCGACGGCCGTGTGAGACTGATGACAGGCGAGATCGAGCGTATCACCGCGACCGGAGTGGAGATGAAGAAGGGCGTGGCCCTGCCCGCTGACTTGATTGTGTACGCGACTGGGTACAGCGCGATGAACAGTTCGGTCGCACAGCTCGTGAGCCAGGAGATGGCCGAGAAGGTCGGCAAGTGCTGGGGCCTTGGCTCCGACACGAAGAAGGATCCAGGGCCCTGGGAAGGCGAGTTGCGCAACATGTGGAAGCCGACCCAGCAGCCGAATCTCTGGTTCCACGGCGGTAACCTCCAGCAGTCGCGCCACTACTCGCAGTTCCTGTCGCTGCAGGTGAAAGCACGGATGGAAGGAATCCCGACGCCGGTGTATGGCCTTGCGCCGGTGTACCACGCGAGCTGAACGATCAGAGCAAAGGACACCATCCGACTCTGGAGGGTCTGCCCTGCCAAACGTTCCATTCGAGGCATGGCCGGCCGTCCCGCGTGCATGACGTAGAATTCGCGCATGCAGCAGCTCCGGCCAGGCGACGTTCTGGACCGGCGGTACAAGGTCGAGGGCCTCATCGGCGTTGGTGGGATGGGCAAGGTCTATCGCGCCCGCCGCACGCGTCTCGGCGATATCGTCGCGATCAAAGTCATCCACCCCCGCGCCGGGGACACACCGGCGCTTCCGAAGCGGTTCATGGAACACGAAGCACGCATGTGCGCGATGCTGCATCATCCGTACATCGTCAGCGTGCTCGACTTCGGTGTCGAAACCGGCGTCGGCCCGTATCTCGTGATGGAGTACCTGAATGGCCAGAGCCTGAAACAACAGCTCGAGGAGCGCGGCGCGTTCGACGTTCCCGACGTATGCCGCATCGCATCACACATTGCGAGCGCGCTGGACCTCGCGCACTCGCAGGGGATCGTCCACCGCGATCTCAAGCCCGGCAACGTGATGACCCATCACTACACGGCCGGTGAAGTGGTCCACAAGGTGATCGACTTCGGCATCGGCGATCTCCAGGTTCGCAAGCCCAGACGCACGCGACTGGACGACGGCAGCTGGACGCTCGTGACGCTGGCGTACGCGCCGCCCGAACAACTGAGCGGCCAGCCGATCAGCGGGCGGTCCGACATCTACAGCTTCGGGGTCACGGTATACGAGCTGCTGACTGGCCGCCGCCCCTTCATCGCATCCGATTCCGGATCGCTCATCACCAAACACTTGCGCAGGCCGCCTGAACCACCCACCCGATATCGCGCGGAGATCCCCTCATGGGCCGAGGCGGCGGTGCTCAAGGCGCTCGCCAAGGATCCGCAGTCGAGGTGGGAGACGGCATCCGATTTCGCGCAGGCGCTTTCAGGTGCGGCCAAAGCGCGCCCGGCGGTTGTGGCGGCGTCTGCGTCCCGCCTGGCCGACGGATACGACGTGGGTGAACTGATTGGGCGCGGCCGGCTTGGAAGCGACATCCACAAAGGAACGCACCGCGCGACGGGACATCAGGTGGCGATCCGCCTCATCCGGCGGGACCGCGACGCCGACTGGGAGGCGGCACGGACCCGTTTCATGCGCGAGGCACGAATGACGCCCGTCAATCATCCGTCGATTCTGCGCGTGCGCGACTATGGTGAAGAGACGGACCTGGTGTACGTCGTCACCGACTTCGTTCCGGGATCCTCACTGCGGGAGGTGCTGGACCGTCAAGGCGCGTTCAACTGGAGCGACGGCCGACCCCTGTTGCTGGATCTCATCAGCGCGACCCGGGCGCTGCACACGCACGGGTTGCTGGCGTTCGGATTGACCCCAGCCATCATCCGCCTTACCGCAGGTGAGGAACGCGAACGGCTGGTGATTTCGTCGGCCGGTGTCACGGAGATCCACGAGGTGCTCACGCGTGCGGGCGCCCAGCCTGTCCGCAGCCAGGAGTCGATCGATTGCGACGCATTCTACCTGGCGCCGGAGCTGCTGATCGGCGACAAGCCCGATGGCCGCACCGACATCTTCATGATTGGGGTTATCGGGTACGAGCTGTTCACAGGCAGACGGCCCTTTGCGGCAGCAACAATGCCAGACCTTGTCACGGCCGCGCTCTCGGGTGATATTGGCGACCCGCGGAAACACGCCGCGTCGCTGCCCACAGAGGCGGCGCTGTGCCTGCGCCGGTGCCTGACGCCCCGCCCCGACAAGCGCTTTTCGGACGTCATCGAGCTCGAAGCCGCCTGGCACGCAACACCCTCGTGAACCTCGGCTGTCAAGACCACCGTTCGCCGCCCCTGGACCCTTTCCCGTCCCAGGTCCGCCCGCGGTGGTGAGGGCAGCAGCGGCAAAGACCACCTACAAGTACGACGTTAAGGTCAGGGGTGCAAGTCCACCCGCCCCTCCCACCAACGATCCGGACGTCATCGTCGACTGATGGGGACTCGGCAGCGGGTGGACTCCCGGGGTTTGCGGGAGCCCTATCGGCGAAGGAGCCGTGCCCACATGCTTTTCGGAGTTGTCAAGGCGCCAAGATCCTTGCACAACTCGCTGGCGCTCTGATACCGGCTCTCGGCCGCTTTGGCCAGCAACCGGGTCACGATGTGCTCCAGGCGTATCGGCCGATCGGGTGAATGCGTTCTCAGTGGTAGCGGGTCCTTCTCCAGGATGTTCGTCACCGTCTCGGACGGGGACGCTCCCGCAAACGGCAGCCTCCCCGTCGCCATCTCGTACATCACCACGCCCACTGAAAACAGGTCGCTGCGCGGGTCGAGCGGAAGCTGCAGGATGCGCTCGGGCGCCATGTAGTTGGCGGTCCCGAGCGGCCGGCCGGGTATCGTTGACCCGCCGATCCCCACCTCGCCCGTGTCATCCAGCGTGAAACGCCTGGCGAGCCCGAAGTCGAGCACTTTCACCTGGCCCGCACTGCCCACCATGATGTTGCCCGGTTTGATGTCGCGGTGGACGACGCCGGCCGTGTGCGCGGCCTCCAGCGCCGCGGTCATCTGGCTCGTGATATCGACGATCTGCGGCGTGGACAGCGTCGCCCGGGCCATGTGCGTCTTCAGGTTCACCCCGTCGCAGCGTTCCATGACCATGAACGCCGACCCCTCGTGTTCCCCGATGTCGTACACCGCGCAGACATTAGGGTGATTCAAGGCGGCAAGCGTCTGTGCCTCGCGCTGGAGCCGGCGGGAGGCATCCCGATCGTCCGCCAGCTCCTGGGGCAGGAACTTCAGCGCCACCGGTCTGGCCAGGTGGGTGTCCAGCGCGTCGTACACCACGCCCATGCCTCCCACGCCGAGCTTCCCGGTGACACGGTAGTGCGAAACGGTCGTCCCGACCACGGTGCCGAGGATATCAGCTTCGAGGGTCAGTGGCCGCAGCAGGGTCTCGGGGTCGTGCAACCGGGTGTTCGATTTCGCGGGCGCCGTCGTTAATACTAACAACGGGATTTCCAATTCCAACAAACAGGGATGTCACCCGTTCAGGAGGCCGCTATCATGCTGAGCTATTCAGGCGTGACCGAGCGAAGACGGGAAAAGCCGCCAGAGCCGGCGGTCAGCGAGAACCACGACCCGCTGCTGAGCGACGAGCCCACCATCGAGCTGGTGATCCGGGCACGCGCCGGCGACCGCCTGGCCGTGGAAGCGCTGCTGCAGCGGTGCCTCCCCGCCCTCAAGCGCTGGGCCCACGGCAGACTGCCGCCGGCGGCGCGCGGCGCCCTCGACACCGGCGACCTGGTGCAGGAGGCGGCGATGCATGCCCTCGGGCGTCTCGACGTCTTCGAGCCGCGCCATGTCGGGGCGATGCAGGCCTACCTGCGCCAATCGGTCATCAACCGCATTCGCGACGAGGTGCGGCGCGTCACACGCCATCCGGCCGCGGAGGAGCTGCCGGCAGAGCACCCCTCGGACGGCACTTCACCTCTGGAGGCGGCGATTCAGGCCGAGTCGTACGAACGGTACCGCCGGGCGCTCGGTGAACTGAAACCGCGCGATCGCGAAATGGTGGTGGCGCGCGTGGAGGTGCAGTGGAGTCTGGCGGAGATCGCGCAGCAGTTCGGGATGCGGACCGCCGACGCGGCGCGGATGGCGGTGAGCCGCGCGCTGAAACGCCTCTCGCGGCACATGGGCCACTCGGGACCGGAGGCCTGACCACCTCTGCCAAGGCTACGGTGGTCGGCCGAAGCTTCGCGCGAAGGCGGAAGGCCTCCGGCTACCTTCTGATCTCTGCCTTCTGATCTCCGCAGGCCAGGTCGGCACCGCCGCCAGCCCAGCCGTCTCGCTCGAACGTCTGCGCCCTGCCACTCGTCGGCCGCCCATCACTGCACGCACACCTCGCTGCGGCCGGTTGCGTTTCGACCGGTCCGGCAGCCTTGCCACCGCCGAGTATGGATCGTGTACTATAACGATGATATGAAGACTATTGCGATTACTATTGACGAGGCGACCCTCGCCCGCGTGGACCGGTTGGCGGGCCTGGACGGCGCCCGCAATCGATCGCACGTGTTTCGCAAGGCGGTCCAGGAGTACGTGGCCCGGCTGGAACGCGCCACCGAGGACGAGCGAGAGGACGCGATCGTGCGCCGGCACCGGGGCCGCCTGGCGCGTCAGGCACGCGCGCTGGTCCGCACGCAGGCCAGGCCGTGAAGTGGGGCGAGATCTATCGGACGCGCGAGCGCGTATCGGAGCGCGGCGATAAACCCGGCTACTACGTCGTCGTCTCGCGTGATTTCGTGGCCGACCACGCAGATATCTCTACAGTGATCTGCGCACCCGTCTACGGCGAGGTACTGGGCCTGCGGACCGAGGTGGAGGTTGGGATCGAGGAAGGTGTTCCCCGCGAGAGCGCGATCCGCTGCGACTTCGTAATGCTGATGTTCAAGGCTAAGCTGACCGGCTTCGTGGCGACCCTCTCGGCAGCCAAGCAGGCCCAACTGAGACGGGCGCTGGCGCACGCGCTGCAGCTCGATACTTGAGAACAACTACATCCCGATGACGTCCACGAGTTCCTTGACGGCCGCGGCCGATTTCTTGAGCGCGGCATCCTCGTCCGGCGTCAGGGTGATCTGGAAGACCTCCTCCAACCCGCGGGCGCCAAGCTTCACCGGCACGCCGACGAACAGATCCCGGATTCCATACTCACCTTGCAGGAACACGGAACAGGGCAGGATCTTCTTCTTGTCCAGCAGGATCGCCTCGCACATTTCGGCTACCGCCGCCCCGGGTGCGTACCAGGCGCTCGTCCCGACGAGCTTCGTGATTTCTGCGCCGCCGTTCGCCGTACGTGTCGCGATCGCGTCGATCCGGTCCTTCGACAGCAGTTCCGTCAACGGCACACCCGCCACGGTCGAATAGCGCGGCAGCGGCACCATGGTGTCGCCGTGTCCGCCCAGAACGAACGAGTGGACATTTTCCACCGACACATGCAGCTCCATCGCGATGAACGTGCTCATGCGGGCGGAGTCGAGCACGCCGGCCATCCCGATCACCCGCTCACGCGGGAATTTGGTCAGACGATAGAGCGCCTGCGCCATCGCGTCGAGCGGGTTGGCCACCGGGATGATGATGCTGGTCGGGCAGTGCTCCACCACGCGCGGCGCGATGCTCTTCATGATCTCGAAGTTGTCGCGCACGAGATCGTCGCGGCTCATGCCCGGCTTCCGCGGCTTGCCCGATGTGATGACGACGATGTCCGAGCCGGCAGCGGCGCCCCAGTCGCTGCCGCCGATGATGCGCGAATCGGACCCGAGGATGGGGCACGTCTCGTACATATCGAGTGCGACGCCGGCGGCCTTCTGATCCGCGATGTCGATGATGACGACATCGGCCAACTCCTTTTCCGCGATGGCACGCGCCACCGTCGCGCCGACGTTGCCGGCGCCACCTACCACTGTGACTTTTCGTTTCATGCCGCTCTCAGCTCCGTCTCCTCGTTACTTTCACCACAGGCGTTAGGGCGATGTCCCGCGCGCAGTCCACGGGTTACGCACAGTTTCTGTTGAAAACCCTGTTGAAAACGTCTCGCCGCGGTCGTCAACTGCGCGCGATTGCGAACATTCTAGCGGTTTGCACCATCGTAGTGCGACCGTTACACGCAGTCCCTTCCCTCTGACAAGCCACATAGAAGGCACAGAGACACAGAGCGAGAAACAAAACAACGGGACCTCCGTGCCTCCGTGTCTCCGTGGCCTGCGGAGGAGCACTCACGCGACCGGCCGCCGCAGATTATACTTTCGGAATTCTCGGCACATCTTTCACTTCGGGACACACCATTGAAAATTGTTGTCGCAGACGATCTCCCCACCTCCGCGCTCGATCTGCTCCGCACTGAAGGGTGGGACGTTGATGCCCGCACCGGACGCACGCCCGATCAACTGGCCGGCGATCTTGCCGAAGCCGACGCACTTGTCGTTCGAAGCGCCACGAAGGTCACCGCGCCGCTGATAGCGGCCGCGCCGCGCCTGCGGGTGATTGCCCGCGCCGGCACCGGCGTGGACAACGTCGACGTGCCTGCGGCGAGCGCACGCGGCATCGTCGTGATGAACGCGCCGGGCGCCAACAGCGTCAGCGTGGCAGAGCTGGCGATCGGCCTGATGCTGGCCATGGCCCGTCATGTGCCCGCCGCCGACGCCGCCATGAAGCAGGGGAAATGGGAGAAGAAGAAGTTTCTTGGCGAAGAGGTCCGCGACAAGACGCTCGGCCTGGCGGGGCTCGGGCGCATCGGCCAGGAGGTCGCCCGCCGCGCGGCCGCGTTCGGCATGCGCATCATTGCTCACGATCCGTTTATTTCGGAACAGGTGGCGGCCGATCTCGGGGTGGAGCTCGTGTCGCTCGACGATCTGTTTGCGCGCGCCGACTACGTATCGCTCCACACGCCGTCGAACGACAAGACGCGCAATCTCGTCAATGCCGAGCTTCTCGCACGCTCCAAGAAAGGCATCCATTTGATCAACACCGCCCGCGGCGACCTAATCGACGAGGACGCGCTGGCCGACGCGATTGAAGCGGGCCATGTGGCTGCCGCCGCGCTCGACGTCTTCCGGACAGAGCCGCCACCCGATCCACGTCTGCAGAAGCTGCCCCAGGTCGTCGCCACGCCCCACATCGCCGCATCCACGCGCGAGGGACAGGAGCTGGTGGGGGTCGAGACGGCCGCCGCGTTGCGCGACTTTCTGAAGGACGGAATCATCCGGAACGCGGTGAACTTCCCGTCGGTTTCAGCGGAAGAGTACAGTCGGCTTCGCCCCTTCATCGAGCTTGGCGAGCGGCTGGGCGCGTTCCTCGCGCAGATGAACGACAGCCGCGCCAACGCTCTGGGCGTCCGCTACTACGGCGAGCTGGCCGACGGCCGCAACGAGATGATCGTCAACGCCGTGCTCGTCGGCCTGTTCAAACCGATTCTCGAGGTTGGGGTGACTCCGGTGAATGCCCGAACGGTCGCGGCCGATCGCGGGATCGAAGTCATCGAGTCGCGCAGCAGCCGCTCGCGAAATTACACCAGCCTCATCTCCGTGAAGCTGCACACCAGCGCCGGTGAGCGATGGGTCGAGGGCGCCGTCTTCGAGCGCACGTCGCCCAGGCTCGTGCTGCTCGACGGCATCGGCATCGAGGCCCCACTCGACGGGACGATGATCGTGATTCGCAACAACGATCAGCCGGGTGTCATCGGCGAGATCGGCACCATCCTTGGCCGGCACGGGGTGAACATCGCGAATTTTGCGCTCGGCCGCCAGGGAAAGAACGCCGTCGGCGTGGTCATCGTCGACGAGGCGGCGCCGATTCCCGACGTCGTGCTGCAGGACCTGCGGAAGGTCAAGGCGATTCAGGAGGCCAGGATAGTCAGGGTCTAGGGCCACAGAGTCACAGAGATGACACAGAGGAATCTGTATAATCGGCGCGGCTCGAGATGCCGCTGAGCATCGGTACGCGCGTCGAGCCGTACGAGACTCGAGCGGTGTCAAAGGCCGAGAACCGAGAAGTGTGAACGACAGCTGACAGCTGGGCTACTCGTCCGACGAATCGATGGAGGACGTCATGGATCAGATTCGCTGGCCCCGGCTCCTCGCCGGTCTCATCTCAGTACTCATCTGCGCCCCCAGCGCGGCCGTGTCCCAGGCCGGCGCGAGCTGGTCGCCGAGCGGTGCTAT
>JBOGIR010000198.1:0-1734 GCA_050742335.1 Vicinamibacterales bacterium | reverse complement strand
CTCATGGTGGACGCGGCCAATCTCACCGCCGACGTGCAGGTGCGCAACCGTGGAACCGTGGCCGGCAGCCTGGCCCACGCGGATCCGGCCGGCGACTGGCCGGCGGCGCTCATGGCGCTCGACACCGAACTCACGCTCGCAGGTCCGGCGGGCGCGCGCCACGTGTCGCTGCACGAGTTCCTCGTCGACGCCTACACGACGCAATTGGCGGCCGACGAGATCGTCACGAGCCTTTCCGTCGGCATGCCACCGCCGGGCGGCGGCGCGTACGTCAAGTTCGAGAGGCGCGCGGGCGATTTCGCCGTAGCCAGCGTCGGGGTTCAGCTCGAGCTCGACGGCGAGCGTTGCCACAGTGTGGCGGTGAGCCTCGGTGCCGTCGGGCCCACGGCGATTCGAGCCGCGGCCGCGGAGCAGCTCCTGCAGGGGAAGGTGGCGTCCCCGAATCTACTGGGCGAGGCGGAACAGCTTGTGCGCGAGGCGGCACAGCCGTTCGAGGACATCCGCGGATCGGTCGAGTACAAGCGGCACATCGCCGGTGTGTTGTTCCGCCGCGCGTTCGGCGTTGCCACTGATCGCGCACGTGGCCTCGATGTTGCAGAGCTGCATGTGTAGGGCAGACGAATGCATCTGGAAGGGCAGTTCACCGTCTCCGCTCCTCAGGCAGACGTTTACGCGCTCCTGACCGACCCCGCAAAGCTCAGCCGCTACTTGCCCGACGTGAAGGAGGTATCGGTAGAAAATACCGATCGCTTCACCGTGACCGCGCGCGTCGGCGTGTCGCACATCAGGGGCACCATGGTGATGAAGCTGGAGATTCGAGACCGGCGTCCGCCGATCAGTACCACCATCGTCGGAAGAGGCACAGGGCTCGCCAGCGTCGTCGACATGGTGACGAGCTTCACCCTCGAGTCGTCTCTGGATTCTGGAGGCCCTGTGGGGCATCTGCCGGAAACACTGGTGCGGTGGCAGGGAGAGGTCACCATCTCCGGCAAGCTTGCGGCCTTCGGGCCTCAGGGGCTGCTGGACCGGATGGCCAGGAAGAACATCGACACGTTTATCGACGGGATCCGGGCCGCGCTCAGCGTGCACAGCGGCTCGCAGGTGTAATAAGGTGTTAATGTAGAGCTGTCGCTCAGGAGCCCTTCAATGTCGTCGAAAACGACCACCAATGCCGATGCCACCGCACTTGGTCCCGTTGACCTCAACTGGTGGTCGCAGCGGGAGTGGAACGATGGCGTGCAGCTCGACACGGTTGCACCGCTCGAGTCGTTCGCCGTTCGGACGCTCAACTCGCTGTATGAGATCACAGTCCTTTCGCCGCGCACCGGCGAAATCATGGTCCGCGGGGGACGGTTCTTTCCGGAGGCCACGCGCGCCACGCTGGCGGGCTGCTCGCTCGGCGGCAGCTTCCTGAAAGTGCGCGCGATCCATCTGGGCTTCCTGATGGAGCTGATGCACGACGGCCAGACCATCATCACGACGCAGGTGCAGTCGATCCTGCCCGTCCGCAACCCGGCGCCGGTTCATTAGACAGACCGTCCGAGACGTTCGGACCCGCCTTCGCTCGGCCTGGTTGTTTCCGCCGAGCTACGGCGCGGCCCTCGCCGTAGCGTTGCGCTGAACGTAACGAGTGTGCAAAGCGTAGCAGTCCGTGGCAAGAGTCCCGGCCGGGCCACAGAGGCACAGAGGCACAGAGAAAACATCTGAAAAAGACTCCGTGTCTCTGTGTCTCCG
>JBOGIR010000197.1:0-9698 GCA_050742335.1 Vicinamibacterales bacterium | reverse complement strand
ATGCTGGTCGCGGCGCTCCGGGCCCGTGACCGCCAGCTCGGTCTCAGCGTCGCTCAGGAGGAGCGACAGATCGCGTAGTCGTCAACCGAGCCGCCGCTGAATTTCAACAGCCGGAGGGACATCCCCCGTTGTAAACTCGATTCCCTCTGGTCAGCTCTCTTTGCGCGGTTTGCCAGATAGTCTGCACAGCGGCTTTGGCATCAAACGAGAAGTTGGCACCAACGCCCTCGCCGTCAATCGGATACTCGCCTGCGATACGCTTGATCTCAGGGTCGAAGGCATTCAGGCGCGAGGGGCCGCTCAGGCTCTTGGACCAAATCGTCTCAGCGTCCTTGTAGGCTACGAGGGCGTCCCTGTAGGCCGTCACCATTTCTCTCTCGGAATCTGAGGCAGCGCTGTCAGCGGCAATCGAAATCTCAGTTGCAAGCTTCTGCAACAGCTCTCGATACCCGATTAGATTGACACCAACACTTACGGCGCCCTCGATGCCCTTTCCGGCGCGATACAGCCCCTCACATTTTGCTTTGTTTACGCCGCTGCCACAGGCCGATAGCAGAAGTCCTACGGCAAGCACGAGCCCAATTTTGTTCATGGAACTTCGTTGCGTATCCTACCGCAACCCGACGGGCTTGGTGATAACGCTCTCTGCAAGCCGGTCGGGAGGCATTGTGTGATCCTCTGGCGTCTAAGCGGCTACTCCGATCCTAGAGGTGAATGCGGCGGGCGCGATGTGGTGTGCTCAATCAGCAAACTGGCATCCGGCTATCGGCGGCTGGTAGATCATCGGGGCGACGTGCAGGCGGACGAGATCCACGCATCAATGGAGTCGGCGCGAAGAAGAGCGGAGGCGCTGAGAGCAGAGCTGACCAGGCAGGGTTGGGCATCCGTCTAATTACTTATGACCGTGAGAAGGCTTGGGTCGCCCACGGCTTCGCCCTCGGCCAACGGTTCACAACATCCGGTCGCACCAAGAACATCGGGGCGCTCGCCGAATCGACCGTGGCAGTGATGACACGTCACCCGAGCCCGCGGTAGATCAGCCACAGGCCGGGGACTGGCGCCAGCAGTCGGGCGACACTGACGACGATGGCCTCTGGAGACTCCGGTGACAGCAACCCGGAGAGGATCTCGTTGCCGGCGTTGCGGTTGATCTGGAGAGCGACGAGCAGTGCGACGCACCCGGCGACCAGCAGCGCGGCGCGAATCAGGAGTCCGCGCAGGAGTGCTTTCACGTGATCGACGAATCCCCTCGGGTGCCGATCAAGCCCCCCGCGCGTCTGCTGGGAAAGCGGCTGTTCCCTCCGAGCTGCCCGGCGTAGTACGTCGCGCTGCGGCATAGCCAGTAGAGCATCGCACGGGTGTACTCAGTACCCTCGGTGTGTTTCGAGATCACCGGGTGCCAACTATTTCGCCACCTCCCGCTCCTAATCGTTGGTGATAACAAGAGAATCACGCCGTGAGTTTTTCGGGGGCCAGCCGGAACCTGCCCCCCTCGTGGCTGACCAGGGCGTGTAACAGCCGCAGGTCGGGCGTAGTGAGCAACGTGCCCGGTTTCGTCCGCCCATACAGACGCCTTCGCAGGTCCCGCTTGTCGGGTTGCAGCCGCCGGTCGATCTGCCGCGGACTGATCCCCTTTGCAGGGCCTGTTCGATCCGCGGTGTCAGGCGCAACCGCTTGCGCGCCCAGGGGAGCCACAACGGCAGCAACGCCTTCAGCCGCACCGACCAGGGATAGCCGGCTGCCCTCCAGGTCGCCCGTAGGGCGGCCACCACCTCCGGGCCACTACCATCCCATCCAGTGCGGTGCTACCGTAAACACATTTCATCCAGCAATCTGAGTTCTCAGGAGGGTCCTCATGAGCAATCGCCTGAAGGATTGGCCCCATTCCATAGAGATGCATCATGATCCGACTCGCCGGCGCGCCATTGGCTCGATATTGAAATTGGGTCTACTTGCGTACCCGTTTGGGAACCCGCTGCTGGGTGCAGTCGCGTTCGGAGCTGGAATCGAGATACAACCGCTGCTGGCCCAGGTGGGGCGTCTTGTTGAAGCGATGGCGTACCTTGGAGAGCCTTTCGGTGATGCAGAGCGTGAACGTCTTGGCATTGTGGCGAACATGTCCGACGAAGCGCGGGCAATCGACGAGATCCAGCAGTTGCTTGATCCACGATGCCTGCTGGCCATTCGCATTAATCCGGAGAGCCGGATCTCGGTCGACCGTGGAGCAGCGCCGCCACGGTTAGTCGAGCAAGGATGGCGTGCATTCCTGATAAAGGTTCGCAACGAAGCGGGCGCCACGGGCGTTCTCAACGTGGAGAGTCCGCAGGGGCGTCCCGTTTACAGGCCCGGAACGGGGCTGTCCATGGCGCCTCAGTCGGTCCGCCCGGGGGACGTGGCAGACCGATGGCTCGAACTGGACACGTTCGGGCAGAAACCGATGCAGCCGCAGCTTTCCGGTCTCGATCTGGAGTACCGGATCGTGCTCTTGTACAGCCGAGACCGCGGACGCCGTGAGGCGCAGATCGGCGCGCAGCTTGATCCCGGCACCGAAGACATTGGATTCCGGAATCGGGCGGCGGTGCTGTTCGACGTTGCCCCATCCCGCGACGTGATGTTCCGCGTTCGCGACGAGAATGGCCGGCCGACAACGGCGTCGTTCATTATTAAGGACGCTATCGGCCGCTCGTACCCTGCCCGCTCGAAGCGCCTCGCGCCGGACTTCTTCTTTCAAGACCAGGTCTACCGCGCCGACGGAGAGACCGTACGCCTTCCGGCGGGCGAATTCACCTTCATCTGCGGCCGTGGCCCGGAGTACGTCCCCGAAACACGAACCGTCCACATCGACCGCTCCTCCGCGACCGCCTCGTTTGACTTCCGGCTTCGGCGTTGGATCGACCCGCCGGCGCTCGGTTGGTATTCAGGCGACCATCACATTCACGCCGCCGGATGCGCCCATTACGAAAGTCCAACGGAGGGCGTGCGCCCGGAAGACATGATGCGCCACGTTCTCGGTGAAGCGTTGAGCGTCGGCTCCGTGTTGAACTGGGGACCGAGCTACTATCACCAGCGCCAATACTTTGAGGCCAAGGACAACAAGGTCTCTACCGCGTCCACGCTGCTCCGTTACGACCTCGAGGTGTCTGGATTCCCGTCGAGCTTTTGCGGCCACCTTGTTCTGCTTCGCTTACGCGACCACGATTACCCGGACACGCGGCAGATCGAGGACTGGCCCACGTGGGATCTTCCGATTCTCAAGTGGGCGAAAGCTCAGGGAGCGATCACCGGTTTTGCACACTCCGGTCTCGGGCTGCAGGTCAAGAGTCGCGATCTGCCGAACTATGAGATGCCGGGCTTCAACGGGATCGGCGCCAACGAATACATCATGGATGTGACGCATGATGTCGTGGATTTCATCTCCACAGCGGACACACCGTTCACTTACGAGCTGAACATTTGGTACCACACGCTCAACTGTGGCTTTAGAACCCGTGTTAGCGGCGAGACGGACTTCCCCTGTATGACGGACGATCGAGTGGGAGCGGGCCGCTCGTACGTGCATCTTCCGCAGGCCCTCACCTACGACGGGTGGTGCGAAGGCGTGCGCAACGGCCGCTCCTATGTTTCGGATGGGTTCGGCCATCTGATGAATTTCACGGCCAACGGGCGCGAGGCCGGGACAAACGGCGGCGAGTTGCACCTTGACCGGCCAGGCGCCGTGCGGACGGCAGTCCGAGCCGCCTGTTTGCTTGCAGAGAAACCCCGACAAGCCGGCCGTCCCAACCCTGACCAGCAACCTTTTTGGACTCCGGAGCATGCCCGCGTTGACGGATCGCGTGAAGTGACAGTCGAGGCCATCCTGAATGGGCGGCCGGTCGCGAGCCATCCGCTTACGGCCGACGGCACATTGCGCGATATCGCCTTCGACATTCCGATCGAGCGCAGCAGTTGGATCGCGCTTCGCATACTCGGTTCCGCCCACACCAATCCGATCTTCGTCCATGTGGGTGGGCGCCCCATTCGCGCCTCGAAGCGAAGCGCCGAATGGTGCCTAAAGGCAGTCGATCAGTGCTGGTCCCAAAAGTCCCCGCGCATCCGCCAGGCAGAACGCGATGCGGCGCAGCGCGCCTATGACCACGCCAGAGCTCGCTACCGGCAGATCTTGTCGGAGAGCGACGCCGATTAGTATGAATGTTTCCTATCGTCCCCGTCTCAGCGCCTCCAGGTCCTCGTCGTGCCACGAGCCCTCGCTGACCAGCGACGTCATCATCGCGCGCAGCTGTATAGGGTCTCTCTGAAGACGCCGAGTCTCGTTGGAATCCTGTACCAGGGCTGGCGACGCATCGGGGGCCGCTCCTGAGTCCACTCCTACTTGGCTTCTTCTTCTGCGGTTCTGTTCAGGCGTTCGAGCTCCTCGAGCTCGCGCATCACGCGCTGGTGGATGCGGCGCGCCTGCCAGTCGCGCCAGGCATTCCTGATGCTCTGATAGATCGAGCCCGGATCGACGGACCCACCGATCAGCGGAGTCGAGTATTCCTGCGGAGTCATCATTCTGACCATCTCCTGATGGGAAATGGCCCCGCGCGACGGGGTGGGCGCGGTGTCAGGAGTCGGCGGCCACGGCGGGGGCAGGGCCGTGACCGTGATGCCCGATCGAAAACGCGGGCGGCCTTCCTCGTCGATCGTGAAGGTAGCCACGTCGGTCGGCCACCACTCGCGCGCGATGCGTTCGGCCGACTTACTGATCGGCCGCTCTGCAGGCCACACCGTCCCTTCCTGTGCGTGGAGAGCCGGCGATGCGCACAGGGCCAGGGCGGCGAGCAGAGCCGGGCGCCTCATGAAAGGTTAGACCACAAGCCGTTGCAGACGGTCTTCCCCTTCAGTATCGCACGTGCCAGGCGCTCAGTTTCGCACCGCGTCGATTCGCGCGGCGCCGGAGGACTCGTTGCTGGCCTAACCTCTGTGTCTCCGTGTCTCCGTGGCTTGTTTCGTTCAGGGCCGAAGCGACGCGACGTAGGCCGAGATCGCGATCAAGTCGTCCTCGGTGAGCTTCTCCACCGCCGGCTTCATTGTCTTCGCCAGATCACCATTCCGCGTCCCCTGCTGCATGTCATACATCTGCCGCGCGAGGTAGCCGGGCTGCCGGCCGGCAATGGGCGGCGCGAGCGCGGTTCCCTTCAGCTCGGGCCCATGGCAGGTGCCGCATGCCTGCGTGCGTCCCTCGCCGCCGGTCTTGACGAGCGCTTCACCTGCCTGCAGACTGCCCACCGGCGCATAGACCACCATGCCGGACCGCGGATTGCGGAGCATGTTGCTCTGGTACGTGTCCTCGGGCATCTCGACGAGCCGTCGTCCGAGCGGTTCCGTCTCCGCGCCTTCGGCCTTGAGAAAGAGGCCGTTGACCGTTGCGGTGAACCTCGGGACCGTCTCGGACTCGACGACCCTGTTCCACGGCTTGAATGGAATCGACGCGAAGTACTCGGCAGACGCGCGCGCTTCTTCGGGCGTGAGGTTGCGCGCCATGGCCGCCATCTCCCACGCGTTGGCCTTATTGATGTCGGCGCTCTTTCGCTTCCCATTCGCAAAATCCGCGATCTGCCGCAGGAAGTAGTCGACAGGCAAACCCGCCACCGGCGCGTTCTGCATCAGCCCCAGCCCGTTCGGGTAGTGGCAGATCGCGCACGCCCGGAACCTGGTGGCCTGCTTGCCGTGCGCGACGATGTCGGGCATCGGCGGGTGGTCGCCGGGAAACCAGTCGGCCGGACTATAGGGCGAAGTAATCTCGGCCACCGTAAACGTCCGGTCGCTGCCAGCCAGACTCAGGCGGTTGCCCGATGTGTCGGACGGCATCCCGCCCGGACGGTCGCAGTCGCGCGGCGTGTTGCCGGGACACTTGACCGACCAGTCGTCTGGTGCGGCCGGCGGCGTCTTGTAGCCGTACGCCCACAGCGGAAACCCGGGGGTCAGCGCAAGAAAGCGGCTCGTCTGAGCGAGGAGATGGGCGCTTCCACTCGCCAGACCAACCAGCAGGATCAGAAACAGACCAGTGCGCTTTGGCGTGTGTACTCGGCGATTGCAGATTTCAGACTGGTCGATTGAAGACTGTTGTCGAATGAGGACTTTCGATTGCCGACTGAGTCTCGACTGCCGCCGATTCTCCCAATCGCCACGCAGCTCTACAATCGTCATTCGGCAATCGTCAACAGTCATCAATCGAACAGTCTGAAATCCACACTACCAGGATCAGCCTACTGCCCCTTCACGCCCCGGGGAAACTCGAACGTCACCATGTAGAGCTCGGGGCTGAATCCTGTGACCTGGTGCGGCACGTTCTCGGGGATGAGCAGAAAGTCGCCCTTCGACACCTTGTGCACCGTGCCTCCCTCGATTCGGCGCTCTACCGTTTCGCCCTTCTTGGTCTCGACGATCTTGCCGCCGGTCGTGATTTCGCCGCTCCCGTCGATAATGGCCCAGACCTCTCCTTCGGTGGCGTGCGCCGCGGCCCGCTGCGGCGGCCTGCGGCGGTCGACCGCCATCCGATAGGCGACGCCGCTGGACGAGGTGGCTTCGGGGCGCTCGACGACCGTGATGTTGGCGTAGGCGACTTCCTGCAGCTTGGCCCGGTGGGCGGACACACTCGCCGCAGAGAGGAAATACGCTTCCCTCGGGTTGTTGTTGATGTTCTGCGGCCCCTGCTGGCTCGACGCAGACGAGGCGAGCGTCACGAACAGCGCAATTGCGACAACGATGATTCTCATCTTGACCTCCGGCGCGGCAACGCCGCACATCTAATGCAGATTTGAGATTGCTCGATTGCCGAGTGTTGGTGATTGCCGATTGATGAACGTTCGAATGAATGACGATTGGCCAATTCGCAAGTTCGCTCCTCAATCGACACTCAATTCCACAATCCGACAATCGTCATTCGACAACAATCTTCACTCGACCAATCCGAATTCGTCATTTCACTTCGGTGGCGTGACGCCCCTGTACCACTTGAAGCCGAGCTTGTGCAGCTCGGCGATGGTGTGGCCGACCCCCTCGTTGCACGTGTTCTCCCACACCTCACGCGCATAGGGGTCAGGATTCTCTGTCACGGTATTGCGCCAGGCGTACTTCCCGGTGGTGTTGTCGGTCCCGCCGGTCCCGGCGCGCCTCAGCGGGTAGTTCATCGTCCAGGGCCGCGTGTAGATGGTTGGATCTTCGACCGTCAGCTCGTAGTCAATCGTATTCGCGTCGGCCATCCTGAGGCGTTCGACGATCCGGCTGTTCTCGCTGTAATAGTTGCCGACGCTGTCGAGCCAGTGCCTGCCGTTCAACCCGGTCACCTCGACAACCAGCGTGTCGCCGTCCCACCGGCCGCGCGGATTGCCGCGCCAGAACTTTGCGCGGTCGCTGACGTGCGGACGCCCGTCGGTGGGGATGACCCGGTGGACCCTGGCCGTCACCATGATCACGCTGTTCGCCTGCTGAATGATTTCACCCACACCGCCCCTGGGTCCGATCGCCGTGACGCAGTACGATGCAGGGTCGGCGTACAGCCGCTCGCCGGTTTCACCAGGCCATCCGCGGGACAGGCCGGCGCGATGTTCGTTCCGTCGGGCCAGCGCCCATGCTGTATACGGGACTTTCCCGTCCGGCGGATCGGACACGAAGGTCTCCTGCGGCGGGGTCGTGACATCGACGTACCCGTGCTCTTCGATGTCGTCGCCGCCGGCGCCGCCAGGACCGCCCCACGTGCCCTGGAGGTCCGGCACGCCATCCGGTGTTCGCGGCGGACGGTACGGCGGGAGCGTCGCCTTGTAGGCCACCCACGTTCTCGCCATCGGGAGCCTCGGTGTCTTCGGATCGAACCGTGCCTGGCCGGTGGCAGGACGCTGCGACACGGTCAGCACGGCGAGCACCACGACGACAAGCGTGATGGCCCCGAGGGGTTTTCGCACTGGAGCCTCCAGACTATTGCAGATTTCAGATTGGTCGAGTGAAGATTGTTGTCGAATGACGACTTTCGATCGTCGGAATGAGGTTCGATTGACCACGCATTCTCTCAATCGCCAATCCGTTCGCACAATCGTCATTCAGAAATCGCCAACAATCGCCAATCGAGCAATCTGAAATCGGCATTAATTGAACGGGAGCCCGTTCGGCGTGTCCCATCTGTCTTCGAGCAGGTAGGACAGGCATTCGTACTCCAGGAGCTCGGCGGCCCGCTCCTGGCGCCGGTACAGCGGCATGCTCATCTTCCACGGCCGGGTGAAGACCTTCGGATCCTCGAGGGTGGCTTCATAGAGCATGTGGTCGGGCCCGGTGGGCGTATAGCGTTCGACGACGTGCAGCGCCTCGCTGTGGAAGTTGCCGGCGCGATCGAGCCACGTCTGGTCGGTGAAGTGCACGACGTCGACGACCAGGGTGTTGCCCTCCCACCTGGCGCGCGAGTCGCCCATGAACCACTCGATCGGCCCCTTGGGATGCGGGTTGCCATTCATGTAGAGAAAGCGAACGGCGCCCAGATACTCGTAGAGCATCGTGATCTTGTCGCGCTGCTGCACGATGCGAAACGGGTGCGGCATGTAGGTCATGCGCGGAATCCCGCCCAGGAAGCATTTCGAGTCGGGGTCGAGCGTGGCGCGGTTCTGGACATTCTCCTGCTTCTTCGCGAGTGCCCAGGGCTGATACGGAATCGATCCCCCTTCGACCACGCCGTGGCCGGCAGGTACGCCCAATCGCGCGGTGTGATCCTCGAGGTCCCAGGCGGCGGTGTTGAGGACCTGCCAGATGCCCTGGAGATCTGGGTGTCCGTCTCGCGTACGAGGAGGGTTGTACGGCGCGGTCGTCGAAGTCTGTGCCGCGCCTGGAACCGCGGCCGACCAGGCTGCCGCGAGAGCAGCCGCCACCAGCATCGAGAGAACGAGCCAGCGTCTCACGCGCGAGCCTCCTTCATTACTTGCCTATCGTGATGGCTGCGAGCTCGTCGCGGGCCGGCGTGAGTTCCCGCTGCCCGGCCGGGAACTTGCTCAACTCGAACAGGTAGGCGAGTACATCGGCATACTCCTGGGGGCTCAGCGCACGCGGGCTGCCCACGGGCATCGTGCTCGCCATCGTCCCGTACAACTCCCAGGCTGTGCGGCCGTTCCATTTCTTCTGGAACGGCTCGCCGGCAACCGCCGGCGCTTCCGCGTCGCCTTCACGCTCGAGCGACTCGCCGGGGATGACCGGCACGGCCGCGTGCCCCTGCCCGTTATCCAGGTGGCAGAGCACGCACCGCTTCCGGTAGTGCTCCCTGCCGCGTCTGGCCTGCTCCGCCGTGTAGACCCCGTCCATCACGGCGCGCTTGCCCTCAGGCGCCTGCGCCGCCTGTGCGCGGCCGCCGGCCGCCATCACGAGCGCAAGGCCGATGATGCCGAGAGCCGCGGCAGTGGCCCACCTAATCCCTGAACTCTCTGAGCTCAGTTGTGCTGGTGATGATGAATCCCGATTCCGGTGGCCGGACCGCGCTGCGAGGGCTCGAGCGGCCGCAGCACGCCAGCTCCGTGAGCTGGCGCATTCCCTCAGCCGTCTCGCGCGGTCAGGCGATTCATGTCGGCCTGACCTCCATAGGGCTTCATCATCACCAACACAACCGATCTCTGGATTAAACCCCCGGCACCCGCACGTAGTCCCGGTCGATCCGCAGCGCCAGGGCGCTGAGACCGATCAGGAGC
>JBOGIR010000196.1:0-6164 GCA_050742335.1 Vicinamibacterales bacterium | reverse complement strand
CGCGACGCACGCGAGCCGGGTCGGGGAGATTGTGAACCGTGAACCGGGTGGCATCACCAACCGTGCGCGGACCAGGCGATCTTGCGTCGAACACGGCGGACCTACGGTTCGTTTGGAAGCGGAGGCGTGGTCCTCGGCGGCCTGCGAGGCTGGGCCGATTGCTCGAATGCGTAGGCGTAGGCAAGCAATCGGGCCTCGGTATAGTCCAGGCCGAGCAGTTCGCCGCCCACCGGCACACCCAGCGGCGCCGACGCGGTCGGGGCGGAGAAACCAGCCGGGAAGGTGACCGCCGGAAAGCCAGTGCTGTTGGACAACGTGCCGTTTCGCTCCAATTGGTCGGCGGCGGTGACCGGCGCAACAAGGATTCTCTGGAGGGGATAGAGGATCGCATCCAGATTGAGCTGCGCGATCCTGTTGGCCACCACGAGCCTGAGTCTGTCGCGGTTCAACATCCGGTCCTTGTAGGCCGGGCTGCTCATGCCATCGACAACCGCGATTTCCTCTTCCAAAGTCTTCTGTACCGCGGAGGTTTTCGTGGCGACCAATTCGGCAAAGGTCCTGATCGGCGCGCTCGGGGGAAGCGTGGAGAAATAGCGCTCCATCACCGTGCGTGCTTCGTAGTCCGACGTGGTCACGTGCGGCGCGAGCGTGTCGTACTCGGGAAGCTCGAAGCGTACGATCGTGGCGCCGAGCGACTGCATCCTGGCGATGGCGCTCTCCATCACACGATTGACGTCGCGATGGCGCTCCGCGGTGCCGAAGAGATTCGTCATCACGCCGATGCGTGCGCCCTTCAACCCGTCCCTGCTCAGCAGCTCGGTGTAACTCTTCGGGATACGTCCGGTGCCGAATGCCGTAATCGGATCGGCCGAATCGTAACCCGCCATCACGTCGAGCAGCAGAGCGGCGTCGGTGACCGTCCGCGCGATCGGACCGACTTCGTCCTGTGTCTGGCTGTTCGGGACGAGGCCGCTGCGGCTGACCAGTCCGCGCGTCGGACGAATGCCGACAAGACTGTTGGCGGAGGCGGGCGACCGTATCGACTGGCCCGTGTCGCTGCCCGTCCCGATGGCCGCGAGATTCGCCGCGACAGACGCGCCGGTGCCGCCGCTCGATCCGCCGGGCGTGCGCGTCAGGTCGTACGGATTGAGCACCTGGCCGCCCAGGCTGGAGATCGACATGCCGCCGCGCGCGAACTCCTGCAGATTCGTCTTGGCCACTATCAGCGCGCCCGCTGTGCGCATCTTGACCACCGTATAGGCGTCGGTGGAGGGCTGCGAGTCCTTCATCCTGACATTGCCGGCCGATGTCGGCATGTCGAACGTGTTGAAATTGTCCTTGAGGACAATCGGGATGCAGTGCAGCGGGCCGATGCCGGACGGATTGGCTCCGTACTGCCGGTCCATCTCGGCTGCGGTTTCCATCGCTCTCGGGTTGACCGTGAGGATCGCGCGCAGCGCTGGGCCTTTCAGGTTATAGGCGTCGATCCGATCGAGATAGAGTCTGACGAGTTGCGTGCAGGTCAACCGACCCGCGCGGAACTCGGCGTGGATGCCGCCGATGGTCGCTTCCTGCAGATGAAAGGGCGGCGCCGATTGCGCGCCGGCATCAGCCGCGACGCAGACGATCGCGCACGCGGCTGACATTCTCGTCAGGTCACCGGCTCTGAACATAGATGGTTCCGCCCACTGGCTCCAGGCAGGGAAGTACGGGGATTCTATCCCAGCGCGTGATGTTGGCGGGCGTCAGGCTTGACAGTCCACCGAACGATGTGGACCATGTCACACATGAAGGAGATCTCGATCCGGGAGCTGCATCGCCACACTGGGGCCTGGGTACGCAGCGCCCGCAAGTACGGATCGATTCTCGTGCGGGATCGGAACATCCCGGTCGCCACGCTGACGCCCGTCACCGGCGAACCGGCCGTGAACCTGTTCGAGCGCTGGAAACCGCTGAAGAGGTTCTCCGCTGCCCTCGACCGACCGGTTGGCGGCACGCCGGTCGAAGACATAGTCAGTCAGGACCGGGATCGCTGAGGCACGACCACTGATGGCGGCGACAGCTGCAATCGTTCCCGCCTATTTCGATGCCGCACTGGTCGCCAAGTTCTATCTGAACGAACCGGGCCGGGAAGAAGTCCGGCGTCTGGCGAGGAACACGGGCTTGTCGTCACCTCCGGTATCACAGTCGCGGAGGTGTCTGCCGCGTTTCACCGCAAGCTCCGGGAAGGCGCCGTGGACCGCACGGCGTTCAAGGCGCTGCAAGGCCAGTTCGAGCACGATGTGGAACAGCGGCTCTGGAAGCTCGTTGGACTAACGGAAGCGTTACTTCAGCAGGTCCAGGCCCTGTTTCTTCGACTCGACAGGCCGGTGTTCCTGCGGTCATTGGACGCCGTGCACCTGGTCACGGCGAGGGCGGAGCACTTCGACCGGATCTACTCGAACGACAAGCACCTGCTTGGCGCCTGCGCCAGCGTCGCTCTGACGGGCATCGATCCCACCCACCCTTGACGTACCGCGCCGGATAGCGCTTCGGCGCCCAATTCAGGACGGAGCGTAATCGGCGGAGCGGCGGCACGTCAACGAGTGTGGCGACCAGGACATAGCCCGCCTCGTCACGGATCGATGCCGAGAACCTCACCGGCACGTCGTGCGCCTGGAGGGCAACGCCTGACGTGACGGCTTCCTCGCAGGTGTCGGGACGTCAGGGACGGTGCAGCGCGAGGTCCGGGATGTCACGGAAATCATCGGGATTCAGCGTCCACAGGTGAGCGCCCTGCCCCAGGGCGCAGGCGGCGATGGCGATGTCCAGCTCCCGGCCCCGCGCGCAGCGCACCCGCCGGTACAGGTCGGCGGCGAATGTCGCCTCGACCTCCCCAAAGCTCACCACCGCGTCCGGACCGAGCAATGCGGCCTCGATGGCCAGATCCATCTCCGTCCGCGGCCCACGGCGCCACTCGTACAGCGCCAGGGCCGACACGCCCGGGCGAATGCCGTCCGCCACCACGCGCCGCAGCGCGGGCATCGATCGCCGCGGGCCGGTGAGGGCGTCGACGAGAACGGATGTGTCGAGGTGGATCACGCAGACCGCCGGCCGCCGCGGCGGCGGGCACGCCGCACGGCCTGCAACTCTCGCTCGACGGCACCGGCGGTCCGGCTCGCCAGCTGCGAGAGGACCGCGTCGATGGAGCGGAGCATGCGGCGCCGCTCATCCTCGCTGAGCCGACCCGCACGGGCGCCGTACTCGCGGATCGCCTCGCGCACGATGACGCTCTGAGGCTTGGCCATCCGCTCGGTCGTCTTCCGCAGCACGGACGCCGTCTCATCGTCGAGGGTAAAGGTCATCTTCACCATACGAGTGCCATACTACCATATCGAGTATGGCCGTTCTCGATCACCGTGATGATGTCAGCCCGGCCTCCCAGTTCAAGACGACGGTGATGGGCGACGCGACGGCATCGTCGGCCTGCACGTTCATCAGGAATCGGCCGTCGGCCGCCACGGCATACTGCGCCCGTGAATAGAGCCCCGTCGTGAAGATGTTCGGCCCAACGGCGAGTCGCGTCGAAAACAGCGCGACAGGCGCACCCGCGTCGACGGTGCGCGTATTCGCCGTCACCAGAATCGGGACCGCCGTCAATCGCTTGTCCGGGTCGATGTAATAGAGTTCCCGGCCGTCACGGCGCCAGCGTGGATAGATCCCGCCGGCCGTCGATACCTGCCATTTACCTCCAGCGTCCGGGAACGACTGCACGTAGATCTCATAGCGCCCTGATTCGTTGGACGCGTAGGCGAGCCATCGGCCGTCGGGGGACAACTGACCCTGCACATCATCAAAGCTCGTTCGCACAACCGGCACGGGTTTCCGGTCGCCCGTGAGCGAGACGGCCCAGAGGTCCGCTTGTGTCTTGGAGTCGAGGCTCGCGTAGAGCAGGACACGGCCATCTGACGACCAGTCGAGCGCGGACTTCGGTTGCGGGCTGACAGTCAACGGCTGCTCGTCAGCGGCACCGCTGGCTGGCTTCTGGAACAAGTCGGCGACGCCGGTGCGCGTCGACTGGAAGACGATTCGGTTTCCGTCAGGCGACCAGATGGGCAGGCGATCGACTTCAGCGCTAAACGTGAACCGGCTCATCACCGCGCGCCCGACGTCGATCAACCACACGTCAGCGTTCCCTTGCACTATGCGGCCCACCGCCACTCGCCCACCGTCCGACGCGAGCGCTGGGCCTGCGACGAAGCTCTCGTCCGGCGGCCCGAGGTTCCCCAGGAGCTTCCCCGTCCGATCGAGCCACACGAGCTGCCGGCGCGATCCCACCCCCGAGCGATGGGCGAGCACGCCCAACGCGGACACGGAAACCGAGGAGCGAAACAGGCCGTCGTCAACTCCGACGTCCTGTGCCACCGGGATCGGCTCCCCAGCCAGCGCGACGCGGGCGGCATCGAACGGCTGGGAGATGAGAACCCCCTGCGACACCCGCAAGAGGTAGCCCGGCGCGTACACCGCCGCCGTCGCTGCTTCCACAATGCGCGTCAGCTCGCCGCCATCGAGCGAGGCAAGATAGACGCCTCGAACCTGCGGATCTCCGGATTGCACGAAGAACAGGATCCGCTGGCCATCGGGCAGAAATTGCGGCCAGCGATGGCTGCCCTGCCCCGCCGTCACCTGCGTCACGGGCGATGGTGCGCCGCCGGACGCCGTGACGCGCATCAGCGCGCCTGGGCTCGCCTGACCGAACACGATCACGCCGTCGCGATTCCACGTGCCTCCTCGTGCAGTCGCTGCGTCGGCCAGCACCTGCGGCGCGCCGCCGCCTACGTTGACGCGCTTCAGCTTGCCGTCGGCTAAGAAGCCGACCGCGCGATTATCCGGCGCCCAGAACGGAAAGCTCGCGCCCTCCGTTCCTGCAAGAGCCTGGGCCGTCGCCTGGTCGAGGGCCCGCAGCCAGAGCTGCGATCCCTTCTCGCCGTTCGCCACGAACGCGAGCTGCCGGCCGTCCGGCGACAGCGCAAATGAAAACGCGTCGCTCGTCGGCGGCGTGACGAGATCCAACCGTGTGACGACTGGTTCCGATACGGGCCTCAGAAATAGCTCGTCGCCACCGCCAGAGCCGCGAGCACCAGCGAGATGGCCGCGACCCCCCACGCGAGCCGCGCGCTGCCGAAGCGCGCTGGACGCGGACCGGGGACCGGCACCGCCGCGACCTGCTGCGACCCGCCTTCGGCCGCCCACTTCAGTTCGCGCATCACGTCGCTCGCCGCCTGCCACCGGTCGTCCGCCTCCTTCGCCAGGCATCTCTTGACAATGTGATCGAGTACGGGCGGCGTCAGCGGCTGAAGCGTCCAGATGGGCGGTGGCTCGTCTTTGAGAATCGAGCTAATCAAGCTCGCGTGGCTTTTCCCCTCGAACGCTTTCCGGCCGGTCAGCATCTCGTAGAGCACCGTCCCGAACGCGAAGAGGTCGGTGCGCGCGTCGGCGTCTCGGCCTTCGATCTGCTCCGGCGCCATGTACTGGAAGGTTCCAAGGATGCTGCCCGCGCCGGTGAGCGGTGAGCTGACCGTCGGTGCCGCGCTGAGGTCCGGCTGAAGCCGGACACTACGATCCGGTACGTAGTGTCCGCCTTTAGGCGGACCGTCGACCAGCTTGGCCAATCCGAAGTCCAGCAGCTTCGCGTGCGGTGAGCCGTGTCGAACCGCGCCCGCTTTCGTCAGCATGATGTTGCCCGGCTTGAGATCGCGGTGGACGATCCCGGCGCGGTGCGCCGCGGCGAGCGCATCCGAGATCTGAATGGCAATCTGCAGCGCCTCGGCCACCTGTAGCGCGGGGGCTTTGGTCCCGCGATCGGCGGGTCCGCCTCGCGCGCCTTCGACCTTGCTCGGCGGCACCCGCCCCACATGTGAGATCCGGTCGGCCAGCGTCTCGCCCTCGAGGTACTCCATCACCCATCACCAGGAAGTCGATCCCGTCCTGGGTACCGACGTCGAATACCGGACAGATGTGGGGATGACTGAGGGCGGCGAGCGTCTTGGCCTCGCGTTCGAACCGCTGCTTCAGCGCCGGGTCGGAGGCGACGTGTTCGGGGAGCACTTTGATGGCCACCGTGCGGTCCAGGCGGCTATCGCGGGCCTTGTACACCTCTCCCATTCCGCCTTCGCCCAGCTTCT
>JBOGIR010000195.1:0-18824 GCA_050742335.1 Vicinamibacterales bacterium | reverse complement strand
GTCGTGGACCCAGACGTGCCCGGACCCGCGTGAGGATGAACGACGGATAAGCATGCTTGAGAGGGAGCTTGACCGCGGCCCGGAACATAGAAGACCACGACGGTCACGAATGTGGTCCCGTATTCGTGCTCTTCGAGCTCGTCGTGTCTCTTCGTGGTTCCTGTCTTTGGGCCTTGAGCCTGCCTACTGCCTACTGCCTACCGCCTACTGCCTACTACTCCTATCCCCCTTCCCCCTGATCCCTTCACTACAATGTCCCGATGCTGATCGATGCCCACGGCCACTACACGACGGTGCCTGCTGGTCTGCGGGTGTTTCGCGCCCTGCAGATTTCCCAGATGGGGAAGCCGTCGAAGCGGGGAGTGAACATCAGCGACGACGAGATTCGTGCGTCGCTCGAAAAGGGCCAGCTGAAGCTGATGGACGAGCGGGGCATCGACGTGATGCTCCTGTCGCCGATGGCGTCGGCGATGGGCCACCACTTCGGCGGCGCGCTCATCAGCCGCCACTGGACCGAAGTCAATAATGAGCTGATTCACCGCGTCTGCAGGCTGTTCCCGACCCGCTTCGTGGGCGTCTGCTCCCTGCCTCAGTCGCCCGGCGTGAGCCCGCGCGAGTGGGCGGACGAGCTCGAACGATGCGTCAAGGAATTCGGCTTCGTCGGCTGCAACGTGAATCCCGACGCCTCAGGCGGCTTCTGGACCGATCCGCCTCTGGGCGATCGATGGTGGTATCCGCTCTACGACAAGCTCCAGGCGCTCGATGTTCCGGCAATGATTCATGCCTCGGCCACCTGCAATCCGGCGTTTCACACCGTGGGCTCGCATTATCTGAACGTCGACGCCACCGCGTTCCTGCAGGTGATGGACTCGCGCGTGTTCGAGGACTTCCCGAAGCTGCGATTCATCCTCGCGCACGGCGGTGGCAACGTTCCGTACCAGGCTGCGAGGTACCAGGCGCTGAGCATCATCCACGAGTGGGAGCCCTTTGACGACTTCGTCAGGCGGTTCTACTGGGATACGACCGTCTACAGTCAGGAGGCGATGGAACTGCTGATCAAGGTTGTGGGTGTCGACAACATCATCTACGCGTCCGAGATGCTCGGCGGCGTGAACGCGACCGATCCTGCGACGGGTCGATCCTTCGACGACAACAAGCGCCTGGTTGATGTCGTACCCTGGCTCACCGACCAGGACCGGAAGAAGATCTTCGAGGAGAACGTTCGCAAAGCGTATCCTCGGCTGGGCGAGGCTGCGGATAAGATCTGATGCGATCACAAGCCACAGAGCCACAGAGGCACGGAGGAAGAATGATCACGGTCTCTGTGTCTCTGTGCCTCTGTGGCCCGTCGCGTACGTAGTGTCCGGCTTTAGCCGGACCTGGAGGCACGAGGTGCCAGAAAAGCTGCTGGCCGCGCTGAAAGTCGGGCCAGCCACGACCGAGCTGCGCGAGTTCGACCTTCCGGACGTTCCGCCGGACGCCGCGCTGATGAAGGTGGAGGTGGCGGGCGTGTGCGGAACCGACGTCAGCCAGTACAGGCTGCCATTGCGCGGCGCGCCGCTCATCATGGGGCACGAGAACGTCGGCACGCTCGCGAAGGTCGGCAGCCTGTTCGCAAAGCACAAGGGATTCACAGAAGGGGACCTCGTCTTTCTCGAACACTACCTCCCGTGCGGCCACTGCGAGTGGGACCACCTGGGCGAGTACCGTCACTGCGCGGCCACCGAATGGTTCTACGACCCGAAGGCGATTCGATACGGCTATACCTCGCTCGACATTCCTCCCGGACTGTGGGGCGGCTTCAGCCACTACGTCTACCTCCCGCTGAACGCGGTGCTTCACAAAGTTCCGGACGGCCTCTCGCCCGAGCAAGCCGGCCTGGCCACGCCGATGTCCAACGGCATCCAGTGGACGCTGATGGACGGCGGTGTCGGCTACGCCTCGACCGTTCTCATCCAGGGCCCCGGTCAGCAGGGGATGTGCTGCGTGATGGCCGCGAAGCAGGCGGGTGCCGCTCGCATCATCGTCACCGGCACATCGAGGGACGTGCGGCGTCTGGAGGTGGCGAAAGCACTCGGCGCCGACGCCGTGATCGACGTGCAGAAGGACGACCCGCTCGAGCGCGTCATGGACGTCACCGGCGGGCGCGGCGTCGACGTGGTCGTCGACTGTACGGCCGGCGCAGGCAGGGCGGCCGTGCTGCTGGGCATCGAGGCGACCAAACGGCGAGGCGGCACCATGGTGGTGCAAGGTGAAGGGAATGCCACGTTTCCCGATTTCCCGATCGGCCGGCTCACCAGGAAGGGGATGACGCTCAAGAGCGCCCGCGGCCATTCCTATCGCGCCGTGGAACTGGCGCTCCACGCGCTGGCGTCGCGCCGGTTCCCGCTCGATCTGATCATGACGCACCGGTTCGGGCTCGCCGAGGTCGACCTCGCGATCAAGTCAGTCGGCGGCGAAGGGGCGCCCGGCGCCATTCACGTGTCCGTGCTGCCGTGGGCGTAGCCGAATCGGCGCTTCAGGATCTCGCGGCGGCCAGCCGCATCCTCGTCGACCAGGGTGTGTTCGATGCGGCCGGTCACGTCTCGATGCGCCACCCCGGCACTGCCGAACGGTTCCTCATGTCCCGCTCGCTCGCGCCGGCGCTCGTCACCGTCGGCGACATCATGGAGTTCACGCTCGACTGTGAGCCGTGCGACGCAGAGGGGCGCACCGCGTTCATCGAGCGCTACCTTCACGGCGGGATCTACCGCGCGCGACCCGACGTCATGGCGATCGCGCATGGCCACTCGCCGTCGGTCATCCCGTTCGGGCTCGTCTCCACCCCGATGCGCGCGACGTATCACAACGCCGCATTCCTGGCGTACGGGGTTCCGGTGTTCGACATTCGCGAAAAGTTTGGCGCCACCGACATCGTCATCAACAGCTCTGCACGGGGAGCGGCGCTTGCCGAGGCGCTTGCCGACAAGGCCGTCGTCCTCCTGCGTGCGCACGGGTTCGTGGCCGTCGGGCCGAGTCTGCAGACAGCCGTGTTCCGCGCGATCTTCACCGAGGTCAGCGCGCGCGTGCAGCTGCAGGCGGCGCAGCTCGGCGGACCGATCGCGGCGCTCGACCTGGAGGAAGGCCGCAAGGCCGACGCGATCAATCTGGCGACCGTGGCACGGTCGTGGGATCTCTGGAAAAGGCGGGTCACGCCATGAAGCAGCAGCTGGTCGACGCCATTCGCATGCTCGAGCGGGCCGGGTATATCGATCACAACGGTCACTGCAGCGCTCGACGCGACGCGACCTCCTTCTACATCAATTCGGGCGCGTCAGTCCGCGGCGCGCTGACGGTGGACGACATCGTCACGGTCGATCTCGACGGCACCCTGGTCGAAGGGAGCGCCAGGCAGCCGCTCGAGTACCACATTCACTCCGAGGTCTATCTCGCACGGCCCGATGTGAACGCCGTGATGCACACGCACCCGCAGTGGTCGACATTTCTGACCATGGTGGGCGCGACGTACAAGGCGGTGTACGCGCAGGGAGTCCTGCTCGGCGACATCCCGCTGATGGACTCACCGCTGTCGATCAACACGAAGCCGATGGGCGAGCGGCTCGCGGCCACGTTGGGGAGCGGTCCGGCGGTGCTGCTCAAAGCACACGGCGTCGTGGTCGTCGGCGCCGACATCGTCGAATGCTTCGCGCTGGCCGCGTATGTCGAAGAGAACGCCTACCGCCAGTACATGGCGATGCAGATCGGCGAGCCCTACGTCTTCAGCGAGGCGGAGCAGAAGGCCAGCCGCGAGAAGCTCTGGTCGGCGAGCCTGTTCAAGAAGACGTGGGACCACTACTACTCGAAGCTGCGATAGTCGGGACCAGTACGTAGTGTCCGGTTTCAGCCGGACCGTGAGAGGTACATGGTGTCCGGCCTTTAGCCGGACCGTGAACGGGTACGTAGCGTCCGGTAGAACCGGATCGGCGCGCAGGACGACGGGACCCACGTCTACGTACCGGAAATTACGCCGGCGCTCCGGATCCGCTCGAGAATGGCGTCGGCCGCCTGCTCCGGTGTCACCCGCGTCGTGTCGATCGTCAGCTCGGGAGATTCCGGTATCTCATACGGCGAATCGACGCCCGTGAAGTTCCTCAGCTCGCCCCGTCGCGCCTTCTTGTACAGGCCCTTGGGATCGCGTGTCTCGGCCACCTCGAGCGGCGCGTCGACGAACACTTCGTAGAACTCCCCGTCGCCCATCAGCCCCCGCGCCGTGCGGCGCTCGGTCCGAAACGGCGAAATGAACGACACCAGCACGATCAGACCGGCGTCGGCCATCAGACTCGCCACCTCCGACACGCGACGGATATTCTCGACGCGGTCGGCTTCGGTGAAGCCGAGGTCCTTGTTGAGCCCGTGGCGCACGTTGTCGCCATCGAGCAGGTAGGTGTGCCGGCCGAGCGCGTGCAGCCGCTTTTCCAGCAGATTGGCGATGGTTGACTTGCCGGCGCCGGAGAGGCCCGTGAACCAGATGACACAGGGCCGCTGGCCCTTCATGTCGGCGCGCGCCCGCCTGTCGACGTCGAGCGCCTGCCAGTGCACGTTGTCGGATCGGCGCAGCGCGAAGTGCAGCAGACCCGCGCCTACGGTCGTATTGGTGATGCGGTCGATGAGAATGAACCCGCCGAGGTCGCGACTTTCCGCGTACGGCTCGAACACCACGCGACGGCTCAACTCGATCGCGCAGACGCCGATGTCGTTGAGCTCGAGTTTTCTTGCGGCGACGTGTTCCAGCGTATCGACGTTCACGCGGTACTTCAGCGGCGCCACGGTGGCGCTCACCATCTGTGTCCCGATCTTCATCAGGTACGATCGACCCTGCAGCATCGGCCGGTCGTGCATCCAGACAATGGTCGCCTCGAACTGATCGGCGACGGCAGGCGGCGCGGCGGCGGCCGCGAGCACGTCGCCGCGGCTGACGTCCACGTCGTCGGCCAGCGTGAGGGTCACGGACTGCCCGGCAACGGCCGTCTCGAGATCCCGGTTGTCGCCGATGATGCGGGCGACGTGGCTCTGACGTCCTGACGGCAGCACGCGCACGGCGTCGCCCACGCGAACCGAGCCGCTGACGATGAGGCCGGCGAAGCCGCGGAAGTCGGCGTTCGGCCGGTTCACCCACTGCACCGGCAGGCGAAAGGGCCTGGCCACGAGATCGTCGCCTACGGCGACGTGCTCGAGGTGGTGCATCAGCGTGGGCCCGCCGTACCACGGCATCTTCGCGCTGGGCGCGACGACGTTGTCGCCGTACACGGCGGACATCGGGATGCAGGTGACGTCTGCGAGGCCGATGCGCGTCGCGAACTCCCGGTAGTCGCGCTCGATGTCCGCGTACGTCTGCCTCGAGTAGTCGACCAGGTCCATCTTGTTGATGGCCAGCACCACGCGGCGAATGCCGAGGAGCGACACCAGATAGCTGTGCCGCCGGGTCTGCGTGAGCACGCCCTTGCGGGCGTCGATGAGAATGACGGCCAGATCGGCCGTCGACGCGCCCGTCACCATGTTGCGCGTGTACTGCTCATGGCCGGGTGTATCCGCGACAATGAAGGTGCGCGTGTCGGTGGAGAAATAGCGGTAGGCGACGTCGATCGTGATGCCCTGCTCGCGCTCGGCCGAGAGCCCGTCGACCAGCAGCGCGAAATCGATCTCGCTGCCGCGCGTGCCCACCTGCTTCGAGTCGGCCTCGAGCGCTGCGAGCTGATCCTCGAAGATCAGCTTCGACTCGTACAGCAACCGTCCGATCAGTGTCGACTTCCCATCGTCCACGCTGCCGCACGTGAGGAAGCGCAGCAGGCTCTTGTGCTCGTGCGCGCGCAGGTAGGCGTCGATGTCGGTGTCGATGAGGTCGGAGACGCGCGCCATCAGAAATATCCTTCGACCTTCTTCTTCTCCATCGACGCCGACTGGTCGCGATCGATCGCGCGCCCCTGGCGCTCCGAGTGGCGGGTGCGCAGCACCTCGCGGATGATGGCGGGCAGCGTGTCGGCGTCGCTTTCAATCGCGCCGGACAATGGATAGCAGCCGAGCGTCCTGAATCGCACGTTTCTGAGCGCGGGCGTCTCACCTGGCTCGAGCGGCATCCGGTCGTCGTCCACCATGATGAGCGTCCCGTCGCGCTCCACCACAGGCCGTTCGCGCGCGAAGTACAGGGGAACGATGGGAATGTGTTCCAGGTAGATGTATTGCCAGACGTCGAGCTCGGTCCAGTTCGACAGCGGGAACACGCGAAGGCTCTCGCCCCTGTGCATACGCGCGTTGTAGGCGCGCCACAGTTCGGGCCGCTGCTGTCTGGGATCCCACCGGTGCTGCGCGGACCGGATCGAGAACACCCGTTCCTTGGCGCGCGACTTCTCTTCGTCGCGCCGGGCGCCGCCGAAGGCCGCGTCGAAGCGGTAATGATCCAGCGCCTGACGGAGGGCCTGCGTTTTCATGATGTCGGTGTAGAGCGCCGATCCGTGCACGAACGGGTTGATGCCCATCTCGAGCCCTTCCTGGTTGATGTGCACCAGGAGGTCCAAGCCGAGCCGCGCCGCCGTGTCGTCGCGAAACGCAATCATGTCGCGAAACTTCCACGTGGTGTCGACGTGGAGCAACGGGAACGGCGGTCTGGCGGGGTAGAACGCCTTGAGCGCCAGGTGCAGCATCACCGAGCTGTCCTTGCCGATCGAATAGAGCATCACGGGTCGCTCGCACTCGGCGACCACCTCGCGCATGATGTGAACGGCCTCCGCTTCGAGACGTTGAAGGTGGGTGAGGCGGACGCCGGCGCCGACCGGCGCCGACAGGGAATCACCACTCGATTGGGTGACGCTGCTCATGCCAATGCCCGTGCGAGTTATCCGGCCACGTCAGTGGTCTTCGGGATCGTGGCCTCGACGCGCGCGCGGAGTTCGGGCGTGACGTCCGGATCCAGCCCGAACCAGACCTTCCACGCGGGCCGTACCTGGTGGAGCAGCATGCCCAGCCCGTCGACGGTCGGATTACCGCGGCGGCGTGCCGCGGCCAGCAGCGGCGTGTCCATCGGCACGTACACGATGTCGCACACGAGCGCGACGGCCGGGAGGCTGTCGAGCGTGAGATCGAGCGGTGGCTGACCGACCATCCCCTGGCTGGTGGTGTTCACCAGCATCGCCGCCTCGTCCAGAGCGCGGTGCCGCGCTTCCCAGGTGACTGCCGACACCGGCGGTCCGAACTCGCGCGCGAGCGCCTCGGCGCGTGCCGAGGTCCGGTTCACCACCCGAATCTCGCGCGCGCCCCGCTCCGCCAGGCTGTACACGACGGCCCGGGCGCCGCCTCCCGCGCCGATGACGACGATGGGTCCCGCATCGGCGCGCCATTCGGGGTGCCGCTGCAGGATGTTCTGCACGAAGCCGAACGCATCGTTGTTCATGCCGGCCAGCGAACCATCCGCTCGCACGGCGACGCAACTGATGGCGCCGATGCGCCGGGCCACCGGATCCACGTGATCGACGATCGCGAGCGCCCGCTCCTTGTGGGGAATCGTGACGTTGCACCCCGAGAAGCCGAGCGGAGCCAGGCCGCGGAGGGCCGCCTCGAGGTTCTCAGGCGCGATCGCCAGCGGCACGTAGGTCCCCGTCAGCCCGTACTGGGCAAGAAGGTAGTTGTGCAGGATCGGGGAGCGCGAATGCATCACCGGCCAGCCCATCACACCGGCCAGCAGGAAGCGACTGGGGCTGGACATGTCTACTTATCGCGCGACGCGCACGCTACAGCATAGTTCAGGCCGTCGGCCGCAACGCCTGCACTGGACCGCTATACGGCCCTCTCCGAGAATTTCGTACCCGTTGTGCGACGTTGGTGGGGGCCGTGTAGCGGTCCACGGCGCGCAGAGCGCGCCAAGAGACACTGCCAACCAGCCAAGGGCGTTGCTCTCATCGGGGTATCAAGGGCAGGCCCTTGGCTGGTCCTCGATTCGTGCGCTTGACTACTGTGTGAGATCCGGTTGCAGGGCGATTACCGCGTGATTCGAACCGAGGGGCACGACGGCAAGGCGTCACGCGTCCTTGCCGGTGTCGTGTGGCGGCAGGGCCGGCTGCCGTGAAGAGGCCGATCGTGACGGCGCGAGGAGTGGCTAGGACCCTTCGTTGAGGCGGCGGCCGGCAATCCAGACCGAGTGGATCTGCCGCGTGTTCCGGATGTCGGACAGCGGGTTCGCGTTCAAGACGAGAAGGTCGGCGCGCTTGCCGGGCTGGATCGCGCCCAGTTGCTGCTCGAGCTTCATCACGCGGGCCGCGCCGCCGGTGGCGGCCACGAGCACCTGCATCGGCGTCATGCCGGCCTTCACCATCATCTCGAGCTCCACCTGCTCGAAGTAGCCCTGCCACTGCCCCAGGTTCGTGCCGGTGTCGGTGCCCATGGCAATCTGCACGCCCGCGTCCGACAGGGTCTTCAAATTCCGGTTGGCCTGCTCCAGCGCCGGCTTGATAGCCTGGGCCTCCTTGTTGTTCCGCGTCTTTTCCTGCAGGGCCGGATCGTTGAGCAGCGTCATCTCCCGGCGGTACACATCGACATGCCGCAGGAAGAACGGGTCGCTCAAGAACGCCGGCGTCGTCTCGTACACGAACTGCGCCAGGTCGCGCGTCAGGGTTGGGATATAGCCGACGTTCCGCCGCTTGATCTCGGCAATCACCGTCCCGTCCACGGGCTGGTCGCGCACGCTGTGGGCGATGACGTCCACACCCTTGTCCAGCAGCCCCTTCGCGTCCTTCAGGTAGTACAGGTGCGCCGCGACCCTGAGCCCTCGTTTGTGCGCCTGATCGATGAGCGCGCCATAGACGTCCGGCGTCATGTCATTAGGACCGCCCGTGATGTGGATCTTGATGAGGTCGGCCTTCTGGTCCGCGTAGCGGTCCACGCGTGTCCGGGCTTCCTCTGCTGTCTTCAAATCTCTCAGGCTCTGGCCGGCCACGAACACTCGCGCACGATCGAGGGTGCCGCGTCCTTGATCCTCGCGCAGCTTGACCGTGTCCTCGAGATCGTTGGCGCCCGCCCCAAGGACGACCACCGTGGTGATGCCGTAGTCGGCGTACACCCGGAGCTGCCCGGCGAGTTTGTCGCGGATCGGCCTGGTGGACTGATCCGCATTCAGGTGGCCGTGGGCATTGACGAGCCCCGGCACGATGGTCTTGCCGGCCATGTCAACCCGCGTGGCGCCGGCGGGAACCGTGGCTGTGGCCCCTACGGCCTGGATGCGGCCGTCCGCGATGACGATCGTGGCCCGTTCGAGCGGTGCGGCCCCGGTGCCGTCAATGACGCGTGCGCCGGTCAGCGCAAGCGTACCCCCGGCGGGTGCCTGCGCCAGCGACGACTGGAACGAAAAGCCTGCGCACACCAGCAACGTGCCCAAGAGACTCGCTGCCAAACGTGTGGAGATGCGAATCATGCTGACCTCGTCTCAATGTCGGAGGAGCCGTAAATTACCACACTCCAGGCGCCGGCGGCGGGCCCGGCCGCTGCGGGCTGGGGACATCAAGGCACTTGAGGGTGCCGCCAGACGTCTCGAAAGGCCAGAAGGCACGAGTGCGGGCAAGCAGACACTGCCCTAGCGAGGCGACGCCACATGCTCGGCGGTCTCGGGTGCGGCCTCGCTAGCAGATACAGGATAATTTGAAGACCCGGTAAGCAAGGAGATCCCGGCAATGCTCAGGACGGACCAGAACGATCTTCTGACACAGACGGGGCCCGGCACGCCCATGGGCCGGATGTTTCGCTGCTCCTGGATTCCGGCGCTGCTGCCAGAAGAGGTGGCCGAGAACGACGGCCCGCCCGTCCGGGTGAAGCTTCTTTCCGAGCGCCTCGTCGCATTCCGCGACAGCGACGGGCGCCTGACGCTCATCGACGAGTTCTGCGCGCACCGCGGCATCTCGCTCTGGTTTGGCCGCAACGAGGAATGCGGGCTCCGCTGCCCGTATCACGGCTGGAAGTACGACGTCACGGGACAGTGCGTCGACATGCCGTCCGAGCCGGAGCAGTCCGGCTTCGTGAAGAAGGTCAAGTTGAAGTCGTATCCGCTGGTCGAGCGCGGCGGCGTGCTGTGGACGTACATGGGTCCGCCGGACACGCAGCCGCCGTTGCCCGAGTGGGAATTTGCCACGGTCCCAGCCTCGCAGTCGTTCATGTCGAAGCGTCTCCAGGAGTGCAACTGGCTGCAGTCGATGGAAGGCGGCATCGATTCGAGTCACGTCTCCTTCCTGCACCGCGGCGACTTGAATTCGGACCCGCTGTTCAAGGGTGCGCGCGGCAACCAGTACAACCTTGGCGACACGCGGCCGGTGTTCGAGGTGGTCGAGAGCCCCGGCGGCTTGTACATCGGCGCACGCCGCAACGCCGAGAACGGCCACTACTACTGGCGGATTACCCAGTGGGTGATGCCGTCGTTCACGATGATCGCGCCGCGCGGCAACCACTCGGTGCACGGGCACTTCTGGATCCCGATTGACGACGAGAACTGCTGGACGTGGAGTTTTGACTACCATCCCACCCGCGCGTTGACCGACGCGGAAGTGGCGGCCATGCGCGCCGGCAAGGGGGTTCACGCCAAGGTGATCCCCGGCACGTTTCGCCCACTCGCCAACAAGGACAACGACTACCTGATGGACCGCGCCGCGCAGAAGGCCGGCAGAACCTACAGCGGCATCGAAGGGTTCGCCATGCAGGACCAGTCGCTCCAGGAAAGCATGGGCCCCGTCGTCGATCGCACCAAGGAAACGCTCGTGGCCACCGACAGCGGCATCATCATGGCGCGCCAGCGGCTGCTGCGCGCGGTGAAAGCGCTCGTCGAGGACGACATCGTTCCGCCTGGTGTCGATCCGGCGCACCAGAAGGTACGGTCCGCCGCCATCGTGCTGCCGCCCGATCAGGCGTACAAGGACGGCGCTCGTGACGCCATGATCGCGCAGCCGGGTATCGCGCCGGCGTCGGTGTAAATGCAGTCTTTGGTCTTTAGTCTTTGGTCTTTGGTCAAGGCCCGGAGCCGAGAGGCTGACCAAGGCCTAAAGACTAAAGTCTAAAGCCTAAAGACGACGTGCCTCTCGATGTTGAGTGAATCAGCCCGCATGAGCTCGGCTGCGGAAGCACGCTTCCGCATGCCGTCGCCCGCCTCGGTCGCGCGCCTCGTCAAGGTGATTGCGCTCGATCCCGCGTGTGACGACGTCCTGGCCAGGCTCGCGGAAGGCTCCTGGAATGGCGTCACCTTCTTTCCGGCGTCTGCAGTCGCCGATCGCACCGGACGGCTGGTCGAGGACGTCGCCACGGGCGACCTCGTGGTGATGGTGGCCGCGGTCGGCGGCGACGCTTCAGCGGCAGCGGTCATAGGCAAGGCCTGCAGCGACCGGCGCGTGCACACGGCGACCTTCGTCGTGCGTGCGGCGTCGGCCAGCGACGAAGCCCTGTCGAAGACGCTGGCGCAGGTGCGCCCGTGGTCGCTGATGGTGGTGATCGCCGGCGACGACACCTACGTCGAGGACATCCTCAGGTCCTTCCGGTAGCCTTCCGGCACGCCTCGAGCCCGGCGAACGTCCGCGCCGGCGCAGCCATCACGAACCGGTACCCCTCATCCACAATCTTCCTGGCGTTCTGCGCATCGGCGTGCGGATGGCCGCACGCCACGCCGTGTTCCGCGCAGATGCGCCGGATCGCGGTCATCGCGTCGACAACGACGGGGTGGTCGTACTGGCGGGGATACCCAAGGCTCTGCGACAGGTCCCCTTCGCCGATGAGCACCACGCCGATGCCGGGCACCTGCTTCAGAATCTGCGGGAGGGCGTCGATCGCCTTCGCCTGTTCGCACTGAATGACGACCAGGATCTCGCCGTGCGGGGCGAGCGGCCAGACGTCGGCTTTGGCGTAGTACTCCTGCTGGGTAATGCCCCAGTAGCGCGCGGCGTGCACCGGGTTGTCGCCCCGCTGCCCCTGAGGCTCGTACGCCGGCGCCGACGAAGGCCTCGGATATCGGCACGAGGCTACGGCGTTGGACGCCTGTTCCACCGTGCTCACGTGCGGAAAGACGATGCCGAAGACGCCGATGTCGAGCACCTGCTTGGCGAGCCACTGGTTCATGTCGCCGCCGTTGGCGGGGATGCGGACCATCGGCGTCACGGCCGGCGCAAGCGACCCGCGGTCGAGAATCTGCCGCCGGCTCAGCATGTACTGCAGACAATCGCGCAGGTCCTTGATGTCGTACGGATTGTGCTCGCACTCGAAGATGACGGCGTCGTATGCCGTCGCCGACAGGGCGATGGCGCTGTCGATCGTGGGGGGAGAGAAGGTGGCGAGCGGAACCTTCTTTTCCTCGAGGCAACGGATGACGTTATTCAGACGCGGCAAATCGGACATGCTGCATAGTATTGGCGAGAGGAAGGGCGGAGGTGAAGGGGAAGGTGACGGTGGCCGCGCTCCAGCAGATGAAGCGCGACGGCCGGAAGATTGTCGGCGTCGTGGTGTACGACTGGCAGATGGCCCAGATCGTCGATCGCGCCGGGGTCGACATCGTTTCGGTTGGCGATTCGGTCGGCGTGAACATGTGGGGGCAGCAGAGCGAGCTGGAGGTGACGCTCGACCAGATGCTGCTCGTCTGCAAGGCCGTTCGGCGGGGCGTCGAACGTGCGCTCGTCAGTTGCGACTTTCCGTACGGTCCGCTGCAGGAGGGCACCGAGGCCGCTGTACACGCGGCGACGAAACTCGTCGTCGACGGCGGCGCCGATATGCTGAAGCTGGACGCAGCGGCCGACCATCCCGGCGCGGTTCGCGCCATCGCAGACGCGGGTATTCCGGTGTGGGCGCAGTTCGGGATCACCCCGCACACCGCAGCGCGATACGGCGGGATGTCGAAGGCCGCTCCCGAGCTGGCTGGTGACCTGACAGATCGATTCGTCGAGGAAGCGACGCTGCTCGAAGGGGCGGGCGCCGCGCTTCTGGATTTCACCAACTCGGGGCCTGTTGCCGGTCCGGCCGTGACGCGCGCGGTGTCGATTCCAGTGATCGGCGGCCTGGGCGGAGGGCCGTGGCTGGATGGACGCGTGCGCGCGGTCGTGCACGCGATTGGCTACCTGGCGGCGGCGCTGGACGACGCCACCGAGCGCTACGCGAACGTGGCGCGAATCACGTACGAGGCGATACAGACGTACGCCGACGACGTGCGCGCGGCGCGCCAGATTCGGGGGAGATAGATTCGATGTCGTTCACGCTTCTGGCTTCTCGCTTCTCGGTTCGTGTTCAAGTTCGGTTCGGCGTTCAAGGTTCGCGCTTCTTGCCTCGGCGCCTCAGTGCCTCGGTGTGTCGTGATGAAAATGAATCTGGGCCCTGAAGCCTACTAATTGAGTCCGGTGCCTGCGTCAGTGACGAGAGTCATTGAGTCGAGGTCGAGAATTCCAGTCACCCGAGCTTCAGGCGGGTTGAATCGTCCGTTCCTCCAGTCGAAAGTTCTCTGCTCCTGCGTCAACGTGAGACGGCTGGGCTCCCCGCGAGGGACGCGGTCGAGTGCCTCGAGGTGGCGAAGCTGATCCGCGTAATGGGGTGGAAGAGCCTCATGGCGAGTGAGCCGCAGAATCACGTCCACCCCGACGTAGCTGTTGACTTCAACCGCATCGGCCGTCCCGTATCGCACCCAGACACGATAGACCCGCTTCATCGGATTCACCCGGTCGAACTCATCGGTTGAGCTGTACGTGTCCGAGTACGACTCGAACCGGCCGAAACCGGCCGGCAAGAGGAGTATCGCATGCACAAGCACGGCAGCGATCAGCAGCCAATGACTGGGCGCGAGGCCATGACCCGTCCGGGGACGCGGCTGCACGAACAGTTCCTGAGAGCCGCCATGATGGGCGTCCACGAACCGCAGTCTGTTGAACCAATCGAGCCCGTGCCGGAAGCGTGCGGTCCGGAGGCCGGACGGCGTTGAAGTATCGACCGCAGAGACCCGGACGGGCACGCGCGATTCCAGGAACGCGTAGACCCTCGCCCAGGGGACGACGAAGCTCACAAACACGACATACCACGCCAGCCACACCAAGCCCTGGAACAGATAAAAGCCAGCGAACAAGGCAAGTCCGCTCGCTGCAAATGTCATTCGCCATCGGTCGGACCTGGCGAAGACCGCGAGAATGAAGACCGACTCGAAGAAGACGCCGCAAAACGACAAGAAGACGGCCACCGAGTGGTGACTGGCGACCCACTGAGCCCAGTCGACGACGGCGCCGTGAGCGTCGATCACCCAGTGGTACTTGACAGCGCCGCTCAGTATCCACTCGACGCCGGACTGCTCAATTTTCGCGTACGCGGCCGTCGCCCAGATGCTCCCGAGCACGAGCCCGGGGATCCAGACGGCGAAACCGTAGGACTTGCCCCGAAGTCGCGCGCCATGACCGCGGCCACGCCAGCGGCGAAGGGTCTCGTCCAGACTGAACGCCGTATCCCAGCGCACGGGCACGAGACAGATGACGGTCGGGATCAGGACCACCCACGGGTGCGCGTTCGAGTGTTGTGATTCGATCCACACCAGGATCCAGACGACCACCCCCGTGGCCGCCAGCAGATACGCGATGCGCGTGAACAGTCCTAAGACGAAGAGCAGGAGCAGCGAGAAGATCGTCGTCTCGAGCAGGGCCATCAGGTCGGGGCGGCTCGCCAGCCATCCCAGCCACCGCCATCCCAATTGGCCGTCGTCAGGAACGTGACCAGCCACTGTTTCGAGTGGTATCCCCTTCAACGCCACGAACAGGGATGCCCCGAAGAAGATGCGGAACAGGCCGAGCGCCTCTGCAGGCAATTCCGGTACGCCACGAGTCATCACAGCCGCGAAGCGAGACGCAGGGGACGACATCCGGGCGACAACGGCGCGCACGGCCGCCGCGACGTGCAGGCAACCGACCCGCAACAAACGGCTTCGCGCCAGCCACTCGACAGCCAATACGGCGGCGATGCCGAGGAGTGCCGACCACATGACCCACCAAGGCAGCCCGAACGGCTGTCCGGCATCCTCGAGAATTGGCTGAAACCGCGTCCGGTCGATCTTGTGGGTGTCCTCTACGGATCGGTCCTGCACCAGCCGTCGCAGATTCCCGGTGCTGGTGCTCGCCAGGGCGTACGAGAATGTTCGTCCGCCTTCATGACGTGGATCCGTCAGACCATACTGCCGCTCCAACGCCGCCTGCGTCGCGGGGGTGACATCGGCGGTCCAGCGAATGTTCGCTCGCGGTGGATCACGAGGGACGTGGAGGAGCGCAAAGGATGCGGAAAACACGACGGCGAACACGCCGGCCGCTCGTGCGGCGAAACCGAAGGTCATCGTCCCCATCGTTATGCGCATCGGGCTCCGTGGCCGCTGCGGTGTAGCTTAACCTGACAGGGGAACAGGCCAGGTGAAGCCAGATCACGCCATCAGCGCGTGCGTGTTGGTGGGAAACAGGTCTTCCACCGCCGCCGGATGTGGAATGATTCCCTGCGCAGTCGCGTGCTGCACGATCGCCTCTAGCATCTGCCGGTTCGGCGCGATGCCGTAGGGCAGCGGGTCGCCGGTCACGTCCATCACCCGCTTGAAGAAGACATCGTCTGCTGACGGCTGCTGAATCTCGCCGGCAGCGAGGCGCTGCACGTAGAGCCGCTTCGATTCGGCAAAGGCGTTGAAGATGACCGGCGCCAGATCGGGATTGGCATTCACGACGTCGTCTTTCACGACGATCGTATGGTTGATCGGGTAGAGACCCTGCTCACGCAGCGCCTCGAACCCGGCCTCCTTCGCGTTTGGGATGAGCGGCTTCACGTCCGGAGAATCGATCTGGACACCGATGGCCGCGGGGATCTCGCCCGACACCACCAGGTCTTCCATCTTCCTGCCGCTGTCGATCGGCACGACGTTGGCGGGCGCCTTCCATTCGGCGACGTGCTCGTCACCGGAGAGCACCCACGTGATGCGGCTCAGATCGACGCCGTACTGGTGCTGCAGGATGGCCCGGGCCCAGACACCCGTGGTGACCGTGTAGCCCCGATTCACGCCCACCTTCCGGCCTTCGAGATCCTTTGGCGTGCGGATGCCCGCCTTCGTGTTGTACACGATGGCGCCATGGTGGAACGCGCGCATCGGAAAGATCGGCAGCGCGATGAACCGCTTGCCATGCGCACGCGCGCAGAGGTACGTCGTGATCGCCATCTCGGAGATGTCGAACTCGAGTCCGCGGACCATCCGGCGGAACGCCTGGATGATGGCTGGCACCTCCTCGAAGTCGAACTCGAACGTGCGCGGCTTCACGGTGCCGTCCTTGAGTGCCTGCGTGTGCCCGCGCGTGACGAGCGCGGCCTTGAGCTTCATGCGTGACATCCCGAACCGTCGTTCACTGCCTACTGCCTACTGCCTACTGCCTACTGCCTACTGCCTACTGCCTACTGTCCACGTCCCGGCACGAGGCGCTTCAGCTCCTCGAACCAATTCTGGACGACGATGAGGCTCGGGGGTGCGGCAGTTTCTGACCCGCCGCCACCCTGCTTGATCATCAGAAAGCGCCGGCCGTCGGGCGACACGTCGTACGTTCGTACGAAGTTTGCTCCTCCGATGAAATAGGGCCCCTCGAACAGCCTCGTTGGTGTACTGGCGGCCCACATCGCCCCGCGCTCGACCCGCACGCTCATCACGGTCCCCGTTGGCGAGCGGTAGAAGAGTTCCAGACCGTTTCGCGCCCACAGCGGCCGTGTACCGCCGCCAGTTGACACCTGCCAGAGTCCACTGTCCACGTCCGGAAACGGCCGCACGTAGATCTCGAGTTGGCCGGAGTTGTTCGACTCATACGCCAGCCAGCGGCCGTCGGGCGAAATATCGCCGTTCTGCTCGACGTAGGGAGTTTGAATGAGCGGCCTGGGCTCGCCGAAGCCTTGCGAAGGCGGCTGGACTTCGCTGGTCCCACTCCGACCGGGCTCGCTCGTCGACGCAGAGGCTGGTGAAAGCATCGAAGCGCGAGCCTTGTCCAAGGTAAGCATCATCAGGTCCACGTTCGGAGCCAGTTCATACAACACCAGCCGCGTGCCATCCGGGGATACCGCAAACGGAAACTGTTGGTTTGGGCTCTGGGTCAGACGCTCCGCAGCCCCCGTTCCATCCGCCGCCTGCCAGAAGACATTCGGCGCGCCCGCGCGCTCTGAGCTGAACAGCACGCGGCGTCCATCGGGGGTCCACGCGGGAGCCCGGTCGAGCCCGGCGTCGAACGTGAATCGGGTGAGCGTCTCGCGGCGGAAATCCCAGATCCAGATGTCGTTCTCCTGGTCGCGGATGTCGAGGGCGAGGCGCGTGCCGTCCGGCGAGAGTCGCGGATACATGTAGGCTCGCACCGGAGCTTTGATCGCTTCCTCGCGGCCCATCCGGTCAACCCACACGAGCGTGCGGGCCGTCGCTTGAACGCCTCCGGAAACGTACACGAGCGTGCCGTCGGGGGCCACATCGAAGTCAGCCGCTCCGGCAGCCGTGGTGATGACCTGCGGGAGAACAGGCGTCGGCGTGCCCACCACTTCCAGGCGTGCGAGATCGAATGCCACGGCCCGCAAGGTGCCCCCGACCCCGTAGACCAGGTGTCCGCTGGGCAGGTAGTGCGCATGGCTGCCGCCACGCACGAGGACCTTGTGTGTCCCAGTCTGCAAATCGAGCACTGCCACCTGAGCGTTATCGATGGGTCCCACAGGCGCAATCGTAAACAGGACCGCCTTGCCGTCCGGCAGAAACTCCGGCCACAAGTGATCGGCTTCACCACGCTCACGATTGGGCTTGGTGAGCATCGTGGGTTCCCCACCAGCCGCCGAGACGCGCCAAAGACCGGCAGACGCCACCTGATCCGCGAAGATGATGGTGCCGTCCACACCCCAGGTTGCGCCGCGAGGCCCGCCACCAGGGAGGGGGCAAAGGGTTACAGCCGGCCCGCCGGTAATCGCCACCTTCTTGAGGGTAGCCGCACCATCGAAGAAGCCGATCCATTGCCCGTCGGGCGAAACGAACGGGTGGTTCGGCGTGCCGAGCCCCGTCAAGGCCGTCGCTTCGAGTCGATCCATCGCCCGGACAAAGATCTGCGTACTGTTGCTGCCGACGTAGACGACGCTCGTCCCGTCGGGCGTCATGGCGACAGTGCGTCTGATCCCGTCCAGCGACACCGCCGCGGCCGCATTCGATGGGGTGACGGTTGTGCGCGTCACGCGGGGCGGGCCGGGACGCACGAGGAACCAGACGGCGGCACCAGTCGTAGCGCTCGCAACGAGGCCGATAGCGGTGACTGCCGCGATGCGCCGCCAGCGCGATACCTCTCGCACAGGCGCTGACACGCCTTCGCCGGTGTGTGTCGTCAGGGCCTCCTTGATGTCCAGGCGCGCCACGCCAATGTCCGGCAGTCGTTCTCTCCGATCCTTCTCCAGGCACCGCTGTAGCAGTCGTCGGATGGCCGCGGGAGTGCCGTGCGGCATCGCGCGCCAGTCCGGCTCCTTGCCAAGGACCGACACGAGCACGTCCGTGACATCCTCGCCGGCGAATGCGCGCCGGCCGGTCAACATTTCGTACAGCACGCACCCGAACGCCCAGATGTCCGCGCGCTTGTCTGCGGGCCGCCCCTTCGCCTGTTCCGGACTCATGTAGGCGGCGGTGCCGAGAATCATGCCCGCGCCGGTCATCATGGCCGGCGAGCTGATGGTGGGTGACGCCGTCGCGCCGATGCTTCCCGCTGACATCGGCTCCAGCGCCTTCGCCAGCCCGAAGTCGAGTACCTTCACGACGCCATCCGGGCGCAGCTTGATGTTGGCGGGCTTCA
>JBOGIR010000194.1:0-13694 GCA_050742335.1 Vicinamibacterales bacterium | reverse complement strand
ACGGGAGAGGCGCCTGCGCGGCGGGTGGGGAGGCCCCTCCCGGCGCCACCCGCCCGAACAAACATCCTCGACTCAAGTGATCTTTTGGAGTCATCTCTCAGGCGGCGGCCTCAACCGCCGACGCCGCGATCATGACGGTACCTCCCGCCATCAACGGCAGCCACAAATCGAAGGCCGCCGCGTCGCCCGACCACACCGTCCGATCCGGCGCCGGATGCGACCGCAGCGCGGCAATGGTCGCGTGCGGCACGAGGACGGCCGGCACACCGCCCTGCGGCGGCAACACACAGGCGATGTCGTCCGGCCGCGTGACAATCGGCAGGTTCGGCGCCGGTCGCGACGGTCCCTCGACGAGCGAGGCGTCGTCAACGACGACGAGCGTTTCATCCGCCCCGTTCGATGCGTGCACGATGGAGACGCCGCGCGGCCATCGGTCCTTGGCCTCGCCGTCAACCCACATGTAGGCGGCACCCGCCTTGAGGACCGCCAGCAGCACCACGGCAAGCTGCGGCGATCGTGCCATCCTGACAACGACGCGCGACCCCCGGCGCAGGCCGCACGCCATCAGGTGACGCGCCACCATATTCGCGCGTTGATTGAGCTCGCGGTACGTCAGGCCTCCATGCGCGCCGCTGACGGCCGTCCGATCGCCGCGCACCACCGCCTGACGCTCGACCACGCGATGGACACCAAGCGTTGACATCGCACCGCACCAAGGCTGCAAGCGAAGGGCCAATATACCTCTACTGCCACCTGAACAGCCGGAGGGCGAGGACAAACGGTACGACACCCCACACCGCGAGCAGTGCCATTTCATTCGCCACCGCGCGCAGTGTGGCGCCTTCGAGCACTACCGCCCGAAGCGCGTCATTCAACGCGGTCAGTGGCAGCGTCTGGATCGCCGGTTGTAGAACGTCGGGAAAGTTCGCCGTCGAAAAGAACACGCCGCTCAACACCCACATCGGCAGCATCGACAGATTGAGGATGCCGGAGATCGCCTCGATCGAAGCGGCGCGGCTCGCCGTGAGCAGTCCGAGTCCGGCGAACGACAACGCGCCCACCACGCAAACGGCACCCACCGCGCCGTACGACCCGTTGATCGGCATGCCAAGGACGAGCGCACCGAAGGCGAGCGTCACGGCCACCTCAGGCGCGAGAAAGATCAGCCGGGCGATGACCTGCGCCAGCAGATACTCGCGCTTGCGCATCGGACTGGCCACGAGCCGCTTCAACAGCTTCCGCAACCGCGCCTGCACGATCGAGAAGCCGATGCCCCACATGCCGGTGCTCATGATGTTCATGCCCAGGATGCCGGGGATCAGCCAGTCGATGTACCGGGATCCCGGCACGTCCAGCGGCTCCTCACGCGCGGTCCACGGGTCGGGGCGGCCCGCCGCGCGCTTCAAGGCGTCGTCGACGACGAGCCGGGCGGCACGGCTCTCGTCACGCGCCGAATCGAACCGGTAGGCCGGCGGTGTGCCGGGCACCACGACGAGATGCACCTCGCCCTCGCGAATGGCGCGCATCTGGTCGGGCCCGACCTCGCGCACGACGATGCCGGGCGTGGCCTCCAGCGTCTTCCGCACCGCGTCGGCTTGAGGGCCCGGCGCGACGCCGACGCGCACCGGTTGCGTGCCACGGGCAGGAAACGCCACCGCCAGCGCCAGCGACATCACGATGGGAAACACCACGGCCCAGAACAGCGCCTCGGGCTCGCGGACGAATTCGCGCAGCCGCGCACTGGTGAGCTCGACGAGCGGGTGATTCGCGCCGCCTCGATCGTGACTAGTCATCACGGAGGTGCCTGCCGGTCAACGCCATGAAGACGTCCTCGAGGGTGCCGCGGTGTGTCACGACGCGCGGCGCGCCCAGCGCATCGATCAGCTCGCCCGGCGTGCCAAGCGCGATGAGCCGGCCCAGGTCGAAAACGGCAACGCGATCGCACAGCGCTTCGGCTTCGTCCATATAGTGCGTGGTGAGGACAATGGTTCCACCGTCGGCCCGAAAGCGCTCCAGGAGGCTCCACAGCTGGCGGCGCGACTGCGGATCGAGCCCCGTGGTCGGCTCGTCGAGAAACAGCAGGTCGGGGGCGCCGGCCAGCGCGCACGCGACGGCGAGACGCTGCCGCTGGCCGCCCGACAGCTTGCCCACCCAGCTCGCGCGCTTCCCTTCCAGCTCGACGAGTCGCAGCAGATCGGCCACCGGACGCCCGCGGTGATAGAAGGACCGAAACACCCGGAGCGTCTCTTCCACGGTGAGCTTCTCGGCGAGGCGCGTTTCCTGGAGCTGAATGCCGAGACGCTGTCGCAGTTCCCCGTCGTGTGTGCGCCACGTCAGCCCGAGCACTTCGACGTCTCCTTCGTCCGGCTCGAGCAGCCCCTCGAGAATCTCGATCGTCGTCGTCTTGCCGGCGCCATTCGGTCCGAGCAGGCCGAAACACTCGCCGCGCTGTACTGTCAGCGACAGGCCGTCGACGGCCGTGACATCGCCGTAGCGTTTCGTCAATCGATCACAGCGGACGGCCGGAGCGGCGATCACGACAGCAGATTCTGCAGGTCAAGAACTGAAAATGCAAAACACACACAAGGAGTCGCAACGTGGCATCCCGAAAATGGTCATGTGGTGAATTTGGGTTAGACTGACACCCTGTGCCTCCGACGATCCTCATTGCCAATGCCGAACACCTTGCCACGCTGAAGGAACGAGAAGAACTTGCCGACGCCGTCACGTTTTCGGACGCCGAGGCGCTGCGTGCGCTCGACCTGATCACGCGTCAACGTCCGGACGTCGTGCTGCTCGACCGTCTGTTTGCCGAGACGTCCCGCGGCGCGGCGCTCATCAACCGCATCAAGGCCGACCCGTCACTCGGCGGCTGCGAAATACGCATCGTCGAAGACGACCGCAGTTATTCGCGAGTCACCTCCCACCGGACGGGGGATGCCGCTGCCACGACGCCCGGAAGCGACAACGCCGCCTCCGGGCTGGTCGTCGTCGAGGAAGTACCAAGTGTCTCTCCTGCGCCACTCGATCAGCGCGGAACCCGTCGTGCGCCGCGCTTCAGGATTGCGGACAGCATCAAAGTGGAGGTCGACGGCAATGCGGCGACCCTCGTCGATCTCTCTGTCGTGGGCGCCCAGGTCGTCTCGCCCACCATCCTCAAGCCGAATCAGCGCGTCCGGGTGATCCTGCCGGGCACCAAGCCGTCCATCCGCCTCAAGGCCGCCGTGGCGTGGGCGTCGTTCGAAATTCCACAAGGGGGCGCACGCTATCGCTCCGGCATCCAGTTCTTCGGCGCCGACACGGCGGCCCTGGCGAAGTTCATCGACCGGCACAAGGGATAACGGCCTACCGGCTCAGCCATATCGCCACTGGCGAGCCCGGCTTGACAATCGTCTCCTGGCGATCGGAGCCGGTCGAGACGATCGCGCACTCGACGCCGCTCACCTCCTCGAGCCGCGCGATGTACCGGCGCGCCTCGGTCGGGAGCTGGTCCATCCGTGTGGCCCCCTTGGTCGGCGTCGCCCACCCGGCCATCGTCTCGTACACCGGCTGGGCATCGGCCAGCAGCCGAAGGTCCGCAGGAAACTCGGTGAGCGTGCCTTGTGACGTGCGGTAGCCGGTGCAGACGTGCACCTCCGCCAGTCCATCCAGCACGTCGAGCTTGGTGAGGGCGAGCGCGTCGAGCCCGTTGATCCGCGCCGAGTAGCGCACCACCACCGCGTCGTACCAGCCGCACCGCCGCGGCCGGCCGGTCGATGCCCCGTACTCCTGCCCGCCTTCGCGCAGCCGCTCCGCCAGCGCTCCGGTGAGCTCGGTGGGCAGCGGCCCCTCGCCCACGCGCGTGGTGTACGCCTTGGCCACGCCCAGCACGCCGCCAATGGCGCGCGGCGGCACGCCCAGACCGGTGCAGATACCGCCCACTGAGGCGTTCGATGAGGTGACGAACGGATAGGTACCGTGATCGACATCGAGCAGCGTCGCTTGCGCCCCCTCGAACATGACCCTCTGTCCGTCGCGCATCATCTGCGTCAGGAGCAGTGACACGTCGGCCACCCACGGCCGGATCCGTTCGCCGAACGAGACGAGCTGCTCGTGCAGCGGCTGCCAGTCGAGCGTCGAGTCCTTGATGATGCGGTTGCGCGCGCTGACGTTCTCGCGTACCTCGTTGGCGAGCGCCGTGCGGTCGCCGAGCAGATCGCAAATCCGGATCCCGCGACGGCCGATCTTGTCCTCGTAAGCCGGCCCGATGCCGCGCGACGTCGTGCCAATCTTGCGCTCGCCGCGCCGCGCCTCCGAGAGCACGTCCAGCTCACGGTGATACGGAAGAATCACGTGGGCCTTCTCGCTGATGCGCAGCCGGCCGTCGACGGCGACCCCCATCCGCCCCAGCTCGTCGATCTCCTTGAACAACGCCTGCGGATCGATGACCACGCCGTTGCCGATGATGCAGGTGACGCCCGGGTGCAGGATGCCGGACGGGATGAGATGGAGGACGAACTTCCGGCCTTGCACGTAGACGGTGTGGCCGGCGTTGTGCCCCCCCTGGTAGCGCGCAACCGCCGAGAAGCAGGGCGTGAGCATGTCCACAATCTTGCCCTTCCCTTCGTCGCCCCACTGCGCGCCAAGCACTGCGATATTCACGGACATTCGTCACTATCCTATCGGGCGCCTTGCAGAATGCAAATTGCAAAAGGCTGATTCATTGTGAAAGTCTGAAGGCGAACGATGCCTTCCGCCATTCCACTCGACGGTACGAACCTGACGCTCGAACACCTGGTCGCCATCGCGCACGACTCCTCACCCGTGCGCATCGCCGACAGCGCGCGCACGCGCGTGCGCGCCGCGCGTACGCTCGTCGACGAGTTCGCCGTCCGTGACGAGCCGGCCTACGGCGTCAACACCGGCTTCGGCCATTTCGCCGAGGTCAGGATTCCGTCCGACTCGCTGGCGGCACTGCAGATCAATCTGCTTCGCAGTCATGCCGCGGGCGTTGGCGATCCGCTCCCCGTTCCGGTCGTGCGGGCAACGATGGCGCTGCGTGCCAACGTGCTGGCGAAGGGGTTCTCGGGCATCCGGCTGGAGACGCTGGAGCTGCTCGTCGAGCTGCTCAACCGTCGCGTCCATCCGGTCGTGCCGTCGCGCGGATCGGTCGGCGCCAGCGGCGACCTGGCGCCGCTCGCGCACCTCGCCCTGGTGCTCATTGGCGAGGGGGAGGCATGGCACGGCGACGGACGGGAGTCTGGCGCGCTCGCCTTGCGCCGCGTCGGGTTGACGCCCGTCGCGCTGGCCGCCAAAGAAGGACTCGCCCTCATCAACGGGACGCAGGCGTCGACCGCCCTGCTCGGTCTGACCGTGGCGGAGGCCGAACGGCTGGCGCGCGCCGCCGATATCGCGGCTGCCATGAGTATCGACGCGCTGCGGGGGTCGACCCGCCCCTTCGACCCGCGCATTCACGAGGCGCGCGGCTTCGCCGGCCAGCAGACGTCGGCGGCCAACGTGCTGGCGCTGCTGGACGGGAGCCCCATCAACGCCTCGCACGCCAACTGCGGTCGTGTGCAGGACGCCTATTCCATGCGCTGCAGCCCTCAGGTGCACGGCGCCGCCCGCGACGCGCTCGCCTTTGCGCGGCGCGTGTTCCACACCGAGGCCAACGCCGCCACCGACAATCCGATGGTGTTCCAGGAGTCGGGCGACATCGTGTCGGGCGGCAATTTCCACGGCGCGCCGGTGGCGCTCGCGTGCGACGTGGTGTGCATCGCCCTCGCGCACCTGGCCACCATCAGCGAGCGGCGCTGCGAGCGGCTCGTCAATCCCGCGCTCAGCGGCCTCCCGGCGTTCCTCACGCGACATGGTGGACTCGAATCGGGGCTGATGATGGCGCAAGTGACGGCGGCCGCGCTAACATCCGAGCTGAAGACGACGGCGCATCCGGCCAGCGTCGACACGATTCCGACGTCGGGCAACCGCGAAGATCACGTCAGCATGAGCATGGCCGCCGCGCTCAAGGCGGCGCGCGCCGCCGAGCTCGCGCGTTACGTGCTCGCGTGCGAGCTGCTGTGCGCGTCGGAAGCGATCGATCTGCTGCAGCCGCTCGTCTCGTCCGTGCCGCTCATGCGCGCGCATGATTTCATTCGCACGCGTGTGCCGGCGGTCGAGCACGATCGTTCGTTGTCGCTCGATCTTCGTACGATTTCCGACACGATTGTATCGGGCGAGCTCGAACGCGCGTGCATGCTGAAAGTCAATTGAAAACTTTTTTTGGGAAATTATTTGACAAGCGAGCGCGCGCTTCTTACCTTCTGATCTTTCGCGTTCCCATTCTCCGGTTCCTCTTCCACTGCTGATGACCATTGCCACGCGCATGATCCGGGCGCCGCGCGGCTCCACGCTGTCGTGCAAAGCCTGGCCGCAGGAAGCGGCCCTGCGCATGTTGATGAACAACCTCGACCCGGATGTCGCGGAACGTCCCGACGAGCTGGTCGTGTACGGCGGATCCGGCAAGGCGGCGCGCAACTGGGAAGCGTACGGGGCGATCGTCGGCGCGCTGCGCCGGCTCGACCATGACGAGACGCTCCTCATCCAGTCGGGTAAGCCCGTCGGCGTGTTCCGCACGCATTCGGGCGCGCCGCGCGTGCTCATTGCCAACGCGCTCCTCGTGCCGGCGTGGGCCACCTGGGAAAATTTCCGCGATCTCGAGGATCGCGGGCTGACCATGTATGGCCAGATGACCGCCGGGAGCTGGATTTACATCGGAACACAGGGGATTTTGCAAGGTACCTACGAAACGTTCGCCGCCGCCGCACGGCGACATTTCGGCGGCTCGCTCGAGGGACGCACGGTGGTGACGGCAGGCCTGGGGGGCATGGGTGGCGCCCAGCCGCTGGCCGCTACCATGAACGGCGCCGCAGCGCTCGTCGTCGAGGTCGATCCGGACCGGATCGCGCGGCGGCTCGCAACCGGGTATCTCGACGAAGCGACCACCAGCCTGGACGAGGCGCTCGACACACTCGACGCCTGGCGACGCACGCGAACCGCACGTTCGATTGGCGTCGAAGGAAACGCCGCAGAGCTGCTGCCCGAGATTCTGCGACGCGGCGTGGTGCCGGACATCCTGACGGACCAGACGTCGGCGCACGATGCGCTCAACGGGTACATACCGCAGGGCCTGTCACTGGCGGAAGCGGCGGTGCTCCGCGAGCACCAGCCGGAGCGCTACATCGAGCGCGCGATGGCCTCGATGGCGCGCCACGTGGAAGCCATGCTCGTGCTTCGCGCGCGCGGCGCGGTCACCTTCGACTACGGCAACAACATTCGCGCGCAGGCCAGACGCGCGGGCGTCGACCACGCGTTTGACATTCCCGGCTTTGTGCCGGAATATGTGCGTCCTCTCTTCTGCGAGGGCAAGGGGCCGTTCCGCTGGGTGGCGCTCTCAGGAGATCCCGACGACATTCGTGTCACCGATCAGGCTGCGCTCGACATGTTTCCCGACGACGAGGCGCTGTGCCGCTGGATTCAGATGGCGCGCGCGCGCGTGACGTTTCAGGGACTGCCGGCGCGAATCTGCTGGCTCGGCTACGGCGATCGCGCGAGGTTCGGGCGTCGCCTCAACGAGCTGGTGCGCGCGGGCGCGATCAAGGCGCCGATCGTCATCGGCCGCGATCATCTCGACGCTGGATCGGTGGCGTCGCCCTATCGCGAAACGGAAGGGATGCTCGACGGCAGCGACGCGATTGCCGACTGGCCGGTGCTGAACGCGCTGCTGAACGCGTCGGCGGGCGCCACGTGGGTGTCGGTGCACCACGGCGGGGGCGTCGGCATCGGCTACTCGCTCCACGCCGGCATGGTCGTGGTTGCCGACGGCACGCCGGACGCCGACGAGCGGATCGAGCGGGTGCTGACGTGCGACCCCGGCCTTGGCGTGGCGCGACATGCCGACGCGGGCTATCCGGAGGCGCTCGCTACGGCGAAATCACACGGCATCAGGCTCCCGATGCGTGAGCCGGTGCCACAGGATCACTAGGGTTCTGGGCTTTCGGCTCTGGACTCTGGGCTTTAGGCATTGGGACTGGGGACACCGGTCCGGGAAGCGGGGTGCAAGCAATGACGAGTCCGTCTGCCGGATTCGACCGGCGCGTATTGGGCGCGCTGGAGGCGTCACCATCACGGATTCCGGTCGTGCCAGGCGGGTGTGGCACCGGCCGCACATCGCTGCTGCGGCGGCTGGGCGATCGCATCAGCCGCGGCGCGACCCAGTACATCGATGTGGAGCGGTGCGCCACCACGCCGGAACGTTTTTTCCAGGCGGTGACCGCTTCGTCTCCCTTCCCGTGGCACGGCCGCGACCGGACGCCGGCCAGCGCGCGCGAGGCGTTCGATGCGTTTCTGGGCTTTCTCGACACGGCGCGCGCGCCGGCCGGCGCACCCTGCACCTTCCTGTTCGACGAAATTCTCGAGCTCCGCACCTTCGAGAGCTTCCCCGGCCTGCGGCATGTGCTGCGCGATCTGCTCCAGGCGCTGTCGGCGAGCCCCAACCGCTTCGTCCTGACTACGCGGTACACGGCGCGCGTGCACCGGCTGCTGCGCGACGCGGACGCGCGCTTCGAGGTGATCCACGTCCCGTCGCTCTCACAGATCGACGTCACGCAGATGCTTGCGCCGGCGTTCAACGGCTACGAGCAGACGCCGACCGACGACCGCGACTACCTGGTGCGGGTGGTGCAGGGCCTCACCGACGGCCGCGTCGTCTACGTGCGCGCGATCGCCGACATGATGAGCCAGATGGGACGAAGCGCCGATCCCGTCGGCGCCCTGACGGCGCTGCTGGCGCCCGGGCACGCGCTCGAGCGATGGTGCCGCTTCTGCTACGAGCTGCGCCTCCACCGCGCGCGTGGGTACGGGGCGCTCAAGGCGATCCTCGATATCCTTGCGGAGGAAGAGTCGCTCACGCTCACCGAAATCTCCCTGCTGCTGCACCGCACCCCCGGTTCCACGAAAGACTATCTCTCGTGGCTCGAGGATGTGGACCTCGTCACCTCGAAGCAGAAGCGATACAGCTTCACCGATCCGCTGCTTCGGCTGTGGGTGCGGCTGCACTGCCGTCCGGAGCCTCCGACCGAGGAGGACGTCGCGCGCGAGGTACAGCGTCACGCCGCCGCGCGCGTGCCTCCGCGCGAACCCACACCGGCCCTTGCCTATGCCGGCGCCATCGACGCGACGCCGGACGAGAGGAAGAGCTGGGGAATCATCGAGATAGACTGAGAAGTGCAAAGTGGAAAGTTCAAAGTGGACAAGTAAGTGACAAGTACATGCTACTTGCCAACTTACTTTGCACTTTTCATTTTGAACTTTCGACTTGCTGCAATGCGATCCTCGCCGCCTCCTGCTCCGCCTCCTTCTTGGCCCTGCCCGTCGCGGTGCCGAGGATGTCTCCGCTCACGACCACCTCGATGGTGAACAGCTTGCGGTGGTCGGGGCCCGACGCGGCCGCCACGCGGTATTCGGGCAGCGGGCGGCCCGACTGCTGCAGCCGCTCTTGCAGCGCCGACTTGTAATCCATACCGACCACGTCCTGCTGCGCCCCGGCGGCAATCGCGTCGCTGAGCTCGCGCTCGAGAAACGCCGCGGCCGCGGGCAGTCCCCCATCGAGATACACGGCGGCGATCAGCGCTTCGTAACCGTCGGCGAGCAGCGCCTGCTTGAAGCGGCCGCCCGTCTTCTCCTCGCCGCGGCCGAGCAGCAGGTGCTCGCCCAGGCGGATCACCTCCGCGTGGCGCGCCAGCGACTGCGTGGAGACGACCGCCGCCTTGATCTTCGACTTCTGCCCTTCGGTGTAATCCGGATATCGACGGAACAGCGCGTCGGCGACGACGAGTCCGAGTACCGCGTCGCCGAGAAACTCGAGCGACTCGTTGTCGTACACGCCGCCGGACACGTCCTCGGCCGCCCGCGACCTGTGCGTGAGCGCGTGCTCCAGCAGTCCGCGATCCTTGAACCGGTAGCCGATGCGCTGCTGCAGCTCGTCGAACTCGTCTCTGAGGCGAATCACCCGCGTGCCGACGTCTTCGCGGTGGCTGTCGATCACGCGGCGCGCCTCGTCGGCCTCCTGGCCGGGAACGGCAATCCGGATTTCACCGAGCGGGTTGACCGTCATCGGCCAGAGTGCCTGCGGATTGCCCGAGATGCGAAAGCTGGCGATGCCGTGGCTGTCGAGGAGCGCCGTGACGACGCTGGCTTCGATGTCGGAGCGGGTGGTGAAGACGACTATCGGTTCCATGCGTCGAACTGCCGAAGGCCGATGGCAGAAGGCGGATTCATTGCTGACGGGTGAACGCGGGTTGCAGCATAGAATGGGGCATCGTGACATCAGTCGAGAACGCCCGCTTCAGCACCCGCTGCATCCACGCAGGCCAGACGCCCGACCCCTCAACCGGCGCGATCATCACCCCAATCTATCAGACCTCGACCTACGTGCAGGACGCGCTCGGCGTGCACAAGGGGTACGAGTACGCGCGCACGCAGAACCCGACGCGATCGGCGCTCGAGGCCAACCTCGCCGCCATCGAGGGCGGAAGGGTGGCCTTCTGCTTCGCCTCCGGCATGGCGGCGACCTCCGCCGTGACGACCCTGCTCGAATCGGGCGACCACGTCGTGGCCACCGCCAACCTGTACGGCGGCACCTACCGGCTGTTCGAGCGCGTGCTGCGGAAGTACGCGCTCGATTTTACCTACGTCGACACAGCGCAGTTGCGCGAGGTGGAGCAGGCGATCCGGCCGGCAACCCGGCTCCTCTTTCTCGAGACGCCGACCAACCCGATGCTGGCCGTCACCGATCTGGCCGCGGCCTGCACGATTGCGCACGGCCACGGCATTCCCGTGGCCGTCGACAACACGTTTGCCAGCCCGTACGTGCAGCGGCCGATCGAGTTCGGCGCCGATCTGGTCATTCACAGCACGACCAAGTTTCTGAACGGGCACTCGGACAGCGTGGGCGGCGCCGTGATTGCGGTCCGTGACGATCACATCGAGTGGCTCCGCTTCGTCCAGAATGCCGAGGGCGCCATCCTCGGCCCGATGGACGCGTGGCTGGTGCTGCGCGGCGTCAAGACGCTGCCCGTGCGCATGGAGCGGCACAACGCCAACGCCATGGCGCTGGCCGGGTATCTGGCGTCGCGCCCGGAGGTGACCGCCGTGTACTACCCTGGGCTCGCGTCGCATCCGCAGCACGAGCTGGCCAAACGGCAGATGCGGGGCTTTGGCGGCCTCATTGCGTTTCGACTTGGATCGTTCGAGCGTGCGCGGACCCTGCTCAACGGCGTGCGGCTCATCTCGCTGGCGGAAAGCCTCGGGGGCGTCGAAACGCTCATCAGCCACCCGGCCACGATGACCCACGGCGCGGTCCCTCCCGACCAGCGCCAGCAGCTTGGCATCACCGATGACCTGGTGCGCCTGTCGGTGGGCATCGAGGACCTCGAGGACCTCGAGGACGACCTGGCGCAGGCGCTGGACCGTGTCCAGCGTGCGTGATCCGTGGACCGCTATACGGCCCCACACGCTAATCTTGTGCTCGTTGTGAATACGCGGAATAGCGGTCCCAGGCGCGCGGAGCGCGCCAAGAAGATACTGCCAACCAGACAAGGGCATCTTCACTGCGATATCAAGGGCAGGCCCTTGGATGGTTCGAATCAGGACAGACTGCCAACCGGACGCTGAGGACCGAGGCACGTGGCCGAACTCATTGACTTCGCCTTGCACGTCGATCGCTACCTGCTGGAGCTGGTGGCGACCTACGGCATCTGGATCTACGCCATTCTCTTCGTCATCGTCTTTGCCGAGACCGGCCTGGTCGTGACGCCGTTTCTGCCGGGTGACTCGCTGCTGTTCGCGGCCGGCGCCATCGCGGCGGCGGGGGCGCTCGACGTCCGGTTCGCCGCGCTGCTGCTCGTCGTGGCCGCCGTCGCCGGCGACGCGGTGAACTATTCGATTGGCCGCTCCGTGGGCCTGCGGATCATTCACCTGTCCCGGACCAATCGACGCTGGGGCCGCTGGGTCAACCCGGCCTACATCGCCCGATCGCATGACTTCTTCGAGCGGCACGGCGGCAAAGCGATCGTCCTGGCCCGGTTCGTCCCGATCGTGCGGACCTTCGTGCCGTTCGTGGCGGGTGTGGCGGAGATGTCGTATCGCGCGTTTGCGGTGTACAACGTGACGGGCGGGCTTGGCTGGGTCGGCCTCTGCGTGGGCGCGGGGTACCTCTTCGGCAACGTGCCGCTCGTCAGGGAGAACTTTTCGCTCGTGGCGCTCGGCATCGTGGTGCTGTCGGTGCTCCCGATGGTGTTCGAGTATCTGCGCTATCGGCGCGAGTCGCCGCCGCCCGTTCGCCAGGCATGAACCTAGTCCTGGTACGGGCCACGGAGACACAGAGACACGGAGTTGATCTGAGTCGTTCGGGGCGTTCGGATCGTTCGACTTGGCGTACGTAGTGTACGGCTTCAGTCTTCCGGGTTGGACATCCTGGCGTACGTAGTGTCCGGCTTTAGCCGGACCGTGTGTGCTCTCCGGCTTCACCCCTCGACAAAGGCTCGAGGGGTTACCGCAGTACGTAGGCCGGGCCCCACGGGTGGACCCGGCGAATACGAATTCAGTCCGCCGGCGTCGTGCTCTCCCCCACCCACCGCACGTACGCCTCCGATCCACCCGCCGCTCGAAACACGAGGAATTCGGGCAGCTCGTACGGATGCAGTTGTCGGAGTCGCTCCTCGAGCGCGGCGACGCGCCCCTCGGTGGTCTTGATGACGAGCTGGCGTTCCTGCTCCTGTTCGATACGGCCCTGCCAGCGATAGACCGACGCCATCGGCGGCAGCACGTTCACGCAGGCGGCGAACCGTTCCTCTACGAGCGTCCGTGCCAACGCTGCGGCGTCCGCGTCGGCACCGAGCGTCGTGAGGACGATCACGGCGTCGCAATCTGGACTCGAACGCAATTTTTCGCTTGTACTCACGATCAAAACGCGCTATTGTGGCACACGGTGAAGAGATCCTCCTCGGTGCGCGACCCGGACGGGCAGCAGCCGCGCAAGCGCCACCGCCGCACCGTCCAGTACCTCCTGCTGGCGGTGGGCTGCGTGCTGCTGATTGACGCGCTCGTCGGCGACAAGGGTCTGCTGGCGATGATGCAGGCACGACAGCGATATCGCAGCCTGGAACAGTCGCTGGCCGATTCTCGCGCAGAGAATGCCCGGCTGCGCGAGGAGGCGCGGCGTCTGCGGGAGGATCCGGCCACCATTGAGGAAATCGCCCGCCGCGAGCTCGGCCTGATTCGTCCCGGCGAAAAGCTGTTCATCATCAGGGACGTCGAATCGCCAGATCCCCGCTAGCAGGCACCTGCTGGCCTTTACGCCCTCGAACCTGCGTGTTACATTGGAGGTTCTTCGGGGTGGTAGACAGTAAGTAGACGGTAGGCGGTAGGCCGTTAGTGTGGTTGTTGGAAGCCATGGCACGCCGGCGCGGGCCATGAGTACTAGCTGCCACCCAGCGACTACCCGCCAGTCACATTGACGCGGGGTGGAGCAGTCCGGTAGCTCGTTGGGCTCATAACCCAAAGGTCGGGGGTTCAAATCCCCCCCCCGCAACCATCACAACTTGCAGCGAGAGGTCGCCTGTTTCTGGCGACCTCTTCGCAGTTGTGGCGGCACTCAG
>JBOGIR010000193.1:0-14054 GCA_050742335.1 Vicinamibacterales bacterium | reverse complement strand
CTATGGCACTGTCTGCAGCGAGCCGACGATCTTGCCCCAGATAATGTTGACTTCTTCTCCCGCGTCGCCGATGGCGACCACGGCCACGAGCGCGATCAACCCTGCGAGAAGCGCATACTCGATCAGGTCCTGGCCTTCGTCGTCACGCAAGAGCGCACGGAAACGGACAAGTGCATTCACCATTGATGTTCCTCCGCGCGTCGTTGCACGGACGCGCACTTCAGTGAATCGAGATGCGGCCACGACTGATGACGTGGTCGCGACAACGGACGGCTACTGCGCAACGGACGTGCCACGCCACAGGACCGCCACGTCGTCGGACGCTCAAGTGGTCTCTATCGACGGACTTAGCGGGTGCACCACTACCGCCACGACGCTTCGCGAGAGCCCGGCGGTCAGCGGCGCACCGCCGCACATTCGTAACCGCCTTCGTCGATTTCGTGCGCGTCGGACGGTGTGCCTCAGGACGGGACGGCGGGACTACCGGCGAGGGCCACCCCACCCCACGTCAGTCGCAGTCTTGGCCACACGCGCTCACATCTGTAATTTCAAGGCGAGGTGGCGCCTAGCCGCCACGGACCCGACAGCGCAGAAAGTCTGCGGCAATCGACCGCCAAAAGCGTCCCGGCGACATCGAGTTCCGTGACATGCATTCCGGGAACGAGTATTGCGAGGCAACCGCCGGGAAGGATCCGCCTTTGAAGTCTCGCGTACGGTACTTCTGGAGCGACGCACTGGCAACCGTGGGCGTGCTCGCCTTCGTGCTGGCGGTGCTCGTGTCGATCGACGAGCGTGTACGCGAACGGTTTCGCCTTGCCCTCTCATCAGAGACCGTTGGCGGTGTCGGAACACAACTGGGTGAGGTCGGGGCCACGCTGTTCGAGGCGGCACGTACTCAAAGCCTCGAGCACGCGCCGCTGATGATCTTCATCGTGGTTGCCACCGTCCTTCTGCTGGGCATGATGCGAGCGTGACGACGCCGCTGATCCTTGCGATTGAGCCCGACCGCGTGAAGGCATCGCAGCTGAGATCGATCGCGCGTCAGGTGAATGCCGAGCTGCTGTTGACCGATTCGGTGGACGGCGCGTTGACGGTGCTCGGCGAGCAGATGCCAGACCTAATCCTCACACCAGCGCTGCTCTCAGCCAGGGACGACCTGGCGCTCACGGGACGATTGCGCGAGCTCGGGGACGCCGCCGCTCACATCCAGACACTGACGAGTCCGACGCTCCAGGCGGCTGAGCCACCGTCGTTCGGAGCGGGCATGTTTGCCACGTTGCGGCGCGACAGGCCGCACATGGCCGGTCCTGACGCCTGTGAAGCCGACACGTTTGCGGAGCAGGTCGCCCTCTACTTGAAGGGAGCGGCGGAGGCACGCCGGAGGCATTCTCGTTCTTCCGTGGGCGCAGGAGTCCCTGCGACTGTTGCGCTGGGCGAGTCCCAGCCGGCGAACGACGACGAGTCGCCTGTCCTCGCGGAGTTCGATCTTTCGGCGTTCATCTCCGAGGGACTGCTGGATCCTGTGCCGATCCCCTCTTTCAGCGAACCGCCCGCCGCGAGCGACTTGCCCCCGGCCCGGCCGCAGGTCGACGCCGCGATCTCGAAGGCCCTGTCGGATGTGCTGTCGGAGGACATCATGCACTTCATGCCGGAGGACCTGTCAGGCATGGTGTCCAAGGGCGCTTCAGTGTCGCCGGAGGCACTGCCGGGCTTCGTGCCGGAGGGATCCGACGTCACCTCGGAAGAGGCGCCGGCATGCGACAACTGGCACTTCTTCGATCCCGAGCAATCTCGATTCGCCGCGCTCCTCGTCAGACTCGACGAGATCACAGCGAGCTAACGCATTGTCACCTCCACGTGCCACATATCTTCAGATCCCAAGGTGTCCGCACTCCGTGTCTCCGTGACACTGTGGCCTGTGGAAATGAACAACGGGCTGGCTACGGCGCGTATTCCGTAGGCGCCTGACTCCCCCGCAAATACTTGTCGCGATCGTCCGGCCGGTAGATGCGCACGCGCGACGCCACTTCGGCGGCTGGAGGCCAATCGAGGGCACCGAGCGGGCTCGACGCAAATCGTTTACGGAACAGCGGCTCCTCGCCGGTCTCGAAGAGCAGAAAGGGTTCGAGGCCACGCAGACGCAGGTACGCCACGGCGCGGTCGAGCCATGCCGGATCGAGCGAGTCCCAGAGCAGCGTCCGCCGTCCGGCGTACAACCTCACACTACCGCTTCCTGAGGTGGTGATGACGATCGCGTTGGGAGGCAGCCGCCGATCGACGAAAGTGCCTGCCCGCTCGTAGCGGGCTTCGAGGAAGTGCAGCCGGAACACATGCCGGATCTCCGCTTCGCCCACGTATATCACCACCAGCATCACGGCCACGACGGCAACGGCCGGGCGCGCCAACCATGGCACAACACGGCGAAGGATCGAATCGATCGAAGCGATCGCCAGGACGATCGCCAGCGGGAGCGTCGGCAGTAGAAACCGAACGTAGGACCAGTCGTCGAACACGACGTACGGCAGGTAACACGCGACGTTGATCAGGAACAGTGCAAGGCAGAGCCCTGTTACGGCCCCGGGCACTAGGAACGGCGCCGCTGCAGCCAGCACCCAGACAGTGGTCTGCGTGTCAGTGAGCCAGGAGGCATACCGGACCGCGTTTGGCGCAATATTCTCGATGCTGAACAGGGCGTCGAGCGCTCCGTAGCCCGAAGCGAGCGGCGATCCGTAGAACGAGTACTGAATGAGCGCGACAGCAATGGGACCGAGCGCGGCATAGGCGCCAAACGCCGCTCCGGCCCGGACGCGCTCGTGCCACGTTCGCTCGGGCCGGAACAGGAGAAACAACGCCAGCGGAATTCCCAACGGCACGAGATTCGGTCGCATGAGCACCGCGGCCGCCGCTGTCGTCCCCCCAAGCACGGGATCGCGCCGGCGCACGCCCGTGACGAACGCGACCGACAGGATCCACAGTGCTGCCGCGGGGACGTCGCTCATGGGCTGGACCAGTTGATACAGAAAGACAGGACTCGAGGCGACAACGAGCCCACACGCCAACGCAATTCGCGGACTGAAACGCGAGGCCACGACACACGTGGCGGCCACCAGGAGCGCGCCGAAGAGCGGCACCAGCAGGAAGGCTGCCCGGACACCACCGAGCGCGACAAGCGGCGCCATCGCGATGGAGAGGCCGGCGGGGCAGATAGGGACAATGGCCCCTGGTGCAGTCGGGGACGGCAAGTGACCTGCCGGTGCGAAGGTCAGGGGCGCATTCGGCCACGGCGCTTCGAGCGCCAGCGGTTCTGGCACCTGCAGCCGTCCCGAGGCCCATCGCTGCGCCTGATGGACATAACAGTAGGAGTCGGAGCCGCCGGCCACGAAAGTCCCCCACCGAAGACCGACCGTGACCACGGATGCCAGCAGGAGGGTGAGAAGTACTGTCCGCATCAGCGCACGCGCTCGCTCACGAGGACACGCAGCGCGCGGACACCGTCGCGCCAGCCAATCTTCTTGCCCTCGGCGCGCGACCGCGCCTCGAAACGAACCGGGCGTTCGTGGATGCGATGGCCTCGACGCAGCAGCCGTGCCGTAATCTGCGGCTCGATGTCGAATCGGTCCGCGCTCAGGTCAAGGGACCGCGCCACACTCGTTCGCATGACTTTGTAGCAGGTCTCCATGTCGGTCAGCGACGCGCCGAACAACAGGTTCGTGGCACCCGTGAGAATCCGATTCGCCACAAAGGTCACAAGGGGCGCACCGGCCCGCCCGCCAAGGAACCGCGACCCGTATACCACGTCGGCCGTACCGCGCAGAATCGGGGCGACGAGATCGGCCAGCTGCTGCGGATCGAGCTCGAGGTCGGCGTCCTGGATTGCCACGATGGACCCGCGGGCGTGCCGCAGTCCCAGGCGAATAGCCGCGCCTTTCCCGCCGTTCCGTCCGGCGTGGAGCACCGCGATCGGCAGCCGCTCGCCGACAGCCGCATCGAGAACCTGGGCGGTGCCATCGGTGGAGCCGTCGTCGACCACGACGATTTCACGCGGCAGCGGCAGATCGACGGCCAGCAACCGATCGACCACGGCCCGCGACGTTGCGACCTCGTTGTAGACGGGAACGATGATCGTCAGCAGTTCAGCGTGGTCGCTCACGTCGGACGGGCGTCCGGGGAACCGGTCCGGGCCGGTACTGCACCTGAACGTTGCTGATGACGGCCACCGGACGACCCGGAGCGCTGAAATTGTCGATGCCATCAGGCCGCACGGTGGACAGTTTCTCGCCGAGGACGCTGGCCAGCTGCTCTTCGGCGGGAATCGTCACGGTGATCGATTCCACGCCGGTCGGCGCGACCGCCTTGACGCCGCCGGGGCCGGCCCCTCCCGACACGCGGTCGATCAGGTCGGCGGGCGTGCGGAACTCGTTCTGCACGACGGCGCGCGTCAGCAGCGTATTGTCCGCGGTCAAGACGCCGATCGTCGCCGTATAGTGCCGGTACGCCCGGTTCGTCTTGATCAGCTCCTCTGAGTATGTGTGGCGGTTGTGGAGATCGAAGGTCAGAGTGACCGGTCCCGTGTGCGGGGGGAGCCGGATGATGACACCCGCCATCGGATCGCGACCCGTCAACACGTCACAGAAGGATCGCCTGGTCTTGACCCCCTCGCCAAGAAGCGACGGACACTCCACCACGGCCGGTTCCGTCTTCAGAGCCGGCGGCGCGGGCGCACGCCGCCTCGTCTGTGCATCGAGCGCCAGCGGCCACCAGAGTCCGATGAGCAGCAGGCAACCGAGCGCGCGCATGATCAATCGCCGACGCAGGTCAGCCCCGCAATGGATGGAACCCCGGAGGGCACCTCGTGCCTGTGCTTGATCAGCTCGAGAAATTCCATGCGCGTCCTCGCATTGTCGCGGAAAGCGCCGAGCATGGCGCTCGTCACCGCAAACGAGTTCTGCTTCTCCACACCGCGCATCGACATGCACAGATGGGTTCCTTCGCACACGACCGCCACGCCCAGTGGGTTGATCTTCTCGAGAATCGTCTGGGCAATCTGGTTCGTCATCCGCTCCTGGATCTGCAGGCGCCGCGCGAACACGTCGACCAGCCGGGGAATCTTGCTCAATCCGATCACGTGCCGCCTGGGAATGTAGGCCACGTGGCACTTCCCGAAAAACGGCAACATGTGGTGCTCGCAGAGGCTGTAGAAATCGACGTCCTTCACGATGACCATCTCGCTGTAGTCAACGGTGAACAGCGCGCCGTTCAGGATGACGTCGATATCCGCCGTGTATCCGCCGGTCAGGAACTTGAGTGCGCGCTCGACGCGCTGCGGGGTGCGGACAAGACCTTCGCGCGCCGGGTCTTCGCCCAGTTCGACCAGCAGGTGCCTGATCAGCTCCTCCACGTTCGCATTGTAGCGCGGACCCGCCAGGGCGCCTCACCGGAGCCAGGGTTCCAGGTCGCACCGCCAACCGGGCGCAGCCATTCGGCATGGAACGCCGTGACCCCGGGTGAGAGCGGATCGGCGTCCTTACGCGTACGTCCCGGAGAGCAGCGTGCCTGCGTTCGGCACGTACGCCTTCAGTCCCAACTTCTGCAGCATCTGATACGTGGTGCAGATGGCGGCCGACACCACCGGCAGGCCACACGCTCTCTCTACAACCGGAATCGCGGCCAGTGATGGCATCTGCACGCACGATGAGAGCACCAGCACCTCCACGCCGTCGAGATCGAGCTGTTTGTAGATATCGACGAGCGCCATCGGATCGCGGCGACCGACTTCCACGTTGTCCGGAATCTCGAGCGACACGGTGTCGACGACATTGAACCCTTCGTGCCGGATGTAGTCGGCCACGAGGCACGTGAGCGGCTTCACATACGGGGCGACCAGAGCAATCTTCGTCGCCCCGAGCGTCTTCAGACCATGAACGAGTGCGCCCGCACTCGTCACGACGGGCGTCGCAGCCCCTTCCCGTGCCGTCACATCGTGCAGACGCCGCTCCGACTGGCAGTGGTACCGGACCCCCATGCTCATGATCGCCACGAGGCAGGCATAGCCGATGACATCGACCCGCGCGTCCGTCAGTTCCGCGGCGCACCGCTCGGAATCGGCATCCATCGCCGCCAGCTCCTCCCTGGTGACCTGCTTCATGCGCATCCGGCTGGAGTGACACGTGAAGCGCTCAGGGGCCACGGCTTCCCGTGCGCGCAGCATCGCCGGGACTTCCGTTTCCATCGTTGTATTAGAGCTTGGAACGATCTGGCCGATGCGGTACGTGCGCGAATGGACGGTGAGTTGGTCGTTCACACTTCTATGTTCTCACTGCTCGGTTCGCGTTCACGTTCGGTTCTCGCTGGTCTGTTCCCGCCAGAGGCCGAGCGCCTTCTGTGCCGGTCGATCCGAGAAGCTGAACAGCACCGCGTCCTCGCTTGCCTCGTGGGCAATCCACGTCCACGACGGAGCCACGAAGATGTCGCGCGGTCCCCATTCGTAGGCTGTGTCGCCGACGCGCGTCCGACCGCGCCCTTCGACCGCGGCCAACACCGTCGAGTCGGTGGCGCGGTACGCAACCCCTCTGAATCCTTCCGGCAACAGTTGCATGAACGCGCCAATCGTCGGCATCGGGGCACCCCCGGTGGCCGGGTTGATGTAGCGCATCTTCACCCCGTGGGCGTGATGAATCGATGCGTGTCGGGACAGGTGCTCGAGCGTCTCCCGGCTGCGCGAATACGGATAGTTGAAAATGGGCGACGAAGGCCTGGCCGGCTCCCAGTCGACCGGCAGCATGTTCGCGGCGTACCGTGCCTGCGAGTCGCCGTCGGCCACCGTGTTCGGCTGCGTCTCGCCGGGAAAGCTCTCGCGGAAGCTCGCATCGAACAGGTTCACGATCGGGACGTCGAGGCCGTCGAGCCACACGACCGGTACATCGCCCGGGTTGCCATGGTCGTGATAGGTCCACGAGGGTGTGAGGATGAAATCACCCGGGTGCATGGTCGTCCGTTCGCCCTCCACCGCGGTATACGCGCCCGTCCCTTCAATGATGAAGCGCAGCGCAGCGGCAGCGTGGCGATGAGCCGGTGCAATCTCACCAGGCAGAATCAGTTGCAACCCGGCATAGAGGCTCTGCGTAATCCGCGACTGCCCCCGAAGCCCGGGGTTCTCCAGCACGATTACGCGGCGCTCCGCCTCTCGTGCCGTGAGCAGCCGGCCTGCTTCCATCAGCAGCGGTCGCACATCGCCGTAGTGCCACATGACCGGGACAATCTCGGGCGTCGGCTCGAGCGGAATGATCTTGCCCAGGACCTCCCACAGGGGTGCGGTGTTCTTCTGATCGAGGCGCGCGTACAAGTCACGCCGCTCGGGCGAAAGGTCCGACTTCGGGATGATGGTGGCGGTTGTGCTTTCCATGGTGCTGCTTTCAGCTGCCGGGTCCAAAAGGACCCGGCCTAGGAGTTGGCCGCGACGTGCCGGTGACAGCTGGAGGGCGCGTCCCGTCGGACCCGCCGCGCGCGGCTTCGGCAGACCGAACGTCGACTTCCATGGTACCAATCCGCTCGATGGCTGCGACGATGCGGTCGCCGGGATGGATGGGGCTGACACCTTCGGGGGTTCCCGTCAACACGATGTCCCCTGGACGCAGCGTGTAGAACGAAGACGCGAGCTCGATCAGCTCGGCGATGCCCAGAATCAAGTACTTCGTGTTCGACCTCTGGCGCCGCTCGCCGTTAACAGAAATCTCCAAATCGAGCGCACCAGGGTCCGGAATCTCGTCGGCCGTCACGAGCCAGGGGCCGAGCACGGTGTAGCTGTCTGGCGATTTTCGCAGGCTTCGGTCCTCCGAGCCACGAATCGTCACATCGAGCCCGATGGCGTAGCCGGCCACGCAGCCAAGCGCCTCACGGCGCGACACGTGGCTGGCCGTTCTGCCAATCACAAACGCCAGCTCCACCTCGTGATCGGTTCGCCGGTCCGGCTTCCGGACGGCAATGCCTTCGCCGGGACCGACCAGCGAGCTCGTCGCCTTCAGAAACACGCCCGCCTGCTGGATGGTGATCGTGTGCGCGGGATTGTTCGCATGAATCTGGCTGTCGGACTTCACTTCGTCGAGGTGCTTCTGATAGTTCACCGGCGCAGCAATGATCTTGCCGGGGTTGGCCACCGGACTGATCAGCTTTGCGCCAGCGAGCGGAAGAATCGGCGCCTGGTCACGCACGGCTTCGGCGCGCGCCCTGACCTTGTCGAGATTGGCCACGAACACGTCGTGATCGGGAAGAGGATAGCGATAGGACGGCAGAACCTCGAGCGCTGCCGTCACGTCCCTGATGTACTCGCCCTCGACCAGGCCCAGGCGATCGTCACCGAATCGGCACAAGCGCATGACTGAGCTCAGAACTGATACTTCAGCGCAAACTGCAGGATACGGGGATCGTCGGCGCCAAACTGACTGGCGCGGTCCGGCGTACCGCCCGACGCCAGCGCGGCTGTCCCCTGGGGCAGAATCCGGCCGAAATTCCGGTTGCTCAGGTTGATGATCGGGTTGCCCCACCGTACCGTGTTGAACACGTTGAATGCCTCGGCCCGAAGCTCGATCTGCTGGCCTGTGCCGAGCCGAAGCATGCGTGCCAGCACCAGGTCGGCGGCCCAGCGCCCCGGTCCCCGGAATTGGCCGCGCGTGGTGTTGCCGAAGGTGCCAAGGGCCGGCTGCTGGAACGCCAGCGGGTTGAGCCAGTTGTCCGGTGTCTTGTCGCCGTACGGATTGTCGAGCACCAGGTTGCCGCGCTGATTCGTCACGGTTCCGCTAGTGATGCCGTTCAGCGCGCGGTCCTGCCCGGTGGTGGCGGTCAACGGCCACCCCGACATCGCGCGCAGAATGCCGTTCACCCTCCACCCGCCCACCAGCGCCGCCGCCAGACCGTCGCCGAGATCCGGTGTCTGGACACCCACCGTCATGTTGACGACGTGCCGTCGATCGGCCTCGCAGGCGCCGCGATCGAAATCGGGATCGTCGGGCTTCGACCATCCGGTACCGATGTTCGGCAGATCGGTGGTCGGGTGCCCTTCGCACTTCGACAGCGTGTAGTTTGCGCTGAGATTCACGCCACCGGCCGACCGCCGCTGGAACGACAGGAGCAGGCCGTTGTAGGTGCGCGTGCCGCTGGCGTCGTGGAGGTCGAGGCCGGCGATGAATCGTCCCTCGACGGGGTTCTCGAACGTCAGGGCGCGCCGCTGGTTCACGTTCCCCGGCGTGGAGCATACCGGATGGAAGCTGCCGTCGGGCAGCGTGCAGGGACCCAACCCCATGAACAGGGCGGGATTCAGGGCCTTCATGTTCCAGAGTCGATCGGTGTAGTTGGCGATGTAGCTGGCCGACACGGCCATGTCGGTGCCGATCTGCCGCTCGACGACGGCGTTCCACGACTGTTTCCGCGTGTTCCGCTGGTTCGGATCGATGGCCAGGTACTGGCCTCCCACGGGAAACGCGGCGCTGGCATCGAACACCCGCGGGAACGGATTGCCGCCGGGGAAGGTGGCAAACGGATCGTCCATGCGCGCGTTGAGGATGCGGACGTCGGCTCCCCACGGCGGAGCGACTGATGTGTTCAGGTGGTACTGCGCGTTGACAAAGTCGTAGCCGAGGCTGTACCCGAATCTGAGCGACGTCCGGCCATCCCCGGTCAGATCCCAGCCCGCGCCCACGCGCGGCGCAAAGTTGTCCCACTGCCGGCTCATGCCGGCCTGGCCGCCCACGAAGCTCGCGTCACCGGGGTAGAGAAACCCGGCCGGCGCGTTGCGAAACACGCTGCTCTTGGTGCCCCGCCGGAATCGATCCAGGTCGAAGTTGTAGATGAAGTCGTTGGCGATCTGCTGCGGGAAGAACGGCTCCCAGCGCACGCCGTAGTTCAGCGTGAAGCGAGACCCGGCGCGCCAGACGTCGTTGGCATAGAAGCCGGCGTACCACTGGTACATGTCCAGGAAGTTCGGATTGGCCTGGATGAACTGGCTGACGTTCCCCAGCAGAAAGTCGGACAGCCCGTGACCGGTCACCTGGCCGTTCACCTCGAAGTTCCCCATGGCGCGCACGTTGGCCGTTGTGAACGAATCCCATCGCGCGAGGTTGGCCCCGAACGAGAGCTGATGTTTCCCGCGGACCATCGTCACATCGTCGCCAACCTGCAGCGTGTTGGTCCGGTAGCGCGCCTCGGTCTGGACCGCCGTGCCGAGATTGAACCCGCCGGTGACCGTCAGGACGAGGTAGTCGGGGAGAAACGAGAACATCCGGATCCCGACGTCGGGTCCAGAGAAGAAGCCCTCGTGGAGGCGATGGATGTTCGTGTTGTTCCACGCCACGCGGAGCGCGTTGACCATCGATGAGCTCATCACCCACGTCTCGCCGAGCGCCAGCGAGTGGGCGATGTTGTCGAAACCGCCGCGGCTCGCAGCCAGCAGGTTGTCCGGCGTCTTTCGCAGCGGCGGTGGGCTCACATAGGTGGTAGCGATGTAGCGCCCGAAGACGCCGTGATTCTCGGCGAGCTGAAAATCGAGCCGGCCGACCGACTGCCCCTCGTCCGTATCGACGGCCTGCCCGAACGTGACGCGGCCGCACGGGTCGTTGGTAGACGGCAGCTTGCGGGCGATGTTCAGCGCCGCCGGGTTGAACAGCGCTGGATCGACACGGTTGTTCACGAACGGCCCACGGAGCGTCAGCTGCTGTCCGGAGCACGCCGCCGACGCGAGCTGCGTAAAGTCGCCCGCCAGCATCGCCGGCGTCGGCACGAACGCGACGTTGCTCGTCGGGGTCTGTCGAATGTAGGTGCCCTGATAGCCGCCGAAGAAGAAGAGCCGGTCGGACATGATCGGCCCGCCGATCGTGCCGCCGAACTGGTTCCGATTGAGGCCGTCGCCTTCACGTGTGCCGTCGGGGCGGACCCGGGCAAACGTGTGCGTCGCGTTGAAGCGGTGATTCCGCAGGAACTCGAACGCGCTGCCGTGCAAGACGTTGGTCCCCGACCGCGTCACCACGTGGACCGACGCCCCGGTATGGACACCGCTGCTGGCGTCGAGCGCGCCCGTCTCGACGCGGAATTCCTGCAGCGCGTCGGGAAACGGCAGCGGCAGGTTCAGGTTGTCGTACGGGTTGTTGTGCATCGCCCCGTCGAGCATGTAGGCGGTGCTGCTCCCGAGGCCGCCGGCCACGGCAATCTCGACGCCGCCCGAGCTGCCCTGGACGCTGCGCGTCGAAGCAGTCCCCACCGGCACCGCGGCGCCGATCAGCTCGATCAGATCGACGGGATTCCGGCCGTTGAGCGGCAACTCCACGATGCGCTCGTTTTCGATGACCGCGCCGATGCCGGCCCGCTGCGTATCGACCAGCGGTGCGGCGGCCTCTACCGAAACCGTCTCGGTCAGCTCGCCCAGCGCGAGCATGATGGTGATGATCGGGCTGCTGCCGACCTGCAGCACGATGCCGGTCTGCGCGTAGCTGCGAAAGCCGGAGAGCGCCACTTCGAGGCGATACGGCCCGATAGCCAGATTCGTGAATGTGAACGAACCATCGGCTCCGGTCACAACCTCCCGGCGGAAGCCCGTGTCGGTCTGAATCGCCGTCACGGTCGCGCCGGGCAGCACACCGCCGCTCGAATCGGCGACTGTCCCGCCAATTTGTGCCGTAGCCTGCCCCATGGCGTGCGCCGCACTCAGTAGAACGAGAAGAGCGCCGCCGACAGCGATCCTGGCCATACGATCCATGTTGACCCTCCCTGAGGACGCCCGCGCCGCCTGCCGATGGCTCCGCGCGAATCGGCCCGGAGTATACCTCCGCGTCTGCCCGGCTGCGTAAAGGTCGAGCGTCCCGCATGATAGGCTGTGGCGCCCGTGAAATACGTGACCTTTTCATCCGGGGACGACCCCACGCCCCGGCTCGGCGTCGTGTCTGGGGATGCTGCCATCGATCTCCCGCCACCAAAGCCCCCACCAGCGTATCGGGGCCCTACGACGACATTCCATGGGACCCCGCCGTCACACAACAGGTCGACTGGGAAGCGGAGCTGGGCGTCGTGATCGGCGTGATCATGGACACCGAGGTCGAAGGAATTGGTATCATGCGCAACCGCATCGTGGCGCACGGATAAGGGGGTCCGCTTTTCATGGGTCTGCTGCAGGCACTCAGCCAACAGGCGGCGTTCATCAACGCCGAAGTCGTCCCTTGGGTCCTGCGTCTCGTGATGGCCGGCCTCGGCCTGTCGCTGACGCTCGCAGATTTCAGACGCGTCATCATCTTCCCGAAGGCCGCGACGATCGGTCTCATCGGACAGCTCATCGGGATGCCACTGACGGCATTCATCTTGGCACTGTTGTTCAACCCGCCACCGTTCATTGCCGTCGGCCTGATTATTCTGGCGGCGTGTCCGAGCGGCATCACGTCGAATGCCTATTCGTTTGCGGCGCGAGCCGACGTTCCGCTGTGCGTGACATTGGCGGCACTCACCAGCGTCATCACGGTGTTTAGCATTCCGTTCCTGATCAATCTCGCGCTGCAGATGTTCGGTGACGAAGGACAGTTGGGAGCGCTGCCGGTGCTCCCCATGCTCATCGGCCTGATTTCGTACACGCTGCTGCCTCTGGTGATCGGAATGCTCATTCGCGCCCGGTTTCCGGCGTTTGCCACCCGCACGGTGGAGCCAATGCGAAGAGGCGTGCTCTACTTGATGGCGGTCGTGCTCGTTCTGGGTGTCGTGTCGAGCTACCAGCAGCTGATCGACAATGTGGCGACGGCTGGTGCGCTGGTCGTGGCGCTCAATCTGCTGACGATGGCTTTGGGATTCGGCCTGGCGCGGGTGTTCGGCCTGCCCATGACGCAGGCTGTCACGATCACGTTCGAAGTGGGCGTCCAGAACCTGGCCCTTTCGTTTGCCATCACGTTCAACATGCTGATGCGCCCCGACCTGGCGGTCGCCGCCCTGCTCTATGCTGCCGTCATGCCCGCAACGGCGCTCGCCTTCGTCTCGATCGGTCGTCGTCTCATCAGCGCGGAACAGCGAACACCTCTCACCGCGGACGCCGGCGCGGCGCGTTGAGACCGCCGAGCGGCTGAATCGATCCAGGCGCAGCTGCGACTGCAGGAGCGAAAGGTCGGCAGATGACGGACTACGAACGCATCGAGAAGCTGTTCACGAACAACCTCGAGCTGCAGCACCGTCCGGTCGCGGTTGCATTTCTCGAGAGTACGCCTCCAGTCATTGAAAAGTTCGAAGGCATGCTGCCGTCGGGCTGCAGTTTCTGGAAGCTCGCCTCCGAGGGACGCGTGTTCTACACAGTTGGTGCCGATCACTTCAACTGTCCGATTGGCTCGTACACGCACAACATCTCGTTACCAGAGGCGCGCGCGCACGAGCTGAGCGACACGCTCGTGTTCATGACGAACATCGGCTACCTCCGGATGGAAGAAGTGGCGGCCATTCCACGCCTCCCCGAGACCCCGGAAGTCGTCTTGTACGCACCGCTCGCGGACACGCCAGTGGACCCTGACGTCGTGCTGTTCTGGGGTCAGCCGGGCAAGGTCATGGTGCTGCAGGAGGCAGCCATGCGCGCCGGCGTCGCGGCGCAGTTGAGCACGCTGGCGCGCCCGACGTGCATGGTGCTGCCCGCCGCGCTCAGCCACGGCACGGTGGCGAGCAGCGGGTGCATCGGTAATCGCGTCTACACCGGCCTGGAGGAGGGGGAAATGTACGTCGCCGTGCCCGGCAAAGACGTCGGTTCCATTGCCGAGCACACCGCCGTTGTCCGCGCGGCCAACGCCGCGCTGCGCCAGTATCACGAGGAACGGAAGCGGGAGTTGACTGGTGTGTCGACTCAGTAGGCAGTAGGCAGTAGGCGGCCGACGGGCGAGGCGCCAGAACTGCCTGCGGCCTACTGCCTACTGTCTCCTGCCTATCTGTCTCCTGCCTACTGCCTACTGCCTCCTGCCTACTGCCTCCTGCCTACTGCCTCCTGCCTACTGCCTCCTGCCTCCTGCCTACTGCCTCCTGCCTACTGCCTCCTGCCTACTGCCTCCTGCCTACTG
>JBOGIR010000192.1:0-9376 GCA_050742335.1 Vicinamibacterales bacterium | reverse complement strand
GTCTCTGATGACTCATTTCGCAAGCTGCTCGTCGTGCCGCTGGCCGCGCCGACCGGAGCCAGCTACCACACGCCGCTCGAATGTGAGCGAGCCTATTTCGCCGCCAATCGTGGCGTGTGCCTGAGGGTTGAAGGTGATCTCGTCCCGACCAATTACGCCTATGTATTCGATGAGCGCTTCACACGCCTCCATCGCGTCGCGTTGACAGGCATCCCGAGCCGCACGCGAGTGTCGCCCGACGGCCGTCGTGCAGCGATTACCGTCTTCGAACAGGGACATTCGTATGCGGAGGACGGATTTTCGACGCGCACGACGATTCTCGATACGATGACCGGCCGGATTCTTGGCGACCTCGAGCAGTTCACGATCTGGCGCGAGGGGGAGCGCTTTCAGGCGGTTGACTTCAATTTCTGGGGCGTGACGTTTCGAGTCGATGGCAATCGGTTCTTTGCCACGCTCGCCTCGGCCGGTACGAAGTACCTCATTGAGGGCGACGTCGACGCACGGGAAGGCCGCGTCGTGCGGACCGGCGTGGAATGCCCTTCCCTCTCGCCCGATAACACGAAGCTGGTCTACAAGGATTTGATTCACCAGTATGGGTTCTGGCAGCTTCGCGTGTACGACCTGCAGACAGGTACGGACAGGCCTCTCACCGCGGAAACCCGCAGTGTCGATGATCAGGTCGACTGGCTCGATGACGAGCACGTGCTATATCACATCACCGGAGCGCGGGGTGCCGATGTGTGGGCGCTCAACACGAACGGCACCGAGCCGCCGCGAATTCTGCGGCAGTATGCCTATTCGCCCGCGGTGGTTCGCCACTGAGAGTCTAGGTCGCACCGCTCGTGGGCGCCGTGGAGCGTAGTTCTCTTGATGGCCGGGGAATTGTCGGAAAAGGGGCGCACGATCTCCACGCCAACGAGTAACATCACCAGCATATTCACCGTTGGGAAACTGGAGCTCGGGTACGTGCGCTATCTTCGACCGTGGCGGGGACTGCGGCCCCGGGGGTCGGTGGTGTCGTTATGGGAAGTGGCGTGCCAGCCGTACTGGCACCACGCTACGGCAGACGTGTTGCGCCAGGGTTCGGGCTGTTTGTCACGGTCCGACCGTTGCAGCATGCGATGTAGAACGCCGATGCTATACTGGCTTTCGATGCGCTCGGCTCACGTTCGTGCAGGTGCCCGCGCCGCTGCCTGGCTCCTCTTGGCGCTCGTGGCGCTCGATCTCGGGAATCCGAGTCTCTGTGCGCTGGATCAGGAGAGCGAGTCACGGCCTGTTTCTGCTCCCGCACAGGATCTTCTACCGAGCGACGGAGGTACTCCTACACCACCTGCACACGTCGACGATTGTTTCTGCTGCTCACACTGTGTGGATGTGGCCGCGATCGCTGCTCCTGCGATGCTCTCATTGGTAGGCGATAACGTATCGCTGCCCGCTGAGCGCACTCCGTTCCCCACCGGTTATCCTCCGTACCACCCTCCCAAGGTCTAGCCAAGACGGATCCTCGCGTCCGTGCGTGCGCGTCGCACGTGACCGGTTGAGTCCGTCTTCCTCGTTCTGCCAATTCAACCAAACAGTTTTCGAGGGTGACCGTGGTGTCGCGCGCCCGGTCACCCTCGCGTGTAGGCCATGCTGAAACATATTGCGGTGGTGTGTTGCGCCGTCGTGCTCGGCGCGCGCTCGTTATCAGGCCAGGAGCCGATCGTTCCCGACAAGCTCACGCTGGCCGAGGCTGTGAGGATCGCGGTGGAGCGGAATCCGTCGTTGACGGCGGTGCGCAGTGACATCGATATCGCCAACGCCGCGCGTCTTGATGCGAGCCAGCGGCTGAACCCCGCGTTCACCTTTGAATCGGAAGGCTACCCCCTTTCGCAGAATGACCGCCCCCCGTTTTTCAGCAGTCAGGAGCTGACCTTTCGATTCGATCAGGAGATCGAGCTTGCGGGCCGGCGTGCCTTGCGGACGCGCGCGGCGGACACCGCAGTGGAGTCGGCGCAGGCGCGCGTCGAGGACGCGCAGCGCCTCCTGACGCTGGAGGTCCAGCGCGCCTACTTTCAGGCGGTGCTCGCGGCGGCCGATCGAGAGGTGGCGCAGGCCTCGCTCGACGAGATCGACCGCGCCATCGGACTGAACCGATCCCGGTTCGAAGAGGGCGAGATCTCCGGTGGCGAGCTGCGGCGGCTCCAGGTCGAGCGGCTCAGGTTCGTCGACGACGTGTTCGCGGCGGAGCTCGCGCTCAGGAACGCGCGGAGCGCGCTGCTCGCGCTCTTGAACGTCACCGATCTTGCACAGCCGTTCAACGTGACCGAGCCCCTTGCCCCGCCGCCTGGACCGGCGCCCACACCGAATCCCGGGGCCCCTGAGGCCGTGTTTCTCGCGACGGTCGGCGCGCAGGGTCCCGCGCTCGCGGCCGATGCGTTGACGCGACGGCCGGACGTCGTCGCGGCGCAGCGCGAGGTGCTCCGTGCCGATACCGAAACGCGGCTGCAGCGAGCGCTTCGTACGCCAAACGTCACGGTTGGTGGCGGCTACAAGCGCGACTTTGGCACGAGCGCGGTCGTGTTCGGCGCCACCATCCCGCTGCCTCTTTTTAACCGCAACTCGGGTGGTGTGGCGCGAGCGGAGGCAGAGCGACAGCAGGCCGCGAGCCGAGCACGCGTCACGGAGATCACCGTGCGGCTCGACGTGCAGCGGGCCGTGAACGCCCTGGACGTCAATCGGGAGCGTGTGCAGTACATCGAGCGTGAGTACTTGACGAGGGCGCGCGAGTCACGCGACATCGTGCTCGCCTCGTACAAGCTGGGCGCCGCCGATCTCATTGATTTTCTGGATGCGCAGCGTGCCTTCCGCGACACGGTGCGTACCTACAACCGGGCGTTGTACGAACAACGCATCAGCATGTTCGAGTTGGCCGCGGCGACGGCGTTGCCGCCCGCCCAGCAGTGAGGGACGACATGAGTGACATGCATCTTGGAGCATCTCCTGAGCGCCGCTTCGGCGTGGTTGCGCTTGTGCTCGTCCTGGGCGTCGGCGTCACGACCGGCTTTTGCATCGAGTACTGGCGGGGCGACGCTGCGTCGGGCGAGCCGTCACCGGAGGCAACGGAGCGCGCAGACGAACTGCCGCCGGGCGTCGTCGAGGTGCCGGAAGCGGCGCAGCGGAACGCGGGTCTGCAAACCACCACCGTCAGCAGCCGCGTGCTGCCGGCCACCATCGAGGTCACTGGCGTCGTAGCGCCCGAGGACGCGCGGGTGTCTCACGTGCGTCCACTGGCGCGGGGTGTCATCGAGAGTGTCGGGGTGACTTTGGGCGCGCGCGTCGCCCGCGGGCAGACGCTCCTGAGCTACGACAATGTCGAGCTCGGAGCGCTCATCGGTGACTACCTCAGCGAGGTAGCCGTACAGCGGCAGGCCGAAGCCGACCTGGAAGTACGGCAGCTCTCCGTTGAACGTGCAGAGGCGCTGATCAAGCTCGAAGCGGTTGCGCAGCAGACCCTCGAGTTCCGTCGCGCGGAGTTCAAGAACGCCCAGGCCGCGGTGACCAGCCAGCGCGCGCGCGTCGAGAAGATCGAGGAGCAAATCCACCGGTTTGGATTGTCCGACGCGGACTTGGCTGGTCTCACTCCCGAGGAAGGCCGTAGCGGACACCGGACAGCGTCGCATACGGTCGTCCGCGCGCCGTTTGCCGGTGTGGTCACCAAGTTTGATATCGCAGCCGGAGAGCTCGTGGAGCCAGATCGCGAGCTGATGACGGTGACTGATATCTCGTCGGTGTGGGTGCTCGCGGATGTCTACGAGAAGGACATCGCGAAGGTCCGGCTGAACAGCAGCGTAGACATTCGGGTCGACACCTACCCGGATCGTGTCTTCGTCGGCCGCGTGACGTACGTCAGCGACATCATCGACCCCCAGACGCGCACCGCAAAGGTGCGGTGCGTCGTCGAAAACCCCGACGGCGCGCTCAAGCTCGACATGTTTGCGAAGGTGTCAGTCCCGACGAACGACAATCGGGAGGCGCTCACCGTGCCGGCCGCCGCCATCCAGCAGATCGACGGCCAATCGGTCGTCTTCGTCCGCCAGACCGCGTCCCGCTTCGAGCGGCGCAACGTGGAAGTCGGCAATACCGCGGGAGACGTCGTCGAGATCCGGTCAGGCATCCGAGTCGGCGAGGTCATTGCGGGTGCCGGCAGTTTCTACCTGAAGACCGCACTGCTCCGGGAGCGGATCGGCGAAGAAGGCTGAGTGGAGACGCCGTGCACAGGCTGATTGACTTCTCGCTTCGGAACAAGTTCCTCGTCCTGATGTTCACCGCCGTGGTGATCGCGGCCGGCGTCTCGTCCATGCTGCGCCTCCCGATTGACGCGGTACCCGACGTCACTCCCAACCAGGTGATGGTGCTTACCCAGGCACCAGGCTTCGGACCGCTCGAGGTCGAGCGATCGATCACCTTTCCGGTGGAAACCGCCATGAGCGGCCTGCCCGGGATCACCGAGATCAGGTCCGTCTCGCGCTTCGGGCTGTCGTCGGTCTACATCTACTTCGAAGAGGGGCTGGACATCTATTTCGTGCGGCGGCTCGTCCTCGAGCGCCTGCCGGAAGCCAGGGAGGCGATCCCGGCGGGCTTCGAGAGTCCAGAGATGGGACCCATCAGCACCGGCCTCGGTGAAATCTATCAATTCGAGGTGCGTGGCGGCGGTCTCCCGTTGATGGAGCTCCGCAGCATTCTCGACTGGGACATCGCTTTCAAGTTGCGGTCCGTGCCCGGCGTCGTCGAGGTGAACTCGTTCGGTGGGGAGCTGAAAACGTATGAAGTGCAGCTCGATCCCGACAAAATGGCCGGCTACAACGTCTCCCTCGACCGCGTCTTTGAAGCGCTGGAGCGGAACAATGCGAACGCCGGCGGCGCGTACATCGAGAAGGCGCAGGAGCAGTACGTCATCAGGGGTGAAGGCCTGGTCGAGCGGATCACCGACGTCGACAACATCGTCGTAACCGCGACGCAGGACGGCACGCCCGTCTACGTCAAGAATATCGGACAGACGCGGCTGGCCGCGCGGGTACGGCAGGGCGCCGTCACCCGCGATGGCAGGGGCGAAGCCGTGACGGGCGTCGTCATGATGCTGATGGGCGAGAACTCGCGCGTTGTCGCCCAACGCGTTCGCGAGCAGCTCGAGGAGATCCGGAAGTCCCTGCCCCCCGGCGTGACCGTCGAGAGTTATTACGATCGCACGGAGCTCGTGCGCAAGACGATCCGCACCGTCGTGACGAATCTGGTCGAGGGCGGCGTCTTGGTGATCGCGGTGCTGCTGGTCCTTCTAGGCAACATCCGCGGTGGCCTCATCGTCGCGTCCGCCATCCCCCTATCGATGTTGTTCGCGTTCACGGGCATGGTCCAATTTGGATTGTCCGGCAACCTGATGAGCCTCGGCGCCATCGATTTCGGCCTCATCGTCGATGGATCGGTCGTGATGATCGAGAACATTGTCCGCCGTCTCGGTGAGCCGATTCCGCCCGGGAAGACGCGCGAGAGCGTCATTCGCGAGGCGGGGCGCGAGGTCGCACGGCCCGTGTTCTTCGCCGTGTTCATCATCACCGTCGTGTACCTGCCGATCATCACGCTGGAGGGTGTCGAGGGCAAGATGTTCAAGCCGATGGCTCTCACGGTGATCTTCGCCCTGATTGGGTCGCTCGTGCTTGCGTTGACGCTGATGCCGGTCCTGGCGGCGCTCCTGTTCAGGAAAAACGTCCAGGAAAGGGAACCCCGGATCATACACTGGCTGAAGGCCAAGTATCAGCCCATGCTCGAGGGGTCGCTGGCACGCCCGTGGCTCACCGTGGCGGCGTCGACCGCTGTCTTCGTGGTAGCCGTCGCACTCGTGCCGTTCATGGGCACCGAATTCATTCCCAAGCTCGGCGAAGGCACCATCGCCCTTCAGGCGTGGCGGCTGCCAAGCGTCGCACTCTCTGAGTCGATCTCGAGCACCACACTGATCGAGAAGACCCTTCGGCAGTTTCCTGAAGTCACCACCGTGGTGTCCCGCACCGGCGTGGCGGAGATTCCAACCGACCCGATGGGCGTCGAGACGAGCGACGTCTACGTGATGCTGAAGGACCAGAGCGAGTGGACGACGGCGGCGACCCAGGAAGGCCTGATTGCGGCGATGGACAAGAAGCTGCAGGAAGAAGTACCTGGCAACGTCTTCAGCTACTCGCAGCCGATCGAGCTGCGCGTGCAGGAGCTCATCGCAGGCGTCAGATCGGACCTGGCGGTGACGCTGTTTGGCGAGGATCTTCAGGAGCTCGAGCGCGTCGGTACTGAGATCGCGCGGGTCGTGGCCGCGGTGCCGGGCGCGGCCGACGCCAAGCTCGAGCAGACCGCCGGGCTTCCGTACCTGCGGATTCGCATCAAGCGCGACGAGATTGCGCGGTACGGGATCAACGCGTCACAAGTGCTTGATGTCGTGCAGACGATGGGCGGACGACAGGTCGGCGAGGTGCTGGAGGGCCAGCGCCGCTTCGCGCTGCAGGCTCGGTTTATCAGCGAATCGCGCAAGAACGTGGAACGGATCGGGAACCTCAAGGTTGCCGATCCGCGCGGCCGGCTGATCCCATTGTCGCAGCTCGCCGACATTGTTGTCGAAGACGGGCCGGCACAGATCAGCCGCGAGAACATCCGCCGGCGCATCGCGGTCGAGACCAACGTGCGCGGGCGTGATCTCGGCAGCTTCGTCGCTGACGTGCAGGCAGCAATCGCCGCCCAGGTGAAGCTGCCGCCCGGTTACTACGTGGAGTACGGGGGACAGTTCGAGAACCTGCAGCGTGCGTCCCAGCGGCTGACGGTGGTGGTGCCCATCGCGCTCCTGATCATTTTCATCCTCCTGTACACGACCTTCAACGCGTTCAGGCCGGCGGTGCTGATTTACCTGAACATCCCAATCGCCGCCACGGGCGGCATTTTCGCGCTGTTCGTCCGCGGCATGTCGTTCAGCATTTCGGCCGGTGTCGGCTTCATCGCGTTGTTCGGTGTGGCCGTAATGAACGGACTCGTGCTGCTCGCCCACATCAACGATCTGCGCCGCAGCGGCCTGTCCCTCTACGACGCTACCGTCCGGGGATCGATGGAGAAGATGCGCGCCATGATCATGGCGCCGCTCGTCGCCGGACTCGGATTTCTGCCGATGGCGCTGTCCACCAGCGCCGGTGCCGAGGTACAGCAGCCGCTCGCCACGGTGGTCATCGGGGGACTGATCACGTCCACCGCCCTGACCTTGTTCGTGCTTCCGGCACTCTATCGGCGCTTCGAGCGCGAGCTGCCAGAGGTGGAACTGTGATGTACGAGATCAAGGCGATCGTCAGGCGGGAACGTGTTCCCGACGTCATGACCGCGCTTCACGCGCGCCCGGACCTGCCGGGTGTGACGATTTCCCACGTCGAGGGCGTCGGGCGCCGCTCCGGCAGCGCAGATGCGCCGGAGTACGGTGAAGTGCCGATGGCGAAGCTCGAGACCGTGGTCTCCGACGAGCTGGCCTCGTGGGTCGTCGATACCATCAAGCGCGCCGCGTTCACCGGCCGGGCCGGGGACGGCAAGATTTTCGTGGTTCGCGTGGAGCAGGCCGTGCAGATCCGATCCGGCGAGGAGGGACCTCAGGTCCTCTGAGATGGCGCAGCCGCAGCGAGTCCCGGAACCTGCCTTGGACTTCCGCATCCGCGGAATGGATTGCTCGGAAGAATGCGCGATTCTTCGGAGCGAGGTCGGCCCCATCGTCGGTGGCGACGACAAGCTGTCATTCGACATCCTCCGGGGCCGGATGAGCGTCAGCGGCGCCGCCGCGCCCCCTGACGCTGTCATCCAAGCGGTGGCGCGAACCGGTATGCGCGCCGAGGTCTGGACCGGCGATGACGAGACCAACGCGCGCGGCGAAGAGGCCAGGCTTCGTCGACGGCGGACGCTGCTCACCATGGCGAGCGGCGTCTTCGGCGCGATCGGCTTCGTGACGCACGTCGCCATGGCGGGCGGGATCGCCGAAGCGGTCGGCTCGGAAGGGATCGGGGTCGCCCACGAGGTCCCGTGGCTCGCCCGTGCGCTCTATCTCGTCAGCATCGTCTCGGGCACGTGGTACATCCTGCCGCGCGCCTGGTTTGCGGCACGGTCGTTTCGGCCGGACATGAATCTGCTGATGGTCATCGCCGTGATCGGTGCGATGGCCATCGGCGAATGGTTCGAGGCCGCGACGGTGGCCTTCCTTTTTGCGGTATCCCTAGCGCTGGAAGCGTGGAGTGTGGGTCGCGCACGGCGCGCCGTCGAGGCGCTCCTTGCTATCGCACCCGACACGGTCCGACTGCTCGAAGACGGTAGAACTCGCGAGGTCCAGGCCAAGCAGACGCCTCTCGGGTCGGTGTTCCTCGTGAAGCCGGGCGAGCGGATTGCCCTCGACGGGGTTGTGCGACGCGGTGTCAGCGGAGTGAACCAGGCGCCGATCACCGGCGAGAGTCTTCCGGTGACAAAAGATCCTGGCGCCCTTGTCTACGCCGGCACAATCAATGGAGACGGCGCGCTCGAGATCGAGTCCACGAAGCCCGCCGGCGAGACGACGCTCGCCAACATCATCCGCATGGTCGGTCAGGCCCAGACCCGCCGGGCTGCCGCGGAGCAGTGGGTCGACACATTTGCGCGCGTCTATACGCCGACGGTCTTCATGTTCGCGATTGCGGTGGGCGTCGTGCCGCCCCTCTTCGGCGGCGCATGGAACGAATGGATCTACAGGGCACTCGTGCTGCTCGTCATCGGCTGTCCCTGTGCGCTGGTTATCTCCACGCCGGTCAGCATCGTGGCGGCACTGGCGTCGGCAGCGAAGCACGGCGTGCTGATCAAGGGAGGCTTGTACGTCGAAGCGCCGGCCAAGCTGCGGGCCGTCGCGATGGATAAGACCGGCACCCTCACAGAAGGTCATCCCGCCGTGGTCGACATCGTCGCCAGGAACGGGCACACCGAACGGGACCTGCTGGCCATCGTCTCCGGTCTCGAAGCGCACAGCGACCATCCACTGGCGCGTGCCATCGGCGCGCGCGCGATGGCCGAAGGCGTGACGCCAGCGATCGCCTCGGATTTCCGGATCTTCCAGGGGAAGGGCGCGGCGGGCACCATCGATGGACGGCCGTACTGGCTCGGATCGCACCGCTACCTGGAAGAGCGAGGAGGCGTTGAAACACCCGAAATCCACGCCGCGCTGGACACGCTCGCGTCTTCCGGACGGACGGTCGTCGTCGTCGGGGAGGACTCGCATGTCTGTGGTTTTATTGCGCTGGCGGATCCGGTCCGCCCGGACGCGCGCGAGACGGTCGAGGCGCTGAAACGCGCCGGCATTGAACACGTC
>JBOGIR010000191.1:0-40811 GCA_050742335.1 Vicinamibacterales bacterium | reverse complement strand
CGCCAGCTCCCTGAGACGCACCCCACCGCGCACAGTCCGCGCGGCGGGGACCCCGCGCTGGCGGATTCCCTGAGCCTTCTCGCGCGGTCAGGCGATTCATGTCGGCCTGACCTCCATAGGGCTTCATCATCATCAACACAACCGATCTCCGGTGTAGCATGCCGCACTTCTGGATCGAGCCGCTCGCAGACGAACACGACCTCGAGGGGGTGCTCGAAGTCGAGGCCGAATCGTTCACCAATCCCTGGACGCGCGACATGTACGCCTGGGAGCTGCAGAACCGTTCCATGTGCCACATCTTCCTCGCGCGCACCGAGGACTGCCGGGTCGCCGGCTTCTGTGCGTTCTGGCTCGTCTTCGACGAGATCCACATCAACAACATGGCCCTGCGGCCCGGCTTCCGCCAGCAGGGGATCGGCACGGCACTGCTGCAGCGGGTGCTGGCGGAGGGACGCACGCTCGGTGCCCGGCGTGCCACGCTCGAGGTACGGACGTCGAACGAAACGGCGCGCCGCCTGTACGAACGGACGGGGTTCTACGTGGCCGGCATTCGCCGGAATTACTACGCCAGTCCCGTGGAAGACGCGCTGATCCTCTGGAGAGACGAGGAGCAGCCGGCTCAGGAGCCGCGCGGGTGACCCGACCAGTCACGGGCCCTGGCCGAGCCCCCGCAGGGCCCATGACCGGTCGGCAGTGTTTCTTGGCGCGCTCCGCGCGCCGTGGACCGCGACACGGCGCCCACCAATCAATATCTCGCAACGCGTACAAAATGCTCGTAAGAGGCCGTGTAGCGGTCCCCTGGCGAGCGGGCGACAAGTGTGTTACCTTGCGCCTAGGTCAACACGTGATGACAGTTCTTCTTCAGTAAGGAGGGGCGGCCTATGAATGCAGCGGAACCGCAGGATGTCAAACACCTGTTGCTGCACAGTAACGATCAGTACCGCCAGCTTGCCGAACAGCACCACCAGTTGGACAACCGCCTGCACGAACTCACCGACAAGCATTACCTCTCACCCACTGAACGCATGGAAGAAGTGACGTTGAAGAAGCGCAAGCTCGCGCTGAAAGATCGCATGGAGGCGATCGCCCGCGAGTACTTGCAGGGGAACGGCCGCATGTAACCAGCCAAGGGCCTGCCGTTGATATCCCGCTGGGGCGATGCCTTGGCTGGTTGGCAATGTCTTCTTGGCGCGCTCTGCGCGCCTGGCCTGAGATTTTGAAGCCGGATGTAGTGTTCCCCAGGTATTCGAGGGAAGATTACATCCGGTTTCGTCTTTGATGCGGATCGATCCCGCAGGCTGGCCGTTCATCGGCGTCTCGATCGCCCTCGGCATCGCCGGCGCGCTTGCTGTCGGCCCTGCCCTCGGCCTGGCATGTCTGGCGCTGGCCGGCGTCTTCCTTTTTTTCTTTCGCGACCCCGATCGAGTGGTGACCCGGTCGCCCGGCGCCGTGCTGTCGCCCGCCGACGGCCGTGTCCTGGTGGCGGGAGCGTCAACCGTTCGGGCGTTTCAGGCCGATAACTGGCAACAGATCAGCATTTTCTTGTCGCCATTGGACGTCCACGTCAACCGCCTGCCGATTGGCGGAAGGGTCGCAAAAGTGCAGTATCATCCTGGCCGTTTTCTCCCCGCATACCGCGCGGACGCGGGCGACCAGAACGAATACACTGAGGTCTGGATCGATCAGGGCGGACAGGCCGTCGTGGTCCGGCAGGTGGTCGGCCTTCTCGCGCGGCGGGTCGTCTGCCGCACCACAGAGGGTGCCGAGGTTCAGGCGGGTGAGCGGTTCGGGGTCATGAAGTTCGGCTCGCGCATGGACGTGTTCGTACCGGCAGACGCACGGATTGCAGTGAGCGTGGGAGAGCGGGTCGTCGCCGCGGTAACGGTGATCGCCGTTTTGGCACAACCATGATGGACGAGGACCACGAGCTGTCGCGTTCCCGAATCCGGATGTTGACGCCGCTCCGCCGGCGGAAGCACGTCGCGCAGCGGCGTCTCCGCCACGGCGTCTACCTGCTGCCCAGCATGTTCACCCTCGCGAACATGTTCTGCGGCTACGCCTGCATCGTCTACGCGATGCGCGGGGAGTTCGTGACGGCGGCGCCGTTCATCGGACTGGCCATTGTGGTGGACATGCTCGACGGCCGTATTGCGCGCATGACCGGCACGACCAGCGCGTTCGGCATCGAGTTCGATTCACTCGCCGACATCATCTCGTTCGGCGTGGCGCCGGCGATCCTTGCGTTTTCCTGGGGGCTGCAGCCGCTCGGCCGGCTGGGCTGGGCGGCTGGGTTCATCTTCGTCGCTGCGGCCGCGACACGTCTGGCGCGTTTCAACATTCAAGCGGGCTCTCACGATAAGCGCTTTTTCGTCGGGATGCCAAGCCCTGCGGCTGCCGGCGTGCCTGCGGCCACCGTCTATGCGTACCCGTGGGGTTTTCAGAGCTACGCGGAGGCGCTTCCGGTGCTGGCGATGGTGATCGTCCCCGCACTGCTGATGGTGAGCACGATCCGGTTCCGCAGTTTCAAGAACCTCGATTTCGGCGTTCGGCGCAGCTATCCGGTGCTGCTCGTGGGCGCCGTGTTCCTGGCGCTGCTGGCATCGCACCCGGAAAGCGTCCTCGTCGTCCTCGCGTATGGGTACCTTGCGTCCGCCTTCATCGAGATGGGGTGGCACCGCATGCGCCGGCGTGACGGTCGCGGCGAACAGCAAGACGAATCGGCCACGAAGGAACCCAAAGACACGAAAGACACGAAGGCGCTGTAGGTGTCAACACGCCGTTCGGAGCGTTCGAGGCGCGCTGGATTTGACGCTCGCGACTACTTGAGCACGGCAGGGAGGCGCTTCAGCGTACGAACACGGTGACTTGCGTGAGCCCCAACAGCACCCATTCTACTTGACTCGAGTGAACCCCCAGCTGATCTGCGCCCCCCAACGAATCGTTCGGACGTGACGCTGCCGTGCCCTATAATCCGCGGCGACGCGCGGATGGGGTCATTTGCTCATCAATGATCTGAGACTTGAGGATTTGACGGACTGCGCGCCACGATGACCCTGCACGCCGGCGACCGAATTGGACCGTACGAAGTTCACGCCGAGATTGGCGCCGGCGGGATGGGCGTCGTCTATCGCGCGACCGACACCAACCTGAAACGCGCCGTCGCCCTGAAGGTGCTTCCCGAAGCCGTCGCTTCGGATCCGGAGCGGCTGGCACGGTTTCAGCGTGAGGCGGAAGTCCTCGCTTCGTTGAACCATCCGAACATCGCGGCGATCTATGGTCTCGAACGATCGAGTGGCATGAGCGCCCTCGTGATGGAACTGGTCGAGGGGCCGACGCTGGCCGAACGGATCGCGATCTCCGCCGGGTCCGTCGGAGCGCCCCGCGCGGAACCCGGCCTCCGTACGGATGTAGGGCGGGTTCCGCGGCCTGTCCGCCGTAGCCTTGGCGAAGGCGGAAGCAGGGGCGAAGGCACGCGAGGCGGACCCGCCGAAGCGGTAGGGCTCCCCATCGACGAGACGCTCGCCATTGCGCGGCAGGTGGCCGAGGCGCTCGAGGCGGCGCACGAGAAGGGGATCATCCATCGCGATCTCAAGCCGGCCAATATCAAGATCACGCCGGAAGGACAGGTCAAGGTACTCGACTTCGGTCTGGCGAAACTGATCGAGCCGGGATCGGGGGTCCGGGATCCGGGATCCGGTGGCGCGGCGGGGGATGACGTGGCGACGTACTCGCCGACGCTGTCGCTGGGCGCCACGCGCGCGGGCATCATTCTCGGGACCGCCGCGTACATGAGCCCAGAGCAGGCGCGAGGCCGCACGGTGGATCGGCGCACCGACATCTTCGCGTTCGGCTGCGTCCTCTACGAGATGCTGACGGGGCGGCGCGCCTTCGACCCTTCGACCAGCTCAGGGTCGCCCCGAGGTTCGTCGAGGGGCGACGGCGACGACGTGGCGGCGACACTGGCGCGCGTAATCGAGCGCGAGCCGGACTGGAGCACGCTGCCGGCGGCGGTGCCGCCGCGCCTGCGTGAGCTGTTGCGGTTGTGCCTGGAGAAGAACCCGAAGCGGCGGCGTCAGGCGGCAGGTGACGTGCGGATCGATCTCGAGCAGGCGCTCGCCGAACCCGAACCCGCGATCGACGCAGGGCACGTCCGTTTGGACCCGCTAGGAGGCCCGGAGGCCACCACTCACCCGCGCGCCATTCGCCGACGCATTGCGCTCGCAAGTGCGGTGGCGCTCGCCCTTGGCGCGCTGCTCGCCGGTGCCGCCGTGTGGTGGATCACCAGACCCGCGCCGCCAGCGGTACTGCGCACGACGATCACCACGCCCGGGCCGACGGCCTTGGCCCTGCAGGGCGCCGATCGCGACATCGCCATCACGTCCGACGGGTTGCGCGTCGTCTATCGTGGCGCCAACCAGTTGCTGGTGCGCGCGCTCAACCAGCTCGAGCCAGACAGACTCGGTAATCTCGGCGCGCCCAGGGGTCCGTTCATCTCACCGGACGGGCAATGGGTTGGCTTCGTCGACGCCGGAGTGTTGAAGAAGGTCGCCGTCACCGGGGGACCGCCGGTGACGATTACCAAGGTTGATGGAGCAGGACCGCGCGGCGCGACTTGGGGATCGGACGGCACCATCGTGTACGCGTCAGCCGCGCCGGACACCGGGCTGCAGCGCGTGTCGGCCGCAGGCGGTGAGCCGGCCGTTCTGACGAAGGCCGACCGCGAGCGCGGCGAGGCCGACCACCTCTGGCCCGAATTCTTGCCTGGCGGCGAGGCCATCCTCTTCACCATCACGCCGGTCGGCGGCGGCACCGACAACATGCAGGTCGCCGTGCTCGATCTGCGAAGCGGCACGTCGAAGGTGCTCATCCGCGGCGGCAGCCACACGCATTACGCGCCCCCGGGTCATCTCGTCTACGGCGTGGCAGGGACGTTGCGCGCCGTCGCCTTCGACCGTGGGCGGCTGGAGGTGATGGGCACGCCCACGCCGGTGCTCGAGGGGGTCGTGACGACCGACACGGGGGCCGCCCAGGTCGCCGTGGCCGCCAATGGCTCGCTCGTCTACGTTCAAGGCAGGGCGGGTGCTGCGGGCCAGCAGAACATCATTGTATCGGTGGATCGCCAGGGACGTGCCACACCGCTGCCGGGCCTTCCGCTCGATTCGTACCGCGACGTCCGCGTGTCCCCCGACGGTTCGCGGCTTGCGCTGGCCACCGCGACCGATGTGTGGACGTACCATTTCGCGCGCGCCACGCTGAGCCGGCTGACGACCAACGCGGCGGCGGACACGCGCCCGCTCTGGACGCCGGACGGCCAGCGCATCGTCTTTTCGTCCGCGCGTGCGGGGTATCCCGAGATCTTCTGGCGACCGGCGGATGGCACCGGCAGCGACGAGCGGCTCCTCACGCGTGCCAAGGAGCTCCTCGATCTCCGCGCGAACAGCTGGTCGACCGACGGCAAGCAGCTCTTGTTCAGCGAGCTGTTCTCAAACTTTCAGTGTGCGATCTGGCAACTCGCCATAGAGCGTCCGTCGGACGTGAAGGTGCTCGTCACGAGCGAGTTCTGCAACGATCACCCTGTCATCTCCCCGGACGGACGCTGGATGGCGTACCAGTCGACCGTGTCCGGTCGAGCCGAGATCTATGTCGAGCGGTATCCCGAGCTCGGGAGTCGCCAACAGATCTCGACGGCCGGCGGTCAGCGTCCGATCTGGTCGCGCAATGGCCGGGAGCTGTTTTTCAGCGACTTGGGCTATCAGCAGATCCTGACGGTCCCCGTGCAGTCGGGGACGACGCTCGTTGCCGGGCGACCGCAAGTGCTGCTCGACGCGGCGGCGGTGGGGGCGCCCGGCGGGCGGCCCTACGACGTCACCCCCGATGGACGATTCCTGATCATCCGCAGCGGCGCGGCGGAGGAAAGTAGCAGCGCGCCGGCGGAGTTGGTGCTGATCCAAAACTGGCAGGAAGAGTTGAAGCGGCTCGTGCCGGCGAATTGACATGAGCTCGCTGAGAGACGTGTTTCGCGTCCTCGCCGAGATGCGTGACGCGGGCGTCGTCACGGAGTACGCCATCGGTGGCGCGACGGCGGTGCTCTTCTATGCCGAACCGACCCGCACCTACGACGTGGATGTGTTTGTGACGCTGCCCGCCGCCCGGCAGGCGGGTCTCACGCCGCTGGCGTCCGTGTACGACTGGGCAGCACAGCGCGGCATTCCAATCCAGGGCGAGCACTTGCTGATCCACGGCGTCCCTGTGCAGCTGCTGCCCGCGTACAATGCGCTCGTGGAAGAAGCCGTCAGAGACGCCCGCACGCATGACTACGTCGGTGTCTCGGTCCGGGTCGTCGCCCCAGAACACTTGATCGCGCTGGCGCTGCAGGCCGGCGGCTCGCGGCGTCGCGAACGGGCGTGGCAGCTGCTGCAATTCGGAGGTGTCGACCGTGGGCGGCTACGCGTGATTCTCCACGCGCACGGCGTTCAGGGGGAAGTGCCTGACGATGTCTGAGCGTTCCGAATCCGACGTGGCAGGATTGTTCGACCGGAAACGCGCCTGGCATGAGGAGCAGTCCAGGCTGCCGCTCCCTGAGAAGGTTCGGATTCTCCTCGACTTGCAGAGACAGGACCTGCCGCTCCTGGCCCGCCGGCGAGTGCTCCAGCCATGGGAGCGCCCCTGGGACATCGACCCGTGAGAGTGGGGGCAGAGCGGCACCGGCGGTTGTTGGCCGTGTGTAGCGCCGTGTGTGGCGGAGGCTTCGGCTACGCCCAGCGGGCCCGTACCGGCTTGCAACACCAAAGACCAGAGACCAAAGACGAAAGGCCGAAAGCGTAAAGCCCAGAGCCTAAAGCCGAAAGCCTAACGCCTAAGGCCGAGGATAGGTGTAGGATCATCCCGTTCGGGACAGCCGATATGGAAATCCGGGATAACGACGAATGGAGATGCTAGGAGGATAGATCATGCGCCTGATTCCCCTCGTGACCGCAGCGTTCGTCCTGTGTCTTTCGGGGCCTGCTTTCGCCCAGGAATGGATCGAGTACGTGAGTCGGGCCGATCTCTTCACGGTGAATTTCCCGACCGAACCTGCCGTGCGGGATATCACCTATCCTACCGAATATGGCATCACCATACCCGGGCGCGTGTATAGCTCTCAGGAAGGACCGAACCGCTACTCCGTCACCGTCATCGATTACTCGAACACCCAGAAGATCCACGCCGAGCGGCTCACCAACTGCCAGAAGTACCCGAACCTGTGCAACAACCCCTGGGTGGGCGAACTGCGGGGCGCGATGGACCATGCGGCGTACAAGTTCATTCAGCGTGACGCCAAGGTGACGCATTACGCGTACTACAACAGTGACCGCGTAGAAGGACGCCGGATGCAGCTCGCCTACGCCGATGGAAGTCAGACGTTCGCCGCGATCCACATGCACCAGAATCGCCTCTACATGCTCGAGGGAACCGTGTCGGCGGGTTCACCACCGCCGGGACTGTTTCAGCAGTCTTTAGGCTTCGTCGACGCGAATGGGATCAGGGTTCGGTACGAGTCCATCTACTCGAACATGTACCCACCGCCTCCACGCGTGCAGTACCAGGGCCTGCCGGCCCCGGGTCAACCGGGCAGGTGACGTCGCGCGTGGCGGGCCGTAAAGGCCCGCCCTACGCCTCCACCACCGGCAGCGTCAGCTCCACCGTCGTTCCGCGGTCGCGCTCGCTCTCGACGGCAATCGTTCCCCCGCTCAGCTCGACATTGCGCTTGGCAATCGGCAGCCCGAGGCCGGTGCCGGTGGTCTTCGTGGAAAAATACGGCTCGAACGCGCGCGCCAGCGCTTCGGCGTCCATGCCCGCACCGGTATCGCTCACCTGAATCCGCACGGCGGAATCAACCGCACGCGCAACGATGCTCAGAGCGCCCGCCCCGGGCATGGCGTGCAGCGCGTTCTCGACGATGTTGGTCAGCGACCGCGCCACCAGGGTGCGATCGACATAGACCGATGGGAGATCGCTCGGGACATCGACATCGAACCGGATGCGATTGTCGAGGCCGGCGCGATACGGATCGACGGCTTCACGCACCAGTTCCAACACAGTGACCGGCGTCGGACGAGCCGTCGGGGACGAGGCAAAGCTCGAAAACTCGGACGCAATCTGCCGAAGAAGTCGTACCTGCGTCAGGATGGTGCCGACGCACTCCTCGAGAACGTGGCCGAGCGGCTGGCCGCGGTCGGCGTGCACGCGGCGCAGATGTTCGGCGTTCAACTGGATCGGGGTCAATGGGTTCTTGATCTCGTGCGCCACCTGACGTGCCATTTCGGCCCACGCCTCGAGTCGATGCGTGCGCTCCAGCTCCTTCTGCTGGTGCTGCAGTTCGCGAGCCATGCGATTGAAGTCCTGGACGAGACGCTGCAACTCGTCTGACGATCGCGCGACGATGCGCGCGTCGAGGTCGCCGCGTGCGATCCGTCCGGTGGCACGGGTCAGGCGGTTGACGGGGTCGGCGATCCGCTCGGCCAGCCAATACCCGATGGCGCCTCCAGCAAAGACGAACAGCAGGGCGCCCAGCAGCACGCGTCGATCGAGCGTATCGATCTGTGCTTCGATCTGGAGCTCGCGTGACGTGAGCGGCACGGTCACCATCGCATTGAGCTGGCGGGTGGCGATCGGCGTCCCGGCCACCAGATAGCTCAGCGTGCCGATCTGCTCACGCACGACCGTCGCGGCATCGTTCTGCAGCTCGAGGGCGCGGTAGATGTCGGCCGGAGTGCGGGTGGGCAGCAGTCCGGACGCAAAGAGGTTGCGCTCACTGGTGGCCACGAGCCGCGGACCGACGAAGATGTTCACGTCCTGATCGATCAACCGGCTCACCCACACCATCAGGTTGTCATCGACGCCAAGCCGCTGCGCCACGGCGCGCGGCGCCGCGAGGTCTTCGACGACACGCCGCGCCGCCGACGCGGTGCGTACGGCCTCTTGCTCGACGTTGGCGCGCATCTGGTCGGCCACATAGGTGCGCGTCGCCACCGCGAGCGCCGCTACGGGGACGACGGTCGCCGCGATGAAGGCCAGCAGCAGCTTTCGATAAAAGCTGGCGCGGATCTCACGCAGGAGCGCCCGGGCCGTCGTCCCGCGCCGGTTGAACACGCCAAAGAGCGCGGTGGCCGCGAGCAGAAGCAGGTAGGTTCCGAAGGCGAGCACCGCAATCTCGGCCAGGTTCACCAGGTGGTCCAGCAGCGAGGCATCGGGAAATCCGAGCGCATAGATGCCGCCGCGGTCGTTCAGGACATAGACCGTGTAGGCGACATCCCCTCGCTGCAGCTCCGCCCAGATCGGCAGTCGCGACTGTTCAATACGGGAAAAGACGCCGTCGTCGAGCGGCCACGCCGTCACGCCAGAGGCGTACAGCGGTGTGCGACTCCAGCCGTACACCGCGAACTCGACATCACGACCTGACACGGCTTCACCTTGAAACGGGTCGGTTGGACGCATCAGCTCGACGTACGGGTTCTGGGACACGATGAACGGCAGGTTTGCGTAGTCTGCGGGCATCGCGTGGACCACGATCGATCCAACGGGCCGGCCGTTGCCGTCGCAGAGCGCGCGGCCGGCGTGCAGAATACGGCGGTCCTCGGCAAAAAACGGTGACACCTCTTCGAAGATCGGCTCCACCCCCCACGTGCACATCTGTTCGTCGGACCGCGGCACCGCCGTCAGATCGTCCGGCAGATTGAATGCAAAACGGCTGATGAGCAACCCGTCCGGACCGAACAACTCCACCGAGGAGGTCACCGGGTATGAGGCCAGCGCCGTAATGCGCCACACCTGGAATGCACGATCGGTCGGCGATTCTGCGCCGGAAGGCGTCAGAGGAGCCGTGACGAGGTCGGTCAGTCCCGGGAAACTGTCGATGTGATCCAGGCTCTCTTGCAGGAGCCGCTGCACGGTCTGGCGATGGTCGATCGCCTGCGGCGCGAAGCGCGTTTCGACGAGCTGCGCCTTGGCGCGGCGTCCAAGGTCGAACATCGACGGGTACAAGGCGACGGCCGGGACCAGCAGGCCGAGCGTCATCATGGCGAGCCGGAAGGCCTGCGAGCCGTGCCGGTAGCGCGCCTCGAGCCGGGTGGCATACGCCACCAGCGCGATGATGACGGCAAGCGCGACGAGGGGTGGAAGGCGCTGCCCCGACGGATATCCGGAGGCGAACTGCCACAGGAGCAGGGGGAGCGCCCAAAGCCCAATCGTCGCGGCACACAAGCGCCGGTCGTTGCGCGGCACCGACCACGGAATGAGGGCGGCCCGCAGGAACAGCACGCCGCATCCGAGGGCCGTGGCGTGCCACACGAGCAGGCCGACCTGCAGCGCCAGCCGTGCCGTACTCCACGGGTGCAGGGAGTAGTGGAGCAAGTCGAGCGTCGTGTTGGCGACGGTATCCTGCAGGAAGCCCTCATACGCGACGAGCAGGAGCGCGACGGCCGACCCCGCGGCGAGCTGCGTGCCGATGAATGAGGCGATTGCACCAGCTGTCTCCACGCGGCGGCGGCCTCGGCCGCCCTCGCGCCCCCGGCCGCGCGGGCCGGCAGCGGGCCAGAACGTGATGCGCCAGGCTCCAAGGGCATAGAGCAACAACGCCACGAGGCTGCTGGTGGCGATGGCCGTGATCAGAAAATCGAACGGCGAGGTCAACAGCGGCCGCCACAGAGGGGAGGCGTACTCTGCGCTGGAAAAGAGCGACGCGCCCGACCAGTCGGCGGGCGACGCCAGCCGCATGATGAGCCGACTTACGACAATGGCGCTTCCGATCAATGCCACCGCGGCTGCGTACGGCCGCGGCAACACCAGACGCCGCCGCCAGTCGAGAAGCGGACCAGAGAGCAGGGCAAGCGAGAGCGCGAGGGTCACCAGCGCGAGCGATCTGGATGCGCGCCGCCATCGATCGCGGGTCTGCGCGAGATCGGCGGCATCGAGGGAGGCGGTCAGGAGGGGCGCGCCGGACGGTGCCTGCACTTCGAACGCCGATGCATCGGGGCGCGTGCGCGCGCCTTCGAAACGCAGCTCGATCGAGACCGGCGCGACGCGGGTGTCGTAGCGAAACAGGTCGGCGCTGGCCGGCGACGTGATCGTCGGATCGAGCGATCGTTCGGCGGCGACCGCGCCGATGCGCTCGCCACTGGACGCCGTCACCGGCGCCACGTAGACCAGGCGAAGGCCGAGCGCGCTCCTGGTGAAAAACCACGCCTCGTCACCCTGCAGCCGGTCCGGAGGCAGCTCCGATGCCCGGCCGTCCCAGGCGAGGGGCCGACCGTCAGAGGCGTAGGCCGTGATGGCGTAGTCGGCGTCCAGCGCCTGCGCGAGCGCAGTACTCGACGCCGCGAACAAGCGTCTCGAGGCAAGCAGGTCACCATCGGCGGCCGCCGCGACCGTATTGGGATCGGCCAGACCGAGGGCCATCAGGCGGAGCGCTCGCGCCATGCCGTCGAACGATGCACGCACGCCAGTCTCCACACGGGCGCGCGACGCCGACTCGTTTGAGCCGAGGACGACGATTTCGGCCACGCGGCCGGACAGCAAGACGACCAGCGCGCAGACGACGCCAACGCCCGCGACGCGGAGCAGACGCCGCCAGGGCAGGGGAGGCGTCGGGACCGCGCGGTCGGGAAGCTGCACGACTTGATTGTAGGACCTGTGGACAGTAGGCAGTAGGCAGTAGGCGGTAGGCAGCTCACAGTAGGCGGTGAGGAAGGAACGGCCAGCCTGTGACACTGTTTACAATGAAGGGGTCCGCATGTCGCAGTCTGTCCTGAAAGCCGCGCTGAAACGGGGGGCGCTTGTTGCCGCGGCCAACTGGCCGGTGACGCTGATCCAGGCCTCGGCCGACTCGCTCTTCAAGCTGCTCCTGGCGGCGCCGCTCATCGGGGGCGTGTTCCTGGTGGTGCTGGCGATTGGGGGCGAGCCGACCGCCATCATGTCGCTCGAGTCGCGCGAGATGATCGCCACGATCGCCACCTCGCTCATGGCGCGCCCCGCGGTGCTCGCCGCATTTCTGCTCGCGCTCGCGGTGGTGGCCGTTGGAGGGTCCGTCTTCGTCTTTCTGCTGAAAGCCGGAACCGTGGCAACGCTCGTGCAGAGCGACCGCGAGGCCGGACCCATCGAGGATCCGCCGCTGCACGCGAGTGTGGTGGCGCGTGCGTCACGGTTTTCGGTGGATGGCTACATTGATTCGGCGCGCAGCCTCTTTCCGCGCTTCTTGCGCCTCGGCCTCTTGCTGATGGGCGTCTACCTGGCGTCTGGGGGCGTGTATCTCATGGCGGTGGTCAATCGCGTTCCCGGGGAGGGATGGAGTGCGACGGCGCTCGTCACGGCAGCCTTCGCCGGATGGATCACGATTGTGAATCTGGCGTATCTGCTGATTCAGATCGTGATAGCGGCCGACAACTGCAGCGTGATCGCCGCTGCGCGCCGGGCGGCCGCCTTCGTGCGGCACGAACGGCGGCACGTCTCGGCGGTCTTTCTGCTCGTGCTGGTCCTGATCGTGGCAGCGACGGGTGCGTCTGTGCTGGCCACGGCCGCGCTCGGGCTCGTGGCGTTTGTCCCGTTCTTCGGGCTGGCCGCCTTGCCGTTGCAGCTCCTGGCGTGGCTGCTGCGCGGTCTGGTCTTCCAGTACCTCGGGCTGGCCTCGATCGGCGCATACCTGAAGCTGTATCGCAGTTTCGCGAGTGCTCGGAATCAGCTCACGTCGGCTCCAGCGTACGACCATGCGTGGAGAACCACCTGACGTGTACGAGAAATTCTTGTCACCCACCGGGCGCCACCTGCACGAGTCGGCCATCAGACGGATGGGAACCGTCACGGCCCGGGCGCCCGACATGGTCTCGTTCGCGGCCGGCTATCCCGATCCGACGTCGTTTCCCTGGGACGAGTTCCGGCACCTCGCCGCGGAACTGCTGTCGGGCAGCGACGCGAGTGTGCTGCAGTACGGACCGACTCGCGGGTACGAACCGCTGCTGGCATCGATCCTCGACGTGCTTGCGGCGCGGCACATCACGGCGACGCTCGATCAGGTCACGATCACCTCCGGGTCCCAGCAGGGGATCGACCTGATTGGCCGTGTGCTCGTCACCCCGGGCGACGTGGTGCTCGTCGAGTTGCCCGCATACACCGGCGCAATCTCCGCATTCCAGAACGCTCGGGCTCGTCTCGCCGGCGTGACACAGGACGAAGACGGCATCGACGTGGACAACCTGGATGCGGTGTGTCTTCGCGAGCGGAAGGCGGGACACCGGGTGAACCTTCTGTACCTGGTGCCCAACTTCCAGAATCCCACAGGTCTTTTGCTGAGCGTGCCCAGACGGCGGCAGGTGCTGGAGTGGGCGGAGCGCCGTGACATCCTGATCGTCGAAGACGATCCGTATGGCGCGCTCTACTTTGACGATGTCGCCACCGCGGCCGACACGCGGCCGATGCGCGCCGACGACACCAGCGGCCGCGTGCTCTATCTGAGTACGTTCTCGAAGACCCTGGCGCCTGGCTTTCGCGTGGGATGGATGGTGGCACCCGCCCCGCTCATCGAGCGATTCGAAACGGCCAAGCAGTCCGTCGATCTGATGACTGGCAGCCTCGATCAACGCCTCGTCCACGAGGCTGTCACACGCGGCGTGATCGAGCGACTGGCGCCGCAGCTGCGCCGGCTGTACCGGAGCAAGCGCGATGTGATGGAGCGGACGCTGCGCGATCAGCTCGGCGACCGGCTGCGCTGGTCCGCGCCGAAAGGCGGGTTTTTCCTGTGGGCCACCCTGCCGGAGGGGTACGACGACGAGAGCCTGCTTGCGCGCGCACTCGAGCAGCGGCTGGTGTTCGTCATTGGGAGCGCGTTTTACGTGGATGGCACGGGGCACAACCGGATCCGGTTGTCGTTTTCGGCCCCCGCGCCCGAGCAGATCGAAGAAGGGGCGCGCCGGCTGGCGACAGCGATGAAGCCCGTAGCGTCGGCTGTTGTCTTTGGTCTCTAGTCTTTGGTCTTTGGTCTTTGGTGGTCCTCGGACCGACTACTCGATCCGCTCGCGCGCGAGCGCGCGTCCCGGCAGCGCGCTGACGGCCACGGCTTTTTCTTCGCGGAACATGAGGGAAGTCGGCCGCAGCGCTTCCACGACGCCCTCCCGCGTAATGGTGATGATCGCCACCCGAAACGGCTTCGGCGCCGGGTCGACGAGCGGAGGCCCGATGAGGTCGCCCGCGGCAGTTTGCGTGCCCATGACGGCGCCTGTCTCACCGACGAAGACCGTGATCGCAGGCATGAGTCCTGGCAGGACGACGATGCCTTGAAAGGCACGTGGAGGCAGGACGGGCCTGGTGCCGGTCGGCTTTCGCCACCGCTGATTGCCGTTGCCTCGATTCACGGCGCGGATGATGTTGTCGAGCGACACAAAGTACACCAGGTCGCCGTCAACCGCTGCGCCGATCACATCGCCGCCGTTACGCCACTTCCACTCTTCGGCGCCGCTCTCGGCATTGAGCGCGTAAAAGTAGTTGTCTGTGGAGCCGACGAACACGCGGTCACGACCGGTCGCCGGCTGACTGAGCGTGCCTGACAGCTTGCGCTCCCACAGCAGGTCGCCGGTCTGCAGCGCCAGTGCCACTACCCGACCGTCGGACAAGGAGAGATACAGCGCGTTTCTGCCTCCCGGTACGGCGGCATGCGACGAGGTCGATCCGACCAGCCGACGCCACATCAGACGGCCGTCGGCCGCACGAAACGCGAACACGTCGCCGGCGTCGCCGAGCGCGATCACCCAGCCTGCATCCCATACGAGCGGTGCCGCAAGGGCCGCTTCCATCGGCGCCGACCACAGGTGCATTCCAGTTGCCCCGTCGAGGCACGAAATCGCGTTGTCGCTGGCGATGAACACCCGGCCATCCCCGACGGTTGGCGCAACGGCGGTGTCGAGTGGACGGGTCCACTTCAGGAGTCCCGTTTCCCGGTCGAGCGCGACGAGCAGCTTCTCGCGGAGGGGAAGATAGATGCGGTCGTCGTCAAGAGCGCCGGCAGTGGATGGCGCGAGCGCGAGTTTCAGCGTCCAGGCCGACTCCGTGCCGACGAGCGGCGCAGGCGGGCGCGTCGTCTCGTTGAACGTGCGTACGATGGCCTCGTACCGTTTGTCGGTAATCGCCTGTGCGGCGGCACCAGGCTGAGGGCAGAAGCCCGAAGCGATCGTGAGAGTCGTTGCGAGCGTCCGAATGGCCCAAGATGTCGTGGTCCGTGTCGCGCGCACCACGATATAATAGCGCGCCGACCAACGAGCGTCGCGGCACTCGTAGTTCACTCCTGTGGCCCATCAAACCATTCTCGTTCTCGATTTCGGCTCACAGTACACGCAATTGATTGCCCGGCGGCTTCGCGAGCTGTCGGTCTACTCAGAGATCGTACCGTTCAACACGCGGCTCGAGACGCTGCAGGGCCGGAGTCCGGTCGGGATCATTCTGTCTGGCGGACCGCGAAGCGTGTCGGAGACTGGTGCGCCGAGGTGCACGCCGGAGGTGTTTGAGCTCGGACTGCCGGTGCTCGGCATCTGCTACGGGATGCAACTCATGACCGATGTGCTTGGGGGCGAGGTGCGTCGCTCGGGCCATCGCGAATTCGGCCACGCCCAGGTGCGCGTGTCCTCAAACGGGGGTCCCGCGCCGCGGCTCTTCGCGCAGGTGCCGCGCGAACTGCGCGTCTGGGCGAGTCACGGTGACGATGTAGCCGCCGTGCCGCCGGGGTTTTCGGTGGCGGCCACCAGCGCCACGGCGCCGATTGCCGCGATGGAAGCACCGGATCGCGGGCTGTATGCCCTGCTGTTTCACCCTGAGGTGGCGCATACCGATCACGGCGTCGACATCCTCCGCAACTTTGCCTACCGCGTGTGCGGGTGCACGGGCGACTGGACGATTGCCTCATTCATCGAGGAAGCCACCGCGCGAGTCCGACAGCAGGTGGGCAACGGGAAGGTCGTGTGCGGACTGTCTGGCGGCGTGGATTCGACGGTGGCCGCCCTGCTGATGCATCGTGCCATCGGCGATCGGCTGACGTGTATTTTCGTCGACAACGGCTTGCTTCGCCACGAGGAGGCGAAACAGATCCGTCACAGGTTCGCCGAGAAGATGCAGCTGCCGCTCGACTTCGTCGACGCGTCGGACCTGTTTCTCGAGCGGCTGGCCGGCGTGATCGATCCCGAGCAGAAGCGCAAGATCATCGGTGCGACGTTCATCGAGGTGTTCGAGCAGCGCGCGAAGGAGCTTGGTGGCTTCGGGTATCTCGGGCAGGGAACGCTGTATCCCGACGTCATCGAGTCGGCATCGGTCAGCGGTCCGGCGGCCGTCATCAAGAGCCATCACAATGTCGGCGGGCTGCCCGAGCACATGCCGTTCGCACTGGTCGAGCCGCTCCGCGATCTCTTCAAGGACGAAGTGCGGCGAGTGGGGCGCGACTTCGGCCTCGACCGCGAGTTCGTAGTCCGCCAGCCGTTTCCGGGGCCGGGACTGGCCGTGCGCATCATCGGCGAGATCACGCGCGAGCGGCTGGATCTACTCAGGCGTGCGGACAAGATCGTGGCAGAGGAGATCCGCAAGGCCGGATGGTACGAACGCCTCTGGCAGAGCTTTGCGGTGCTGCTTCCCGTACAGAGCGTCGGGGTCATGGGCGACGCGCGCACCTACGAATATACGGTCGCGATTCGGGCCGTCGAAAGCCTGGACGGCATGACGGCCGACTGGGCGCGGCTTCCGCACGAGCTGCTGGCCGCCATCTCCTCTCGCATCGTCAACGAGGTCCGCGGAATCAATCGGGTGGTCTACGACATTTCGTCGAAGCCGCCATCGACGATCGAGTGGGAATGAGCGCGGCTATGTGGCACCAGGCACCAAGCACCAAGTACTGACATGCGTGCAGAGTTCGTTCACCTTCACGTTCACACCGAGTTCTCGCTGCTCGACGGCGCGTGCCGCATTGACGAGTTACTGGACGAGGCGGTGCGGCTGAAGATGCCGGCGTTGGCGGTCACCGAGCACGGCAACCTGTTTTCCTCGGTCGTCTTCCACGACCACGCACGCGACCGCGGCCTGAAGCCGATTCTCGGTTGTGAAGTCTATGTCGCCTCTGGCAGCCGGTTCGACAAGACCGGCCCGCAGAGTGAGACGAACCATCTGGTGCTGCTCGCCGAGACCGACGAAGGCTACAAGAACCTGATCCGGCTCGTGTCGGCCGGCTTCACGGAAGGATTCTATTACCGGCCGCGCATCGACAAGGAGCTGCTCGCACAGCACGCACGCGGCCTCATCGGGCTGAGCAGCTGCTTGAAGGGCGAGGTCGCGAGCGCCTTGAAAGTGGAGCAGGCCCGCCCTGCGCTCGAGGCGGCGGCGCGTCTCCGCGACATTCTTGGGCCGGACAACTTCTTCCTCGAGATGCAGTTCCAGGGCCTCGAGGATCAGAAGGTCGTCAACCGCGGCATCGTACCCCTGGCCCGGACGCTGAACTTGCCGCTTGTGGCCACCAACGACGTGCACTATCTGCGCCAGGGCGATGCGCAGCCGCACGACATTTTGCTCTGCATCGGTACCGGCAAGACGGTCAATGACGCGCAGCGGCTGCGCTATCACGGCGACCAGTTCTTCTTGAGGACCGCAGACCAGATGGCAGCGGTGTTCGGGGACCATCCCGATGCGCTGAGGAACACGCTGCTCATCGCGGAGCGCTGCCACGTCACGATTCCGAAGGGCCAGAACCACCTTCCCTCTTTCGGGGTCCCCCAGGGCTTCACCCTCGAGGAGTACTTCGAGCACGTCGCGCGTGAGGGTTTCGCGCAGCGCCTGACACGGCTTCGGCGGCTCGCGGAGACCGGGCACCTGCGGCACACGATCGACGAGTACACGAGCCGCCTCGACTACGAGATCTCGATGATCAGGAAGATGGGCTATTGCGGCTACTTCCTGGTAGTCTGGGATTTCATCCGGTACGCCCGCGAACAGGACATCCCGGTGGGCCCCGGCCGCGGATCGTCGGCGGGTTCGGTGGTCGCCTGGTCGATGCGGATCACCGATGTCGATCCGCTCGAGTTCGATCTGATTTTCGAGCGCTTCCTCAACCCGGAGCGCGTGTCGCTTCCCGATATCGACGTCGACTTCTGCGAGCGCCGCCGGGGCGAAGTCATCGAGTACGTCACGCGGAAATACGGTCGCGAGAACGTCGCGCAAATCATCACGTTCGGGACGATGAAAGCGAAGGCCGTGGTGCGCGACGTCGGACGCGCGCTCGACATGCCCTATGCCGACGTCGACCGGATCGCCAAACAGATTCCGCCGGCGCTCGACATGACACTCGACAAGGCGCTTGTCGAAAACCCTGTGCTCAAGGACATGGCGGCGAACGACCAGAAGGTGAAAGAGGTCCTCGACATCGGCAGGCGCCTCGAGGGGATGTCGCGTCATGCGTCGGTGCATGCGGCGGGCGTGGTGATCGCGCCGGGGCCCATCACGGACTACGCCCCGCTGTATAAGGGAGCCAGGGACGAGATCACCACGCAGTGGAACATGAAGGAAGTGGAGCGTGTCGGCCTCCTGAAGATGGACTTCCTGGGCCTCAGCACGCTGACGCTCATTCGAGATTGCCTCAACGAGATCAAACGCACGGAAGGTATCGACCTCGACATCGACAACATTCCGCTCGACGACGGAAAGACGTTCAAGCTCTTCGGGGAGGGCGCCGCGTACGGCATCTTCCAGTTCGAGAGCTCCGGCATGCGCGACCTTCTTCGAAGGGCGAAACCCGAGAGCCTCGACGATCTGATCGCGTTGAATGCCCTCTATCGGCCTGGGCCGCTCCGGAGCGGCATGGTCGATGATTGGGTTTCGCGGAAGCAGGGAAAGACGGAGGTGAAGTACGAGCTGCCACAGCTCGCATCGATCCTCGGGGAAACCCACGGCGTCATCGCGTACCAGGAGCAGGTCATGCGGATCGCCCAGGCGCTGGCCGGCTTTACGATGGGCCAGGCGGATGTGCTCCGCAAGGCCATGGGAAAGAAGGATCCCAGGGTCATGGCGCTGCAGCGCGATCAGTTCATGGCCGGCGCCAGCAAGCAGAGCATTGGAGCCAAGAAGGCGGCGAAGATTTTCGAGCTGATGGAGTTCTTCGCCGGATACGGATTTCCCAAGGCCCATTCCACGGCGTACGCCGTGCTGGCCTATCAGACCGCCTACCTCAAGGCGAACTATCCGTGGCACTTCGCAGCGGCGCTGCTGACGACGGAAGCGCAGAACACCGACAAGCTCGCCCTGTACCTCGGGGACTGCCGCGAGCGCGGCGTCCCCGTGCTGCCGCCGGACATCAACGAGAGCCAGCTGAATTTCTCGGTCGAGCGCGGCCACGGTGTGCGGTTCGGGCTTGTCGCGATCAAGGGACTTGGCGAGAGCGCGGCCAGTACGCTCATCGCGGCTCGCGCGCAGCTGGGCGGTCGCATTCCATCCCTCCATGCGCTTTGCGAAGTCGCTGACCTGCGCGTCGTCAACAAGCGCGTGCTCGAGGCGCTGGTCAAGGCCGGCGCGTGTGATGCGATCGCCCAGCGAGCCGACGCGACACGTGCCGTTCGGGCGCGGCTGTTTGCCGCCATCGACGCGGCCTGCGACCACGGCATGCGGACACAGCGCGACAACGATCTCGGCCAGACACAGCTATTTGGTCGCGAAGAGGGCAGCGCGTCGGGTTCGGGCGGTGGCGTGTTGCTTCCCGACGTGCCGCCATGGACCGAGATCGAGCAGTTGCAGCACGAGAAGGACGCGCTCGGTTTGTATTGGAGCGGCCATCCCACCGACCGTTACGCTCAGGCCCTTCGCCAGTACGGCGCGAGATCGACGGTGGAGCTGGCGGTCAGGAAGGATATCGACAAGGACGACGCCGGCGCCGCAGCTGGCAACGGTTCGCGAGCGGGTTCGCAGACAGCGGGTGCGCCCGGCAATGGCCACGGACCCCGCCTGGCCGAGGAGGTCGCCATCGGCGGTGTCATTGCCGCCGTACGGCCCTTGAAGACTCGCAAGGGCGACCGCATGTGCGTGCTCACGCTCGACGACGCGCAGGGAAGCCTGGAAGTCGTCGTCTTCCCGGAGCCCTTCAGGCAGCATGGCCACCTGGCCGAGGAAGGCCGGATGGTGCTCGTGAAAGGACGCTGGGAGCACGACGAGGAAACGGCCCGCGTGCTTGCCGCCGAGATTGCTCCCCTCGAGATCGTCACCGAGCGGCTGGCGTCCTCGGTGGCCATCACCTTGTCGGCGCCGCCACACGACCGCGACACGTTCATGCGGTTGTGGGACGTGCTGCTGCAGCACAAGGGCGACCGCCGCGTCGCCATCGAGCTGCGGGACCCCGACCGTCACTTGCGCGTGACGGTCGACGTGAACGAGCAGATCCGCGTCCGGCCTTCCGAACGCCTGGTTGCCGAAGTCGAGCAGATTTGCGGGGCCGGTTCGGTGAGTCTCCGGTGACCTACGCTGTCATGCTCATCACCGACAATTTCAGCAGGCCACAGCGTCACAGCGACACAGAGGTTATGTGGTTCTCTGTGACTCTGTGTCTCTGTGGCTCGTAGCGGTGTATGCCGGCTGACATCCTCGACTTCGAGGAGCCGATCGGGGCGCTGCTGAAGGAGATCGAGGCCATGTCCACGCAACCGCGGACGCGGGAGCGGCAGCAATCGCTGGACGGCCTGCAGCGACGGCTCGACTCGATGCGGTCCGACATCTACTCGCGCCTGACGCCCTGGCAACGGGTGATGGTGGCGCGCCATACCAACCGGCCGACGGTGCTCGATTACCTTGCGCGGCTGTTCACGGAGTTCACCGAGGTGAGCGGCGACCGTCGATTTGCCGACGATCACGCGATTGTCATCGGCTTCGCGCGGTACAAAGGCGACCCCGTCATGGTGGTTGGCCATCACAAGGGCGGCGGCGGCGACACGAAGCAGAAGGTCTACCGCAATTTCGGCTACGCCAAACCGGAAGGCTACCGGAAGGCGCTGCGTGGGATGAAGCTGGCGGAGAAGTTCAAGCGCCCGGTCATCGCCTTCATCGACACGCCGGCGGCGTATCCCGGCATGGAGTCGGAAGAGCGCGGCATTTCCGAAGCCATTGCCTACAACCTGCGCGAAATGGCCGCGCTCGACACGCCGATTGTCGTGGTCGTGCACGGCGAAGGCGGCAGCGGCGGCGCGCTCGGCATCGCCATTGGCGACCGCATCCTGATGCACGAGTTTGCGATCTACAGCGTGATCCCGCCGGAGGGGTGTGCGGCTATTTTGTGGCGCGACTCGAACCGAAAGGTCGAGGCGGCGGAGGCGCTCAAGCTCACCGCGCCGGATCTCGTGAAGTTCGGCGTGATCGACGAAATCGTTCGGGAGCCGACGGGCGGCGCGCACACGAACCATGATCTGGCGGCCCGCCTGCTCGACGAGCCGTTGTCGCGGACACTGACCGAGGTGTCGGCGATGGAACCGGCCGCCCGCCTGGAGGCGCGCTACCGGAAGTTCCGGGTCATGGGCAACATCGGCATCACTGAATCATGAAGGCCGAGCGAATCTGGGAGACCAGGACGTGCGACGAGGAGCTCGCCGGAGTGGTCGCGGGCGAGCTGGGCATTTCTCCCGTGACGGCGCGGCTGTTGTGCCTGCGGGGGCTCGGCGACGTCGAGTGCGCCCGTCGGTTTCTCGCGCCTTCGCTCGACGACCTGCACGATCCGTTTCGGTTGACCGACATGGCCGTCGCCGTCGATCGCATCCATGCGGCGATTGCGCGCCACGAGCGCATCGCCGTCCACGGCGACTACGATGTCGACGGCGTCACGTCGACGGTCATCCTGCGGCGCGCGCTCGAGCTGCTCGGAGCCGATGTCGTGCACTTCATTCCCGAGCGTCTGCGCGACGGCTACGGCCTGCAGGCGGCGGCGCTGGAGCGCCTGCACGCCGAGGGCGTCCGGCTGGCCATCTCGGTGGATTGCGGAATTCGGGCGGAGGAGGCGGCGCGCAAGGCAGCCGCCCTCGGGCTCGACCTGATCGTCACCGATCACCACGAGCCGGATACGACCCTGCCGCCGGCGCTGGCGGTGCTCAATCCCAAGCGCCACGATTGTCCGTACCCGGACAAGAACCTCGCCGGCGTCGGCGTGGCGCTCAAACTCGTGCAGGCACTGTGCCTCCGTGCCGGGCGCGCCGCGTGGCTGCCGGCCTTCGTCAAGATTGCCGCCATCGGCACGTTGGCGGACGTTGTCCCGCTGACGGGCGAAAATCGGATCATTGCGAAGCTGGGGCTGGGAATGCTCTCGACCGGCCCGCACAAGATCGGCCTGCGGGCCCTGCTCGACTCATGCCGTTTGACGGGAAAAGAGATCGACGCCTACCACATCGGTTTCGTGATTGGTCCGCGCGTGAACGCCGCGGGCCGCATGAGCACGCCGGACATCGCCGCGCGATTGTTGCTGGCGGCAGATGAAACCATGGCAGAGGAGGCCCGCGCCCTGGCGGAGCAGCTAAACGCCGAGAATCTCCGCCGACAGAAGGAGGAGGCCGACATCGTCGCGGAAGCGCGACGGGTGGTGGACACGGACCTCGACATCGGATCCCGCACCGTGATTGTCGTCGCGGGAGAGGGATGGCACCGCGGCGTCATTGGCATCGTCGCGTCCAAGCTCGTCGACGCGTTGCATCGCCCGGCGATCGTGCTGTCGGTCGACGGCGCCGTGGCGCACGGCTCCTGCCGCAGCATTCCGGCGTTCGACATGCTCGCGGGGCTCGAGTCGTGCGCAGATCTGCTGACGGCATTCGGGGGCCATCGGCAGGCGGCGGGCCTCACGGTTGACGCAGCGCGGATTCGCGAGCTGCGTACGCGGATCAACGAGCACGCGGATCGATGCCTGCAGCCGGACGATCTGCGGCCGCGCCTCTGGATCGACGGGTCGCTCACGTTCCGGTCGATCAACGCGCAGGTGGCGTCCGAGCTGTCGGCCCTGGCGCCGTTCGGCGCCGGCAACCCGTGTCCGGTGTTCCGCACGAGTCGCGTGGAGGTCGTGGACGGCCCGCGCCTCGTCAAGGATCGTCATCTGAAGATGGCGTTCCGGCAGGAGGGCCGGGTCATGCGCGGGATCGCCTGGCGCGCGGCCGAGCGCGAGGACTTCGTGTCGCGACACCGGGCGGCGATCGACCTGGCGTTTTCGCTCGAACAGGACACGTGGAACGGCGAGCGGTATCTGCAGCTGTCGGTCGCCGACTTCCGGGCACCGGAGCGCTGACGACAGTCCACGCACCACGCACCAAGCATGAGGCACCGGCATTGACGCGGTAAGATCAACAGCGATGGCCAGGTGGCAGAAACACGCGCGGCTCGGCGTGGGCGTTTTCGGGATCGCCTCCGCCATCGCGGTGTACGCCGCGATCGGTGGACGGCAGGCGGCCACGCCTGTGGAGCGTCCGGCGCGGCTCGACCCGCGGGCCATCCTCGAAAGCGCCGGCGCCGCGTTTCGGCAGTTCAGCGAGACCAAGCAGGACTTCGTCGTCGAGGCCGAGCGTCAACTCACGTATGAAGACGGCTCGACGAAGTTCATCGGCGCCACGATCAAAGTTCGCAACCGGGAAGGGCGCGACTTCACCGTCTCGGGCCATGAGGGGCAGGCTCGCGAGAACGCGGAGGAGCTCGAGATCGTCGGCGGCGTCACGTTGACGGCCAGCGACGGCTTCACCGTCACAGCCGACCGCGCGACGTTCACGAAGGCCGACTCAACCGTGCGTGTTCCGGGAGCCGTCGCGTTCCACAAGGGCGGCATGTCGGGATCGGGCGCGGGTATGACCTACAACGAGGCGACCGACGTGCTCGCGCTCGCCGACGCTGCGCGAGTCGCCGTGACCGGTGCCGCCGGCCGCACGCAAACGGAGTTCACGTCGCGTACGGCCACGCTCGCCCGCCGCGACAAGTACCTCGTGCTCGAGGGCAACGTCCACGCGCTGCGCGGCGAGCAGGTCCTCGAAGCCGATCGCGGCGTCGCCCGTCTGTCCGAAGACGAAGAGCGCATTACGTTCATCGAGCTGCGCGGCAACGCGCGGGTGGTCGGCGGCGGCGTCGACTCCATGCACGCGCGCGACATCGATCTCGATTACACCGACGACGGTGCCACGCTCGAGCGCGTCGCCCTCAGGGGGAGCAGCGCGGTCGTGATGAGCGGTCAGGGAGGCGCGGCCGGGCGCCAGTTCGTCGCCGAATCGCTCGACCTCGAGTTTGCGCCGAACTCGTCGCTGACCGGCGCGGCCGGCCGCGGCGACGTGCGCGTCGAGATGCCCGGCACGCGCGAGACGCCGGCGCGCAGCATGACGGCGCAGGCGTTCAACGCGTTTGGCGACCCTGGTGCAGGCTTGACCTCCGCGCGGTTCAACGACGAGGTCGAGTATCGCGAGGAGGCGCACGCAGCCCGGCCGTCCCGCACGGCGCGCTCCGCGGCGCTGCAGCTGGCGCTTGCCGACGACGCGGTCACCGGTGCCGTGTTCACGGGCGGCGCGCGGTTCGCGGAAGAAGGGCTGCAGGCATCGGGCGCCCACGCCGACTACGACCCCGGCCGCGGCACGCTGCGCCTGTCTGGAGCCGACGCCGGAGGAGGTCCCCGCGTCGCTAACGCGGATATCCAGATCGAGGCCGACTCGATCAACGTGACGCTGGACGGGCCGCGGATGCTTGCAAGCGGCACCGTGAAGACGGTGCTGCGGCAGCGGCAGACGCCGCCGAGAGCCGCGGGGCCAGGTGCCGCTGCGGGACGTGACGCCCCCGACGACCGGTTGCCGAGCCTGCTCCGGCAGGGCGACCCTGTGAACGTCAACGCCAACGCCCTCGACTATCAGGATGCCGCCGGCACGGCGGTGTATTCGGGAAACGCGGCGTTGTGGCAGGGTGAGACGGCGATTCGCGGCGACGTCCTCACGCTGGATCGTGCCCGCGGCGATTTCATTGCCTCCGGCGCCGCGCGGTCGAGCATCGTGCTCGATACCGGCGTCTCGGTCGGGCGCGCCGCGGAGATTCGTTTCGACGATGCCGAGCGTCGGATCACGTACGCGACGCCCGTGTTGCCGGCCGGTCGGGGCGCGGCGCCTCTGGTACCGGCGCAGCCGGTCTCAACGGCCACGTCTGCGCAGGTCAGCGGCCCGCTGGGAGACCTGCGCGCGAGACGGATCGAGCTCGCGCTCAATCGGACTGCCGCGCGTCTCGACCGGGTGGAGGCGTATGCCGACGTCACGGTGCGCCTCGACAAGCGCGTGGCCACGGGCGATCGACTGACCTATCACGCCGATGACGAGCGGTACGTCATGACGGGGATCGCGACTGTTCCGGTCAGAATCATGGAGGAATGCCGCGAGACGAGCGGCCGAACCGTGACCTTCTTCAGATCGGCCGACCGTGTCATCGTTGATGGGAACGAGGAAGTCCGCACGCAATCGAGCCGCAGCGGCCCGTGCCCTCAGCCGACCACGCGGTGATGTCGACGCTTCGCACGCACGAGCTCACGAAATCCTATGGCGGCCGCACAGTTGTCCGGGGCGTGAGCCTGGATGTGGCCTCGGGCGAGGTGGTCGGCCTGCTCGGCCCGAACGGCGCCGGCAAGACGACGACCTTCTACATGACCGTCGGTCTGACCGCACCCGACTCCGGTCGCGTGCTGCTCGATGGGGAAGACGTGACCGACGACCCGATGTACGTCCGCGCGCGCAAGGGCATCGGGTACTTGCCGCAGGAGCCGTCGATCTTCCGCGGGCTGTCCGTGGAGCAGAACATCCTGGCGATTCTCGAAACGCGTGGCGCGAGTCGTGCGGCGCGGCGCGAGCGGCTGCAGGAACTGCTCGCGGAACTCGGCCTCACCGCGCTCGCCAAAGCGCCCGCGCACACCTTGTCCGGAGGCGAGCGGCGCCGCGTCGAGATCACGCGCGCGCTCGTCGTCTCTCCGCGGTTCATGCTGCTCGACGAACCGTTCGCCGGCATCGATCCGATCGCCGTGACGGACATCCAGCAGATCATCTTTCACCTCAAAGAGCGCGGCATCGGTGTCCTCGTCACCGACCATAATGTCCGCGAGACGTTGCGCATCACGGATCGGGCCTATATCGTGCACGAAGGGGCCATCTTCCGGAGCGGCACACCCGAGTCACTCGCGGCCGACGAGGACGTACGTCGGATTTATCTGGGCGCAGAGTTTCGGCTGGACTAGCCAAGGGCCCTGCGCTCGATATCCCCCTTGATCGCAGCGGGTACAAAATTCTCGTTGGGGGCCGCATAACGGTCTAATATGGTTTTTGGAGCGTGGAGAGTTACGGCTACCGGCTGACGTCATGGCAATTTCGCAGAAGTTACATACCAAGCTCGTCCAGAAGCTGATCCTGACGCCGTCGCTGCAGCAGGCCATCAAGCTGCTGCCGATGTCGACACTGGAGCTGTCCGAGCTGCTCAACCAGGAGATCGTCGAGAACCCCCTGCTGGAGGAAGTGCCCACCGAAGAGCTGCAGCCCGTCGACGCCGCGCAGGAGAAGCAAGAGGAAAAGAAGCCGGAAAAGACCGACACGTGGGACGACCAGGACTACGAGTACTTCTTCGGCGACTACCTGGACGACGGGTACCGACCGCACACGCCTACCGAGGTCAAAGAGCTTCCGCCGATCGAAAACACACTCTCCACCTCGACCTCGCTGGCGGATCATCTGCTCTGGCAACTGTCCATGCAGACCGACGACCCGGCGACGCGGGAGACCGGCGAGGCGATCATCGGCAACCTCGACGACGATGGGCAGCTGGTGGCGACGGTCGAGGAGCTGGCGGCCATGGGGCCGTGGCCGATCGAGCAGGTCGAGGGCGCCCTGAAGCTGGTGCAGGGCTTCGACCCGATTGGCGTCGCCGCACGGGACCTGCAGGAATGCCTGCTGCTGCAGCTCCGCCATCTCGGCATGGGGGGCACGCCGGCGGAGAAGATCGTCACCGATCACATGAGGCTGCTGCAGAACCACCAGGTGCCCGAGCTGGCGCGGAAGCTCGGCATGTCGATCGACGATCTGAAGCAGCACATCGAACTCATTCGCCACCTCGATCCCAAGCCCGGCAGCCGCTACAACCCTTCGCAGTCGCAGTACGTGATTCCCGACGTCTACGTCGTGAAGGTCGAAGACCAGTACGTCGCCGTGCTCAACGAAGAGGGCCTCCCACAGTTGCGGATCAGCCCGGTGTACCGCCGGTTGCTCGACAAAAACGCCGACAACAGCGACGAGACGCGCGCGTACGTCAAAGACAAGTTCCGTTCCGCCCTCTGGCTGATCAAGTCGGTGGAACAGCGCCAGAAGACGATTCACAAGGTGGCGACGAGCATCATCAACTTCCAGCGCGATTTCCTCGACCACGGGATCGAGTACCTCCGGCCGCTCGTGCTGCGTGACGTTGCCAACGACATCGGCATGCACGAGTCGACGGTCAGCCGCGTGGTGACGAACAAGTACATGCACACGCCGCAGGGCGTGTTCGAGATGAAGTACTTTTTCCACAGTGGCATCAGCAGCGCGTACGGCGAAGCGGTGTCGTCGGTGACGATCAAACAGCGCATTCGCCGCATCATCGAGCAGGAAGACCCGCGGAAGCCGCTGAGCGACTCGAAGATCGTCAGCATCCTGCAGCGCGAAGGGCTCGAGCTGGCGCGCCGCACCATTGCCAAGTACCGCGAGGAGCTCAAGATTCCGACATCGAACCAGCGGAAAGTGCTGTATTAGGCTTTGGGCTCTGGGCTCCAGGCCCGAACACACACGTCAATGACCACGCCAAATTCTCTAAAGCCTAGAGCCTAGAGCCTTCACCATGCGTCTCGAACTGACAGGACGACACCTCACGATTACCCCGGCCATCCACAAGGCCGTCGAACGGCGCCTGGCGCGCACCGGACGGTTGCTGAACGATCACATCGTGTCCGTGCAGGTGGTGATCACGCGCGAGAAGGCGCGGCACCACGTCGAGATGACCTTGCACGCGCGCGGCGAGCACTTCTTCCACGGCGCCGCGACAGGCCGCGACCTGACGACGGCCCTCGTGGCCGCCGCCGAAAAGCTCGAACACCAGGTTCAGAAGCTGAAGAGCCGGTGGACCGAGGGAAAGCGCCAGGGCGTCTCGGCGGCCAAGGCAAGTGCGGCTGCGCCGCGGCCGGAGCCCGCCCGGCGGCGGTTCGCCACCGCGATCGCCGCGGCCGGGGGCGACGGCGAAGTACGGATCATCCGGACGCGCCGGTACGCGGTGAAGCCGATGTCGGTCGACGAGGCTGCGCTGGAAGTCGGCGCGGATCGGGGGGCGTTCATCGTCTTCAGGAACGACTCGACCGACACGGTCAACGTGCTCTTTCGCAGGCCCGACGGCCACCTGGGCCTGATCGAGCCCGAGGCGTAATCGTGTGAGTGGGCAGTAGGCGGCAGGCAGGAAGGCACCAAGCACCAGTACAGGCACAATACGGATGTGACGAAGCGACGGCCGGGCAGGCGCGCACCGGCACGGGCCCGGCGGGGAAAGCCCGATTCGGCAACGCGCGGCACACGACGGTTCGTTATCCTCACCGGTCTGTCGGGTTCGGGAAAAACGCAGGCGATTCGCGCGCTCGAGGATCTCGGCTACTTCTGCATCGACAACCTTCCCACACAGCTGCTCCCGACCATCGCGGCGTTGTCGGCGCGTGAAGACACGGGACTTGGCAAAGTCGCCATCGTCGTCGACGTACGCGAGGGCGGGTTCCTCGCGGAGTTTCCGCGCGTGTACCGCACGCTCAAGGCGCAACCGGGTGTCAACCCGAGACTGATCTTCCTGGAGGCGAGTGATTCCGCGCTCGTGCGCCGGTTCAGCGAGACGCGCCGGCCGCATCCGCTTGCGGCCGACCGGTCGGTGAGCGAGGGGATTGCCGACGAGCGGCGCCGGCTCGACGGGATCCGCGCCATGGCCGACTTGATCCTCGACACCTCGAGCATGACCGTGCACGAGCTGCGCGATCGCTTCATGCAGATGTCGCGCGACGGCCGCGCGAGGGCGAACATGGTGGTAAACCTCGTGAGCTTCGGGTACAAGAACGGCGTGCCGATGGACGCCGACCTGGTATTCGATGTGCGGTGTCTGCCCAACCCGCATTTCGTCGAGCATTTGCGCGACCTGACGGGCCGCGATGCGGCGGTCGTCCGCTACATGCGACGCAGCCCGGCGACGAGGGAGTTCATCGAACGGCTGGCGTCGTTCCTGAAGTTCGCGCTGCCGCAGTACGTGCACGAGGGCAAGAGCTACCTGACCGTGGCGATCGGCTGCACGGGAGGGCGGCACCGGTCGGTCATGATTGCCGAGGCGCTCACCAGGTCCCTTGCGAAGATCAAGCGTGTCAAGCTGCGCGTGCAGCATCGGGATTCGTGACGGGGGCGGGGAATCGAGGAGAGGTATTGCAGATTTCAGATTGGTCGAGTGGCGACTGTTGCCGAATGACGATTGTCGATCGTCGGAGTGAGTGACGATTGACTCGAATTCCCTCAATCGCCAATCAGTTCGAGCAATCGTCATTCAGAAATCGCCAACAATCGTCAATCGAGCAATCTGAGATCGGCACTGGAGAAGGGGAGACATCGTGGGAGTGACGCGCGTCGAGAAGCCGTGGGGGTACGAGCTGCACTGGGCGAAAACCGAGCGGTACGTCGGGAAGGTCCTGCACGTGAAGGCCGGTCATGCGCTGAGCCTCCAGTACCACAATTACAAGGACGAGACGATTTACCTGTACTCGGGCCGGCTGCTCTTCGAGATCGAGCGCGACGGCAAGCTGCGACAAGAGGACATGCAGCCGGGCGACGTGGTGCACGTCAGCCCGAAGACCGTCCATCGCATGACGGCGATCGAAGACTGCGACGTGCTGGAAGTGTCGACTCCGGAGCTCGACGACGTGGTGCGCATCGAGGACCGGTACGGGCGGGTCGAGAAGCCCCCAGAAGCCTGAAGGCTTCCGGCTACCGCTTACTGCCTACCGCCTACTGCCTACGACCGAGTCTCAGTTCAGAACGGGATATCGTCGTCGGTGATCGGCTCCACCGGCGCGTCGTCAGGTCCTGTCGAGGGTGACGGCCCGCGATCCATCCCTCCCGTGCGTGTGCCGCCACCACCTCCAAGCAGCGTGACCCGGTCCGCCTTGATTTCCGTGGTGTAACGCTTGTTGCCTTCTTTGTCGTCCCACTGGCGTGTCTGCAGGCGCCCCTCGACGTACACCTGCTTGCCTTTCACGAGGTACTCCTGCAGCGTTTCTGCCTGCTTGCCCCAGAGCACCACCCGGTGCCACTCGGTCTTCTCCTGACGCTGACCCTGCTTGTCGTTCCACACCTCGGTGGTCGCCAGGCTCAGCGTGGCCACTGCGGCGCCGCCGGGCGTATAGCGCAACTCGGCGTCGCGCCCCAGGTTGCCGACCAATATGACTCTGTTGACGCTTCCCATGTCGGAGGGCCTCTCTTGCCCCAGCGTATCGCACGCGTTGGACAGCGCAGGCGATCGCGTGCCGCGTTGACCCCTCAACGCGGCTGCGCCCGGGTGAGTCGATCCAGATTCTGCCTGGCCAGCCGCCCGGCGTCGCTGTCGGGAAAGTTCTTCGCGGCCGCCTCCCATGAGGCCCGCGCCCCGTCGATCTCCCCGAGGCGTTCCTGCGCAAGCCCGCGCTTGTAGTACGCCACGGGCACGGAGTTGGTGCCGGGGTACGACTGGATGAGCTGATTGTACGCGGCAATCGCCTCGGACCATTGGTTCTGCGCGAAATGCGTTTCACCGATGTAGAGCTGCGCATCATCGGCCTGTTCCGAGCGCGGAAACGCCCTGAGGAAGGCCTCGAAGCCGCTGATGGCGCTGGTCCACTGGCCGGCGAAGTAGTCGGCCTGCGCGGTCTCGTACAGCCGGGTGGGCGACAGCCCTGCGATGGATGGAGGCGGGACGGGGGGCACGACGGGTGCAGGAGGTGGAATCGGCGGCGCGTTCGGGTCGATGGGGGCGTTGGGATCCACGGGCGCCGGCGGGGTCAGAGCGACGTGCTGCAGCGCCTGGACGGTGGCCCGAAGCGCCTCGAGTTCCTCCTGCAACGACCCCATTCGCACGTTCGTATCGCCGGCGCGCTCTCGGATCTTGCTCACGTCGCTCGCCATGTTGTCGATCAGGAGCTTCTGGTCCGCGAAGCTCTTGCGCAGCGCGTTGTTGCTCTCGTCCAGACGGGCGTTCAATGCTTTGTCCGATTCGGCGAGCGCTTGATTGAGCCCGGCGAGTGCCTGATTCAGCGCGGCGAGCGTGATGGCGAGCTGCTGCGACTGTTCCTGCAGCATCCGCAACTCCGCCGCCATCTGCTGGTGCTCGCGGTTCTGGGCGGCAGCGGGCGATGCCAGACAGATCAGAACGGCAGCGAGCGAAATCCTCTTCGTCATGGTCGACCTCGGACAGGTTGAGCCCCGTCGCTTCGCTTCGGCGGAGCGCAACGGCGGCAGACCGCCCATGTTACTTCGATGTGATCACAAAATGGGCGCGCCGGTTCCTGCCCCATGCGGCTTCGTCATGACCGGGATCGAAGGGGAACTCTTTCCCGTAGCTGACGGTGCGCATCCGATCCGGCGCCACGCCCAGCGACATGAGGTACGCCTTGACGGCGACCGCCCGCCGCTCGCCGAGCGCCAGGTTGTATTCGGCCGTACCGCGCTCGTCGGCGTGGCCTTCCACCGTCACCACCCATGTCGAGTATTTCTTCAGCAGTGCCGCATTTCCGGCCACAATCGCCCGTCCGGCGTCGTCGAGATCCGCACTGTCCAGCGTGAAAAACACCGGCTGGAACGGCGAGTCGCGATTGAGATCGTCGAGTGACCGGCCGCCGATGGAATCCTCCGCGACCGGAGCTGTCGGGACCGGCAACGGCTCCTCCACGCGCACGGGCGGGGGTGGGGGAGGCGTGGTCGTCGGGGGCGGCGCTGTTGTGCTGCTGGGCGGTGGAGCGGGTTGCGCGACCGGCGGCTGCCTCCGGGAACATCCGGACGCAACCAGTGTGGCCACAATCACAAGTACAAGGTAAGGACGCATGGCAGTCAGTTGGACCATGATGGCGTGAAATTGTTGCCGTCTCGCGTCGCTTGACGCAGTCCCCGGCCGTCGCGGCCGATCGTGAACACCTGCGTGCGTCCGGTGCGGGTGGACACAAACGCCAGGTGCCGCCCGTTGGGCGCGTACGCCGGGCTCTCGTTGCTCCCCTCCCCGAAGGTAATTTGGCGCGTGACGCCACGGGCCAGGTCGTAGATCTTGATGTCGTACCCGGGCCCGGTGCGCGCCGCAAACGCAACCTCGTTGAAGGGCGCCGGCGACCATGTCGGCCGGTCGGCGTACGACTCGGCCGTCGTCAGGCGCCGCAGGTTCAGGCCGTCGGCGCCAATGATATAGATCTGCGGCTGCCCGGCCCGGTCGGACGTGAATGCGATTTGGGTCCCGGTGGGGGACCAGGTGGGAGAGGTATCGATTGCCGGGTGGTTGGTCAGCCGGCGAAGACCCGATCCATCCCTGTTGATGATGTACAGCTCGGGATTTCCCTCGCGGCTCGACGTGAAGACGATGCGGGTGCCATCGGGGGAGAACATGGGCAGCCAGTTCTGCGTCCCGCCTTTGGTGGGTTCCTGCTGGAGACCCTGGTAGATCAGAGCAATGAACAGGTCGGGGTACCCGCGCCGGTAGGACGTGTACGCAATCGAGCGCGCATCGGGCGCCCACACTGGCGTGAGGTTCAGCTGCCGATTCGTGGTGATGCGGCGCACGTTCGCGCCGTCGTAGTCGGAAATGTAGATCTCCTTGACGTCTCGGTTCTCGACGGGGCCGGCGACCCGCTCGCGGTTGCGATCGGAGGAGAACGCCAGCCGCGTGCGGGCAACGCCTCGAAGCGCGCGCTGCTGCTGGTGAATTTCGTCCGCAACCGTATGTGCGTAGAGGCGCGGACTGTTGTCGGTGCCGGTGTATTCCTTGGCGAACACCGGCTGCCTCGTCCGGACGTTGAACAGACGCACTGCGATGCGGACGGTGGTGCCTGTCTTCTGGACGGTGCCGAAGAACACCGCGTCGGCGCCAAGCTCGTTCCACGCACCAAACGCAATCTGATCCGGGGAGCGCGCGGCGGGGATGCTCGCGTACGTATCGCGCGGAATGAGATAGAACTCGCGCTCGAAGGCGAGGTCGTCCCACAGAACCTGCGTCACGGTTTTCGCGATTTCCGCCGCGTCGGGGGTGAGCGCGAGGAAGTCGGGGATGGCATATCGAGGCGGCGTGCCCGGGTCGCCGCTGATGACGACCGCCACTTCCGAGGGCTGCTGCGGAGCGGGCGCCGCGGGTTGTTGCGTGGGATCCTGCCCGGAGGCCCACCCGGAGGCCTGAAGGCCTCCGGCTACCAGGGCAGAGACAACGGCAACGGCGGCGAGGTAGCCGGAAACCTTCAGGCGGCGCCGAGCGAGATCGCCGCAACCCTTCGGGTAGATCCGCGCAAGGTAGCCCGAAACCTTCAGGTTTCCGGTCGGGAGATTGTTCACGTTCACCTCTGATACTCAAACGTAATGTGTACAGTCAGCGTCGGGTTTGGAAACTGGACCGGGAGCTCCGGCAGCCGGGTCGTCAGCAGCGCGCGCTCAGCCGCGAGATCGAGCGCGAGAAAGCCGCTCGGCTGCTCGACCATGACTCCCTGAATCGATCCGTTCCGGTTGATAGTGAATTTCATGAGCGTCGATCCCCGCACCCCCTGAGTCGCCTGCCAGTTGCGCTGAATCAGGGTGACCATCTGTTCGATGTATTCGGGGCAACAGAAGTTGCTGACGTCCAGCTGCACGCCGCTGCCGCCCGATCCGCCCGTCGCAAGACCGAAGCCCTGACCGCGGGAGCCTGTCTCGGTCCGTGTGACACCCGGCTGGGGTTCCTCGGTGGACGGCTTGGGCGGGGGCGGTCGCCGCACCGCCCTGGTCGGCGCAGCCTCCGGGCGCGGTTTGGGCGGAGAGGGCGCCGGGCGCGGCGGGGCAGGCACGGGTTCTGGGATGGCGCGACCGCCCGTTGGCGTCATGCCTCCCGCGCGTGGCCCGGGCGCGCCTGCCAGGCTGATCGTCATCACCGTACGCGGTGTGTCATCGGCCGAGACGCCCCAGTCGAACGGCCCGAACAGCAGGACCGCCAGCACGCCAAGGTGCGCCGCGATCGACCACACGACCATTGCGCGGAATGGCTCGGACTGGAGCCGGCGGGCGACGATGACGTCGGTGACTTCGGTCATTCCTGTAGGTCAAAGGTCAAAGGATCAAGAGTCAAAGGTTCAGGGTCCTTTTCACTGTTCGCCCGGCAGCTTCGAGATGATGCCCACGTTCTGCACGCCGCCTTCCTTCAGCCGATCGAACACCTCCATGAGCTCCTGGAGGTTCACCTCGCCGTCGCCACGCAGGTAGACGAGCTTGTCCGTGCGGGTGAGCATGATTTGCCGCACGCGCTCGGCGATGAAATCCAGACGCACGGGTTCTTTGTCGATGAACACGCGGCGATCGTCGCGATATGACACTGGCAGATCCACGAAGAGCCGGTCGCTCGCGATTTCCTGGGACCGGCTCGCCACAGGCAGATTCACCTCAACGCCTCGCTGCAGCATCGGCGCGGCGACCATGAAGATGATGAGCAGCACCAGCATCACGTCGACGAGCGGCACGACGTTGATTTCCGACAGCGTGGGCGCGATGCGCCGGCCGCGCTGGTGCCGGCCGCCGGCGTTTGGCGCCGATGCCATGACCTTCGGCATGTGTCCCTACGTGAAATTGCGCTCGGCGATGTTGAGGAACTCGAGCGCGAAGTCGTCCATGGTTGCCGAAAACTCCTTCACCCGGTGCGTGAAGTGGTTGTAGAAGACCAGCGCCGGAATCGCCGCGAACAGCCCGGCCGCTGTGGCGATGAGCGCCTCGCTGATCCCGGGCGCGACAATCGCCAGATTGGTCGAGCCAGTGGCGCCGATGCGCTGAAACGCAATCATGATTCCAACGACGGTGCCGAAGAGCCCGATGAACGGCGTGACACCTGCTGTGGTCGCCAGAAACGTCATGCGCCGCTCGAGCTTGCTCACCTCGCTGGTCGCGGCGCGGATGAGCGCGCGATCGACGCCGTCGAGGCTCTTGAGGGTTGGACGCGCCGCGGGGGGCGCGAGACTTGACGGCGTGCTGCTCGTGCTACCGGCCGCCCGGAACTGGGCGTTCATCTCCGCGTAGCCGGCCTGGAACACGCCGACCAGCGGCGTGGCCGGCAGCGACGGACACACCGCCTGCACTTCCGAGAACTTGCTGCTGCGGCGGAACACGTCGAGGAACCGCGCGGTATGCCGCTCAGCCCGGCGGAACGACCAGAACTTCTGGAGAATGATCGCCCACGAGACCACGGAGAAGACCACCAGGATGATCAGCACCGCCTGATTGAGCGGCGTCGTCTCGGCGATGAGCGTGATGACATCGCCACTCCCGGCAAACGGGGTTCCGTCGCCCTGCAGTTGCAGCGCGACCAGATGGGAGCCGAACCTGCGCAACGAAGCCTCCGGAACATCGGATGCGCGCCGCTGGGAAGGCGCAGGAACTGTCAGCCTAACACGCACCCAGAATGCTGTCAAATATATGATACGATGGAAGTTCCGCGCGCATGCTCCGCTTTCTCCGGATCCGCAACCTTGCGGTGATCGAGGCCGTTGACGTCGAGTTCGAGTCCGGCTTCAACGTCCTGACCGGTGAGACGGGGGCGGGCAAGTCGATTGTCGTGGAGGCCGTCGGTCTGCTGCTCGGCGCGCGCGCATCGGCCGATCTGGTACGCACCGGCGAAGCGCACGCCGCCATCGAAGCGATCTTCGAACACGACCGCCAGGAGATCGTCGTCAGGCGCGAGCTGACCAGCCAGGGCCGGAGCCGCTCGTTCGTCAACGGTGCGCTGGCGACGGCGGCCGCGCTTCGCGAGTTGTCTACGCGTTTGGTGGAGCTCCACGGTCAGCACGAGCATCAGGCGCTGCTCGATCCGCTGACGCACCTGGCCGTCGTGGACGAGCACGCCGGGCTTGGCCGGCTGACGGCGCAGGTCGCCGAGGCGTGGAGCGAGGTGCGCACGCTGCGCGAGCAGCTCGAACGCTCCCGCATGGACGCGCGCGAGAAGGCGGCCCGTCTGGACCTTCTGGCCTTCCAGCTCACTGAGATCGAGAAGGCCGCGCCGGAGGCAGGAGAGGACGAGGCGCTCGCGGCGACACGTCAGGTGCTGGCGAGCGCCGAGCGCATTCAGCGGCTGTGCGAGGAAGGGTACGCCGCGCTCTACGAGAGCGACGGGGCCGCGCTCGCCACGCTCGGCGGCGTCTGGAAGCGGGTGGCCGAACTGGCGGCGATCGATCCGCAGTTCTCGTCCTATGTCGACGCTCGAGACGGCATCAAGGGCCAGCTCGAGGATCTGGCGTTCTTCCTGCGGAGTTACGGCGGAAGCGTGGATGCTTCGCCGGCACGCCTGCAGGAGGTCGAGGATCGTCTCGCCTTGCTGGAGCGGCTCAAACGCAAGTACGGTCCGACGCTCGACGACGTCATCGCGCGCCGTCGCGCGCTCGCGCACGAGCGCGAACTGCTGACCGGAGCCGGAGAGCGCGCCGAGGACCTGCAGAACGCGCTGGCCTCCGCGGGCGACCGTTACCTCCAGGTGGCGCGCGAGCTGTCCCGGCTCAGGCGCGCGGCAGCGGAGCGTTTCGCGCGCAGGGCCGAAGCGTTGCTGGCCGAACTGGCGATGACGCGCACGCGGTTCGAGGTGCGGTTCAACCCGACCGAGGGTGGCGCGGATGAATGGACCGAACGCGGCATCGACCGCGGCGAGTTCTACGTCTCTCCAAACCCAGGCGAGGAGCTGCGGCCGCTTGCGCGGATTGTGTCGGGCGGGGAGTTGTCGCGCGTTATGCTGGCTCTGAAGACGATGACAGCCGGGGACGAGAGCGGCAAGACGCTCATCTTCGACGAAGTCGATGCCGGCATCGGCGGGCGCGTGGCCGATGTCGTCGGCACGCGCCTGCGTGCGCTCGGCGATCGGTTTCAGGTCCTGTGCATCACGCACCTGCCGCAGATCGCGGCGCAGGGGACAACGCACTTTCGGATCGAGAAGAATGTACGGGCCGGCCGGACGCTCACGTCCGTGGACCGGCTGAGCGACACGGCGCGCGTGGAAGAAATCGCCCGGATGATCGGTGGAAGTGTGGTGACCGACCCGGTTCGTGCAACTGCCCGGGATCTGCTTGGCGCCGCGGCGAAAGGCGAAAGCGAAAGCCCAGGGCGAAAGCGAAAGTCGAGCAGCGTGTAGCAGCGATGGCCAAGAAATACCTAATCGAGACGTTCGGCTGTCAGATGAACGTCCACGACTCGGAGCGCATGGCCGGCCTGCTGGACCAGGCGGGCTACGAACCGGCCGAGGACGAACGCGACGCCGACCTCGTCGTCATCAACACCTGCAGCGTCCGCGAACACGCCGAAGGGAAGTTGTATACGCGGCTCGGCGAGCTGCGCGTGCTCGGGGACGAAACCGGACACCGCCCCGTCGTGGCGGTCGCGGGATGCGTCGCCCAGCAGGAAGGCGCGCAGCTCCTGGGGCGAACCAACGGACACGTGATCGACCTCGTCGTGGGCACGCAGCGGTTGAAGATGCTGCCGGCGCTCGTCGAAGCGGCGGCCCGGTCGCCCTTTGCAGAGGTGGACATCCGCCCGATGGATGACGTGAGCTTTCCGCTGGGCATCGCCCGACGCGCGGATCCCGTGAAGGCCTACGTCACGATTATCGAAGGGTGCAACGAGTACTGCGCGTTCTGCGTCGTGCCGTATACGCGCGGGCACGAACGGATGCGCGCCAAAGCCGATATCGTCGCGGAGGTGCGTCAGGCTGTCGAGACCGGCCACCGCGAAATCCAGCTCCTGGGCCAGATCGTCAATCACTACCGGGCGCCAGACGACTCCGCGTGCGACTTCGCCCAGTTGCTTGCGGAGGTACACGAAGTGCCCGGCGTCGAACGTATACGCTTTGCGAGCCCTCACCCGCGCCACACGGGCACACGGCTCATCGAGATGGTCCGGACGCTGCCGAAGGTGTGCAAGCACATGCACCTGCCCGCGCAGTCGGGATCGACGCGCATTCTCGGCGCGATGCGGCGGCGTCACACGCGCGAAGAGTACCTCGACCTGGTACGCCGCATCCGGGGGGCCATTCCGGACGTGGCGCTATCGACCGATATGATTGTTGGCTTTCCCGGCGAGACGGTGGAAGACTTCGAGCAGACGTTGTCGCTCGTCGAATCGGTGGGGTACCACAGCATGTTCTCGTTCAAGTATTCCGTGCGCCCGAACACGCTGGCGGCGAAACGAATGCCGGACGATGTCACCGAAGCGGAGAAGACCGCCCGTATCGTGAGGCTGCAGGAGGTACAACGCGACATCCAGTTGCGAATCCATGAGCGGGCCGTTGGCAGGACGTTCGCGGTGCTCGTCGACGGGGCGAGCCGGAGACGCGACGGCGAGGTCTCGGGCCGAACGAGCGGGAATACCGTCGTGAACTTTCCGGTGGCGGACCGCGATCCCGCGCGCTGGCTGGGGCGTATCGTTCCGGTGACGATCCGGCGCGCGGGCCCGAACAGCTTGTGGGGGGAGACTATGCTGGAAGCTGGAGGCGCGGACTTTGCGGGGCCCGGCGGCCGGGATGCGGTTTCAGACGAGGCGGCACAGCGATGCTGATTGAAATGACCATCAAGGGGTTGATGGTGGACCCCATTACGAACATGCCGATCGTCATCCTCAAGGACAAGGAGGGCGACCGCGTGCTGCCGATCTGGGTCGGGATCTTCGAGGCGAACGCGATCGCGCTCCAGATGGAGAATATCGCGACGCCGAGGCCCATGACCCACGACCTGCTGCGGAACGTCATCACGGACCTCGACGGGAACGTCGATCGCGTCGTCGTGTCGGACCTCAAGGACAATACCTTCTACGCGATCATTCATCTCACCGTCCGCGGCGAGCGCGTGGTGATCGACGCCCGCCCGAGCGACGCGATTGCGCTGGCCCTGCGCACGCGGTCGCCGATCCTCGTGGAGGAGACCGTCATCGACAACGCGAAGACGGTGGACTTTGCCTCGGAGCGCGCCGACAGCGACCGCCTGCAGAAGTGGCTGGAGAGCCTCGACCCCGAGGAGTTGGGCAAGTACAAGATGTAAGACATTCCAAGAGCTCCGTGTCTCTGTGTCTCCGTGGCGCTTTGCTGACTCTTACCGCCGCCACCAGCTACCGGCTACCAGCTAGCTACCAGCCGCATGTCGGCCGGCCGACATGCCCTCCAACCGCCAAGGGCCTCTGCCTTTGATATCCCGGTGATGCCCTAGAGACCTGATCACGTAAAGGGGATCGACTCCCGGATCGGCCTGTGATCTGATGGGCGCATGCCCACACCCATTCGCTGGCAGGTTCCGAGTGAGCTGAGTCCTGACGAAGCGCGCCTCGCGGCGACGCTGCACCGCATTGGCAAGTTTTACGTGTTCTTGCGGACGGTCCGCGCCGAGCTGTTCGACGAGGCGTTTCAAGCCGAGTTGGCGGCGGTCTACCACCCGCGGGGCACGGCCCCGTTGCCCGCCGCGCTGTTGGCGATGGTGACCGTGCTGCAGGCCTACGATCAGGTCGGCGATGCGGAAGCGGTCATGACCGCGCGCGTGGACCAGCGCTGGCAATTGGTGCTGGGCTGCCTGGGGGCGTTCCGAGGCGCCCTTCTCCCAAGGGGCGTTGGTGAAATTCCGCGAGCGGATGATCGCGCACAATCTCGACCAGAAATTGCTGGACCGCACGGTGGCGCTGGCGAAGCAGACGGGCCGCTTCGGCTGGCAAGCCTTACGCGCCGCGCTCGATTCGTCGCCGTTGGTGGGCGCGGGGCGCGTGGAGGATACCTGGAATCTGCTGGGACGCGCCTTGGGGGCGGTGGTGACGTGCGCCGCCGCGACCCTCAAGATTCCGCGCGCCCAGGTGCTGCAAGGCGCGGGCGTGACCCTGCTGGGGGCCAAAAGCCTGAAAGCGGCCTTGGATATCGACTGGAGCGATCCGGGCGCGCAGGCCGACGCGCTCGCCCGGTTGCTGGCCGAGGTCGACCGAGTGGAGGCGTGGGTGGTCACGCACGTGCCGGTGGCGGAGGCGCCGCCCGTGCAGGCCGCGCTCGGCGCGCTGCGCCAGGTCCTGGCGCAAGACTTGGAACCGGACCCGACCACCGGGCAGCGCCGCATCCGCCGCGGCGTCGCCGCCGAGCGCATGCCGTCGCTGGGCGACCCGGAGATGCCCCATGGGCGCAAGACGCGCACGCGCCTGTTCACCGGCTACAAACGGCACGTGATCAAAGTCGTGGACGCCGACCTCATCGTCGGGGCCGTCGTCCGACCCGCCAACGAGCCCGAGCACCACGCCCTGGCGCTCGTGGAGCCGGACGTCGTGCAGCACGGGCCGCTGGCGGAACTGCAGATCGATCGCGGGTACTTGGGGAGCTCGCGGATTCCCGCGCTGCACGCCCAGGGCGTGGCCATTCGCGCCAAAGCCTGGACCAGTACCAACGGCGGGCGCTTTCCCAAGCAGGCCTTTACGATCGATCTCCACGCCGCGCGCGTCGTCTGTCCGGCCCAGCAGGTCGCCCCGATCCGCGTCGGCGCGACCACGGCCCACTTTCCCGCGGCGGTCTGTCAGGCCTGCGTGCAGCGCTCGGCC
>JBOGIR010000190.1:0-6676 GCA_050742335.1 Vicinamibacterales bacterium | reverse complement strand
CCCGTTCCGCCAGGGTCGGCCCCTCGACCAGCTCCAGCACCAGGCCGCGGATGTCGCCCGCTTGCTCGAACCCATAAATCGCCGCGATGTTGGGATGATTGAGCGCAGCCAGAACCCGCGCTTCACGCTCGAATCGGCTCAGTCGGTCGCGGTCTAGCGCGAAGGCTGGTGGCAGGACTTTGATCGCCACGTCGCGCCCCAGTTTCGTATCATGCGCCCGATACACCTCCCCCATGCCGCCACGGCCCAGTAACCGGTCGATACGATACGGTCCGACCATGGTCCCCGACCGTATTTCGTGGTGATGGACCGTCGCGTCCGGATCTGCGAGGCCAGCAAGTACCGCAACCGGGCTCGCGAGAATGCCCTCCGACGTCGCTCTTGCCAGCAGGGATTCGAGGTCGCGCCGCAGCCTCTCGTCGCCCGCGCAGGCCTCCGTCAGAAACGCCGCGCGTTCCTCGGCCGAGCGCGCCAGCGCGGCGTGATAGAGCCGTTCGAGGTGCTCCCACCGCTCGCGATCCATCTCGGACCGCGCCCATTCTAGACCGCCTGCCGGTCTTCTGTGCTGTTTCCCCCTCCGAGGACGAGAAGGGCCGGCACCGCGGCGAAGTCCTCTCGCACCGCGCCGATGTGCACAACGTCGACCTTCTCGCAGAAACAAGGTCGCGCTATCGTAAGGGCCGTCATCGCTTTTCGGAGACCCCCGAGGGCCCGAAACCGCTCGGGTATTGGCATGCGCTCACGCGAACCATTGAACCTGGCTGGAGGCAATCATGAGTCCAGAGAAGGTCGAGGAAACGATTGTTGCACTCGAACGTGCCGCGCTGGATCGCTGGTGCAAGGGAGATCCCTATGGATTCGTCGACAACGCCGTTGACGACGTGACCTATTTCGACCACGTGACCAAGACACGAATAGACGGGATCGCGGCGTTGAAGGATCATGCGCGCCAGTTCGTCGACAAGGTCGACGTTCCGCACTACCAAATGCCGAACGCCAAGGTCCGGTCCGTCGGCGATATCGCCGTCTTGACCTTCAACTGGGAGGCGTATTCCAGGGACGGCACGGTGGCCTCTCGATGGAATGCGACCGAGGTCTTCGTCCGCAGCGAAGGGTACACGTGGAAATACGCGCACATGCACTGGGCTCCGGTTGTCACGCAGGGCGCCTGACAAGACCTCCGAGACAGAGCAAGGAGGACGTCGACGAGCCGTCCTGGCGGCCCCGAGGGTGACAGGAGGCCGGACACCAGCACGTTGGTGTCCAGCACCCACACCGGTACGTCACCCACGCCGGCCCTTCGACTTGCGGTCTCGACGAGCCGCCTTGATCTCGCGCTCGACGTCGGCCCTGGTCAGCGCATCTGCCCCGCTTGGCGATGCCTGGGTCCGGATGGCCCGGACCGCCTTGCGTGCCCGCGCGAACACAATCTCCCGGACGTCTTCGAGCAGCGTGGCGTCGCTGGTGGGAACCATGACGCTGCGGGGGATCCCGTCCTTCGTGATCACGACGGCGCCTTCCCGCTCGAGGTCCTCCCAGACCTTCCCGGGACTCGCCGCGAGCGTTCTCGACGCAATCGTCTTCATGCACAACATCTACACGACATATTGTCGTGCGTCAGGGGACCTGTACCCGTCAGAACCCAACGCGCGAGGTGAGGTCGTTCCAGCATTTCTATTGCTGATTATCTTTGCACACCCGGATGCTGGCGCCGAGTTCAGAACGTCGAACGCCGAACCCAGAACCCCGAACCTCGAACCCCGAACCGAACCTGAACACGAACCGAGAAGTGAGAACCCAGAAGCGTGAACGATACGGTTCTATAATCCCCCCGTGCGCATCTCAACCTCGGCGCCCACCCGCATCGACTTGGCGGGCGGCACGCTCGACATCTGGCCTCTCTACCTCTTTCATCCCGGCGCGCAGACGATCAACGCCGCCATCAGTCTGCGCGCACGTGCCGTCGTCGACACGCGCTCCGACGACCGGATCGTCATTCACTCGGTCGATACCGGCACCACGATCGAAGCAGATGACTGGCGCGCGCTTCGCGATCCCCGCGAGCTGCGGCTGCTGTCGCTGATCGCCTGTTTCTTCGAGGCGCGCGGGATCACGCTCACGACGTCGTGCGAGTCGCCGGCCGGCGCCGGCATTGCCGGATCGTCGGCGTTGAACGTCGCCGTCTGCGCCGCGCTGGCAGAATGGGCACGCACGCACTATGAGCCCGAAGGGCTGCTGCACATCGCCATGAACGTCGAGGCGCAGGCGATCTGCGTGCCCACCGGGCTGCAGGATTACCGTCCCGCACTGTACGGCGGGATTGCTGCGGTGCAGCTCGAGGTGGAGGGTGTCCAGCGCGTGGCACTCGACGTCGACCTGTCGGATCTCGAACGTCGTCTCGTGCTGTGCTACACGGGCGAACCCCGCAACTCCGGCACGAACAACTGGGACATCACGAAAAGGCACATCGACGGCGACCGCCACGTGTTCGACTGCTTCGAGCGCATCCGCGACACCGCGGCGACGCTGCGCGAGGCGCTCGTGCGCGGCGACTGGGACGCGGTTGGCCGCGCGATCGCCGACGAGTGGGACAATCGCAAGCGTCTCGCCCCCGGGGTATCGACGCCGGTGATCGACGAGCTGATTGAGCGCGCGACGCGCGCAGGCGCGACGGCCGCCAAGGTGTGCGGCGCCGGCGGCGGTGGCTGCCTCTTCTGTTTCGGTCCGCCCGATCGACGGGAGCCGATCCGGCAGGCGCTGGCGGACGGGGGAGCCCGGCTGCTCGACTTCACCCTCGAACGCCACGGGCTGACGCGTGGATAACAGTCAGGTCGCGCAGGTACTGGCCGAAATCGCGGACCTGCTCGAGATCAAGGGCGAGAACGCCTTCAAGATTCGGGCGTATCGCACGGCTGCAGACACGATTGGCACCTGGGCCGACCCGGTCGCGCGCATGAACGACGCGCAGCTGCGCGAGCTGCCGGGCATCGGCAAAGACCTCGCCGCCAAGGTTCACGAACTGGTCGATACCAACCAGTGCCGCTTTCATCAGGAACTGCTGCAGGAATTCCCGCCGACCATTCTCGACATGCTGCGCCTGCAGGGCGTCGGCCCCAAGACCGTGGCGCTGCTCTACGGCGTGTTGAACATTCGAACGATCGACGAGCTGGCCGAGGCGGCGCGCTCCGGGCGGCTTCGCTCACTCAAGGGAATGGGGGCGAAGAAAGAGGTCCTTATCCTGAAGGCCGTCGAAGAGCGACGGAAGGACGCCGGCCGCCATTTGCTATCCGACACCTCGTCGGTGTCGACCGAGCTGGTCACCCACCTGCGGGCGCTCGCCCCGGCGGTCGACTTCCTTCCGGTCGGCAGCCTGCGGCGCGGCTGCGAGACATGCGGCGATCTCGACATCCTGGCGATCGGCGGTGAGCCGTCCTTGATGGAGGCGTTCATTGCCTACCCCAAGGTCGAGCGCGTTTTGGGCCACGGCGCCACGAAATCGAGTGTGCGTCTGCGAGGTGGGTACCAGGCCGACCTCCGACTCGTGCCGGAAGAGAGCCGCGGCGCCGCGATGCAGTACTTCACGGGGTCGAAGGCGCACAACATCGCCCTGCGCGATCGCGCGATCCGTCGCGGTTTCAAGCTGAACGAATACGGCCTCTTTCGCGTTCAAGACGATGGCCGCGTCGCCGGAGACAGCGAGGAAGCCCTCTACGAGGCGCTCGGCCTTGCATGGATTGCGCCGGAGCTCCGCGAGAATCGCGGCGAAATCGAGGCGGCTGAGGCGCGGCGGCTTCCCCGGCTCGTGTCCGCCGGCGACATCCGTGGCGATCTGCACATGCACACGATCGCCACGGACGGTCGCGACGACATCGAATCGATGGCGCACGCCGCGCACCGGCTCGGCTACCGTTACATCGCGATCACCGAGCACAGCAAGGCGCTCGCGATGGCGAACGGGCTCGACGAGCATCGTGCGTTGGAACACGCGGCCCGGGTGCGCGCGCTGAACGGCCGTTTCGACGGGCTGACGCTCCTGGCCGGCATCGAGTGCGACATCCTTCCGAACGGGCGGCTCGATCTCGCAGACGATTGCCTCGCGCAGCTCGATATCGTCGTGGCTTCCGTCCACTCGCATTTCAGCCAGGACGAAGCGCAAATGACCGACCGTGTGCTCAGGGCGCTCGAGTGTCGATGGCTCGATGTCCTCGGGCACCCGACCGGCCGCCGGCTCCTGAGACGCGACCCCCTCCCCGTCCGGATGGACGCCGTGCTGAGCGCAGCCGCCCGTTTCGGCGTCGCGCTCGAGATCAACTGCCAGCCCCACCGACTCGATCTCAATGACGCGTACGCGCGGCTCGCGCAGGAGCGAGGCGTGCCGCTGGTGATCTCCACCGACGCGCATGCGATCGGCGAGCTCGGCAACCTGCGATGGGGAGTGCTGACGGCGCGCCGGGCCTGGGTGACAGCCGGTGCGGTGCTGAATACCAGGACGCTCGAGGATCTGCGCCCGCTGCTTCGCCGTCACAAGGATGCGGCATGAGCGACCACCGGCAGGGATTCGTCTCCGTGAACGCGTTGCGCAAAGGAACACCGGATCCGCACCGCGCACTGGCTGACATCCGCACGCTCTACTTCAAGACGACGAGACGAACGATTGAGCACGACCTGGCGCATGCCATCGAGCTGCTCAAGACGCTGCCGACCGAGGAGGAGCGGGACAAGGCGCGTGTGTACATGGACGGCCTCTCGCAGATGCGCAGCGAATGGGCGAAGCGAAAACCAAGTGGAACAAGTGGAAAAGTGGAAAAGTGGAAAAGTGGAAAGAGCAGAAGGCCACGGAGTCACGGAGACGCGGAGTAAATAAACGCAGAGGTGACAATGCGTCAGCCCGGCACGAGCTTCCGGCGCGCGGCAATGCGCAGTGCCTCGGGGATGTTCCGGTCCGTCGCCAGCATCTTGACGTCCTTCTCGAGCAGCCGCGACAGCAAGTTCAACGACACGCCCACCGGCGTCTTCGAATTCTTCGTCAGCGCCGACACGATGGCGTAGTTTTTCAACCAGGCGCGTGTGTTGCCGATGATCCGCAGGATGTCCTCCGACACGTTGGCCATTTTCGCGATGCTTTCCACTTCGGCCTCGGTCATCTTCGGACTGCTCAGGACCGCGACGGCGACAATCCTGTTCGGATCGCGGATGAGAATCCCGCGCTCCTCCCGTGTGCCCCTCACCGCGAGCGCCAGCCGCCCGGCCGGCGACAGTGCCGCGATCTTCTGCAGCGCCGTTCCCCCAGCCTCCTCCTCCTGCTCGACCGCGTCAGGTTCGGTGCTCGCGGGGACGGGTGTGGCTTCACTGTTCAACGAGCGGAGGTAGGTTGCGGCCGCCTCCGCCACCTCCGGATCCGCATCGGTGGCTAGCAATTCGCACACCCCCAGTTGCTCGTGAGGACGGAGGCCCAACACGCCCTGCGCGGCCATGAGACGGATGTCCCGATCGACGCCGCCCCGCCGGAACAGATCCAACAGAGGCGTACCACCGCCCGCTTCCATGTCAGTGTGAGTCCAACCGGCTCATGTTACTGCGTCACAAGGCTTTAGGCCTTAGGCTTTAGGCTTTGGGCTTGAGGCTTTGGGCCGCCACGGGCCACGGAGACACGGAGATACGAAGCACACTCCTCTTGTGTGTCTCCAGTTCCGCGTGGCGTAGTCTTGAGCCGTGAGTCATGAGTTCTGAGCCGTCAGATGCGGTGTCCGAAACTCAAAACTCACTACTCATCACTGAAAACTGCTCCAAATCTAGCTCCGTAACTCCGTGACTCCGTGGCCTGTCGAAGCAAGAACCGGGTTGAACGCCCGCGCTGCACGATCGACGACGGACGGCAGGGCATCCAACTCACAGTCGGCGAACAGGTTGATCGCCGCAAACCCCGCCGCACCGGACTGTGCGACCACACCGAGGTGCGCCGGTGTCATGCCGCCTATGGCGACGACCGGCAGCGGAACCCTCGCGCATGCTGCAGCGAGCGGTGCGGGGCCCGTCGTCTGTGTGCCCGGTTTCGATGACGTCGCGAAGACGGTCCCACAGATCAGGTAGTCGAGGCCCCCTTCGCGAGCGACGCGCTCGGCCTCTTCAGGTGAATGCACCGAACGCCCGATCACGAACGCGGGGGGCGCGACGGCGCGGACACGCGGCGCCGGGACGGAATCGCCCCGCAGGTGTACGCCATGCGCCCCGGCGGCCAGTGCGACATCGACGCGATCGTTCACGAGCACACGTGCCCGCGTTCCGCGAACGGCGAGCAGGGCGTTTTCGACCAGCCGCATCAGGGGCCGTCCCTCGAAGTCGGGCTGCCTGATCTGCACCAGGTGCACGCCCGCACGTGCCGCCGCCCGGATCCGGTCGACGAGGGCGCGATCACGTTCTGCGCTCGACTGGTGACGCGCTGTGACCATGCAGATGACTGGACTCACGATTTCAACAGTAACACGGTGTGTCGTTCACGCTTCTCACTTCTGGGCCGTCGAGTCCGCTCAGGCCGCCCTGAGCCCTGCCGAAGGGCGCTCCTCGGTTCGTGTTCACGTTCGGTTCACGGTCCGCCTGCCGCCTTCGCACGCGGAGCGTGCTTCGGCGAGCCACGCCGAAGCCTTCGGCGGAGGCGGGAAGGCGGACACTACGTACG
>JBOGIR010000189.1:0-6797 GCA_050742335.1 Vicinamibacterales bacterium | reverse complement strand
GCATAGAACAGCCCGGCATTGGCGCGGCGGCAGTGGTCCACGGCCGCTTCGTTTCTTGCGCTGGCGAGCACAGGCGTTCCAACCGCAAAGCTTTCGAGGACGGCGACCGCGGCAAGATCCTCCGGGTCGGGCGCCAGCGTGACGTCGGCCGCCTCGTACGCCGTCATCCGCTCGCGCTCGGGCAAGACGCCCGCCATGCGGACATACGGCTCCTCCGGCACGTTCATGAGCTTGGCGCCCATGAGCACGAGCGCCGTGTCGCCGTTGGTCGCCGCGTAGGAGTGAAAGTACTCCAGCATTTCTTCGCAGCCGTTGTCGGGCTGCACGCGGCCGGCGTACAGCACGAACGGACCGAAGAGTCGATGCCGGCGGCGAAACGGCACGCCACGGCCGGCCAGGTAATCGGCCGCCCCCGCGGCGTCGAGCGGGGTGCCGCCCTGGTCGTCGTCTGCGTCCGGGATTTCGTCGGCGGGGTCCTGCTGGTGGCGAGGGTACGCCTGCTGTGCTGGTGTCTCGATCCCCACTCCCACGACTTCATCGGGTGTCGACACGCGCAAGAATCGGCGCGCCAAGGCGCGTTCCGCCGCTGACATGTATCCCACGGCTCCGACCGATCCCAAGACGTCCTGCCAGATGCCGAATCGAAGCGCCGGATCCAGCCGCAGGCATGGGAAGAGCACGCTTCGATCCGGAGCGGCCGTCAGTCCGAACACCGTCGTGGCGTGATAGAGGGAGAAGAACACGAGCGCGTCGTACGACCGATGCTGGCGTTTCAGGTGCTCGATCAACGCCGGTGACGTCGGTCCCAGACGGCGCACCCATTCCTGTTCGTCTTCGCGTCCACGCGGCGCCCCGAACATCCGTGCTGAGAGATGCCGGAAGGCGGCACGGTCGTGCCCCTGATTCACGGCGAAGCGACGTACCAGAACGCCGCGCACGCGGTCAGCCCCTTCGGAATAGTCGTTCTTCCAGGTGTGCGGGTCGCGCGCGCACGTGGTGAGCACCTCCACGCCATGGCGCTCGCTCACCTGCTCGGCCAGGAGGCGACACGCGTGCGCCGCGCTCTCAGGAATGTCCGCCCCGTACCGGGGCGTGACGAACGCGAACCTCATGCGCGTGCCTCGAACCGATCTGCCGCCGCCGCGTGTTCGTCGCCGCTCCAGTCCGCCGCGTCGTCGAGCACGGGACCGGACGGCAATCCCGCCACGACGTCGATGGCGGGCGGCACAGCGGGTCGATGCCGGGCGAGCCAGCCTGGCAGCGGCTCCATGCCGCGTGTGGCCGGCGTCGATTTCAGCGCGTCGAACATGCCGAGGTACTTGCGTTCGATGACGGGCCAGCTGTAATGGCGTCCGAAATAGTCGCGGCCCCGCTCACCGAGCGCCTCGGCAAGCGAGGCGTCATCGAGCAGACGATCGAGCACCGCTTCGAACTCGTCGGCGTGCTCGTAATACAGGCCGGCGTTGCTCCGCAAGCATTGTCCGAGCAGCACGTCACACCGGGCATTGGCGAGTACTGGCCGGCCGACCGCCCACGCCTCGAGCGCAACCATCGAGAGACTTTCGAAGTACGACGGCATCACGAGTGCTTCTGCAGCCGCCATCACGTCGAACTTGTCCTGATCGCTGACGTAGCCCAGCGGTCGGATTCGAGGATGCGCCGGAATCGGCAGGTCCCCCTTCCCGATGAGCACGAGATCGAGCGCACGGCGCGAACGTTCGAGATAACGAAGGAAGAAGTCGAACAATTGGCCACAGCCCTTGTTGGCGTCAATCCGGCCGACATACACGACGAACCGATCGCCCAGCCCGAACGTCTGCCGGGCTCGCGCCGGTTCGACCGATGACGGGACGGCCGAACCCACACCGACGACCACCCCTGGCACGTCGTCGTTGCCGGACACGGCATTGATGCACGCGCGCTCTTCGAAGGAGTTGTACATGATTCCGCGAACGCCGCGGAAGACTGGCTGGAAGATCGCGACGCCGAGCGCCGGCTCGCGTTCCGCCGTTGGAACGAGCACCGCGCGCGCGGGCACCGCACGCGCACCGTAATAGGTCTGGTGGTAGCGCACGCAGAAGAACAGCACGAAATCGAACTCTCCGGCTGACCGGCGCACCCTTGATAGCAGAGCCGGGCTGACGGGCCCCTGGCTCTCCAGCCAGACGAGTTCTTCCTGCAGTGTATGTGCGCGATACAACACACGCCGCGAGCGGACGCCGAAGTCGTCCAGATGGCGCTCCCGTGCGACCGGAAACCGCTCGACGGGGATGCCATTGACATCGTCGATTCCGGCCTGGAATTCGTTGCGCCAGCTGACGTAGTCGCGCGCGCACGTCGTCAGCACGCGTACATCGACGCGCGACGACAACCGTTCCGCAATGTATCGCGCGTGCAGCTCGGCGCCGCCGTTGATGTCGGCGCCGTATCGCTGGACGACAATGGCGACTTTCATCCCTCTTGATCCGATCGCGCCGGAAGAGCCGACGTCACTGGTCCGGCCGGTCGGTGTCCGCCTGTTCGACGATCTCGGAGGATGGCACTTGCGGGGAGATGTGTTCGTCCGCTGCCGGAAGCTGCAGCGGCGCAGGCGCCGAAGGCTCCACTTGTGCCGTCTCAGACTCCAGCGCCTGCTCAACCGGTATCTGCACGGAAGCTGAAGACATGGCTGGCGCCGGTTCTGCCTGCGGAACACCACCGCGACGACCGCGGCGGCGCCGGCGCCGCCGCCGGCCGCCTTCGACACCCGGTGCCTCCACGCCCTCGGGCGCGCCGGAAGGTTCCACGGCCGCGGGCGTTGCAGGGGCCTCCACCGGCCGTGAACCTGCACGGCCCGTGTGCGCACCTTCCACGGCTCGCGCCCGGCGGTCGTTGAAGTCGACGCGCGCGTTCAACGACTCGACCCGCATCGAGAGCGCCTGCACTTCGAGACTGACACGCGAGACGTCGGTCACGAGACGCTGCAGGATTTCATAGTGCAGCGCGTTCCATTCGGCCTGGCGCCGCTCGCGTTCCTCTTCACGCTCGGCGGCCTCGACGTTGAGGCGCGCCTGAAGATGCAGCGCGCGGATGAGCGGATTCGGGTTGAAGAACAGCTTGAGAAGCGGACCGAGCAGCCGCCGCATGAACCGGAGCATCGCGCGATGAGAGTCGTAGATCGTCGAGTCTTCGAAGGTGTAGACCGGTTCACTCGAGGCCTTGGGAGCGACCGTCGGCGTCACCGCGCCTGCGCTCCTGCGCAGCCCCTCCAGGAGCGACGGTCTGATCGCACGAGGATCGAGAATCGACTCGAGCCGGCGCGCCGCCAGATCCTGAATCTGCTGGTTCGACAGCTCGATCCCCTGCCGTTGGGCGATGCGGGCGCGGATGTCCCGCATGATCTGCTCGACGTCGACCTGGTCGCGGCCACTCTGAGGCTGCGGCGGGACGCGCCGGTCGACGCCCCGGCGGTCGGGGTTGCGGCGGCCGCGATGAAAGTGTCCTCGACGTCTTTCCTGATTCTGATCCATCGGCTCAGTACTTTCTGAAGAGGCTGCCCCACTCCGTCCGCATGAAGGAGCGAATGCGCGACCGGCCGATGGTCGGGTACCAGAAGACGTCGTGGTAGACGTTCGACGCAAACGGGGCCCAGACCATCAGCGGCGAGTGCAGCAGCAGGCGCTCCAGCGGCCGCAGGAAGCCCCTGCGGATCATCTGGTCGCCCCAAATCACGAGCGAACGCCGTGTCTGAAATCCGAAGTTCTCCTGCGACACGTCGTCGCCCACCAGCTCGATGTCGCGAGGATCCGCGACGCCAAGGCCACGTTCGTGCGCCATCCGCAGAAAGGGAATCGACAGCGGGTCGAATCCCATGAGGCGCGCGGCAATCGCGTCGATGGCCACGGAGTCGGCCGCGGCGAGCACCAGATTCTTCACGCGCGGGATCATCGTCCGTGGTCCGGCGCCGTCGCCGGCGACGGTGCCGTCCATCACGGTGAACACCGCAGGGTGCAGCTCCCGCTGCATGTACAGCAGATCGACGAGCACTTCGTGCATGTACTTGTGCGCGTAGTGCCGCACTTCGCGCAGCAATCCGCCGAAGGCATTCTTCACCGACCCGGTCATCACTGAGTGGCCGTGTGTCTTGACGGTCGGTAGGTGAAGAATCTCCCTACCCGGATACATGGCGGGAATCTGGATGCCCTCGGGGAAGATGTCGTTCAACTTGAGCAGCGGACTCATGAACCGGTAGACGCGCCACTCGACGTCCGGCAGCGCCGTGAACGTCAGACCGTGTCGCTGGAGCACGGCCTCCCAGCGATTGTTGCGACACCCCTGTCGCGGGTCGGTCACCACGGTCTTGTTCTCGACCGGCAGGAGCCTGCGGCGATCGAACCCGTCGCGCACCATTTTCGTGACGACACCGTCCACCTGCCACGGTTGGGATGAGCACGACGGGAAATACTTCGTCCACGACAGGTTGAGCTTGAGTAGTATCTCCCGATCGCGCGTCAGAACGTTCTGGTATCCGGCCAGGTCCATCACGCGGCCGTAGTCCTCAATCACCGTCTCGGGGCGCGTTCGGACGACGGCGACGCGGGCCGTCCGGCTGGGTGGCCGGCGTACGGGCGTGGCAGGAGCGTCGGAGACGAGCGGCATACGTCAGTGGCCCAGCGGTGAATACATCAGAAGGATGACGGCACCGGCCCAGAGCGCCACGCATCCCAGCAGAGGCCGGTCCGTGAGCAGCATCTGGGCGGGGCTGCCGCCCCCGCACTTCTGGTGCACCAGATAGAGATAGCGGAAGATTCCGTACAGCACAAACGGGATGGTGAAACCCAGACGGGACGTCCCCAGCCGCAGTGCGGTGTCGGCGCTCATGGTGAACACAGTGTAGGCAATGAGTGTCGAGGCGGTCACGACGGCAATCATCTGGTCGAGCAGGTACGGGCTGTAGTGTTCGAGACTCGGCCGGTGACGCGGGGCGCCGTCTCCCAGGAGGACGAGCTCGTGGCGCCGCTTACTGAGCGCCAGGAACAGCGCAAGAAGTGTCGTACACGCCAGGAGCCAGGAACCGATCGGGACGTTCACGGCGACGGCGCCTGCCGCGGCTCGGAGCACGAAGCCGCCTGCAATCGCGAGCACATCGACAATGACGACATGCTTGAGGGTTGTTGAATACAGGAGCAGCAGCAGTACGTACGCCGCTGCGATGCTGCCAAGCGCCGCGCTCACCAGCCATGCGGCCGTCGTCGCCCCGGTGATCAGCGCCGCGGCACCCCATGCCGCGGTCGTGGTTGCCAGTTCCCCCGATGCAATCGGGCGCTCCTGCTTGAGGGGATGACGCCGGTCGACGTCGCGGTCCCAGATGTCGTTGACGAGGTACATGGCGCCTGACAGCGCGCAGAAGATCGCAAACGCGCCGATGGCAGCCACGACCGCGTCGGGTTGGAGGAGGCGGCCCCCAAACAGCAGACCGGCGAACAGGAGGAGATTCTTCGTCCATTGCTCTGGACGAAGCGACGCTGCGAGGAGCGTGGCAAGGGAGCGCCGGACCTCGCGGCGTGACTCGACGATCACCGACGATCAGACGTTGGCCGATGAGGTGAAACTGCGGACGGCATCTGCTTCGCTGTCGTAGGTTTCGAACACCGTCAGCAGCTTCGTGATCGACAGCAGGTCGGTGATGCGCTTCGTCAGACTGAGAAGCTTGAGGCTGCCACCCTGGCGGCTCACGGTCGTGTACGTCCTGACGATTTCACCCAACCCCGCGCTGTCGATGTAGGGCACGTCCGCCAGGTTCAGCACCAGCTTCCGCTTGCCCTGAACGACGAGGCTGTTCACCTTGTCCTTCAGCAGTTCATCGCCGTCGCCAAGCGTCATCCTGCCCTTCACATCCAGAATGGTGACGTCGCCGGCTGAACGTTCCTCGATGTGCATGATTCCCTCTCGATCGTGCCCCTGTATGAAAACCGCGATTCTAGCACATGAAACAAAGGCCAGACCGAGGCCTGGCCCTGTCGTTTGGTAGCGACGTGCGATCGTGGAATGCGCCTGCGAGCTGACCAGGAACGCGTCAGGCTTACGAGACTCTGTCTAGACGCCGCCAGCCCCGGCGAACTTCCGCTGCTGGAAGCATTCCTTGCAGAACACCGGACGCCCCTGCGTCGGTCGGAACGGCACGGTGGTTTCCTTGCCACACGCCGAACAGGTGGTATGGGTTTCGACGCGTTCGCGTGCAACCGAGCCCGACGTCATCCGGGTGGCGCGTTTCGCCTTGCAGTTCTTGCAGCGTTTCGGCTCGTTCTTGAACTGCTTGTCTGCGAAGAACAGCTGCTCACCGGCTGTCCAGATGAATTCCGCGCCACAGTCCACACACCTGAGGGATTTGTCCTGGAACTCCATCGGTCGCCACCTCGTGCTCGATCACCCCGGCGCGCTATTCCGTTTCGCGCCGGAGCTTTTTTCGGTTCCGCTTCCGCGCCAGGGCCTGCTTGGCCCGGCGCTTGTCACCCGGCTTCAAATAGAAGGAGTGCTTCTTGATATCCTTGATGATGTCTTCCTGCTGAACCTTTCGCTTGAACCGTCGGAGAGCGCTCTCGATCGATTCGCCTTCCTGCAGCTTGACTTCAGCCACGCCTTGAAACACCCCCTCACCGGCCTACGGACTCCCTGTGACGGCCTTGGCACTGCAACGAACGTGCTAGGCTATCATGGGCAGGCGCGGATTCTAGGCGCAACCCGTCGCTACGTCAACGAAATAGTCAAGCGCCGACCCTGGGGGTTGCACACCCCCGCCGAAGGTCCCGGCTACGACC
>JBOGIR010000188.1:0-25965 GCA_050742335.1 Vicinamibacterales bacterium | reverse complement strand
CGCCCTGAGAGCCGCCAAAGACTAGAACCCGTGCCGCCCCGGGCGGCGGAACCTGTTCGCCATGTGCCTCCTCACCCCGAAAGAATTCCGGTCTCGCTGGATTGCCCGACACGATCGCCTTGCCGCCGAAGAATCTCGTCGTCTCCTGGAACGTCACCGCCGCCGCGTCGACGAAGGGCGCGAGCAGGCGGTTGGTCAGCCCGGGCAGCGCGTTCTGCTCCATCAGCAGCGTCGGAATGCCGCGCAGCGCGGCCAGCAGCACGACCGGTCCCGAGCTGTAGCCCCCGACGCCGACGACGACCGCCGGCCGCCGGCGCGTGATCACGCGCCACGCGTCGGCCGCACTCACCGGCAGGAGCGCCAGCCCGCGCGCGATCGACGCCGGCGATTTGCCCTTGAGGCCCGCGCTGTGAATCACCTCCAGCGCGAATCCCTCCCCGGGCACGACGCGCGCTTCGAGGCCCGCGGCCGTCCCGACGAACACGATCTGCGCGTCCGGCACGCGCGCCAGGAGCTCGCGCGCCACCGCGACGCCCGGATAGAGGTGTCCGCCCGTTCCGCCGCCCGCGATCAAAACGGAGAGCGCCATCTACCCTCGCACCCTCGCACCATCGCACCCCAGGCCGCCTAGGCCGTGACCGTCTCGTGCTGCGAGATGTTCAGCAGCACGCCCATCCCCAGCAGACTGATGACGAGCGACGAACCGCCTGCGCTGACGAGCGGCAGCGGAATGCCCTTGGTCGGCATCAGCCCGAGCACCACGCTCATGTTGACGAACGCCTGCACCACGATCATCGTGGTGATGCCGAGCGCGACAAACGCGCCGAACATGTCCTGCGCGCGCGCCGTAATCCGGAGCCCGCGCCATCCAATCACGCAGAAGCAGAGGAGCGTCGCAGTGGCGCCGACGAGCCCCAGCTCTTCCCCGATCACCGCGTAGATGAAATCGGTGTGCGGCTCCGGCAGGTAGAACAGCTTCTGGACCCCTGCCATCAATCCGCGTCCGAACACCCCGCCGGTGCCGACGGCGATGAGCGACTGAATGATCTGGAACCCGTCGCCCAGCGGGTCGGCCCAGGGATCCCAGAACGCGAGCAGGCGGCGGCGCCGATACGGTGCGCTGACCAGCACCAGGTAGACGGCCGGGAGCACCATGAGCAGCGTGCCGATGAGATACCGGTAGTGCAGGCCGGCGGCGAACACCATCGCGGCCACGATGAGCACCAGCGCCATCGCGGTTCCGAAATCGGGTTCGAGCAGAATGAGCGCGACCATCGGGCCCACCACGATGGCGATTGGAAGCAGCGAATACGACAGTTCGTCGATGCGATGCATCCTGCGTTCGAGCACGAGCGCGGTGAAGAAGACGCAGGCGATCTTGGCGAACTCGGACGGCTGCACACCGAGTCCACCGATGCCAAACCACCGGCGGGTCCCGTTCACCGGCGTGCTGAACAGCACGCCCACAAGCGTCAAGGCGACCACGCCAATCAGCGCCCAGACAAAGGCGTCGCTCCGGTAGGTGCGGTAGTCCACGTGCATCGCAATCCACAGGAGGGCCAGGCCGAGCGCCGTCCACATCACCTGCCGGATGACGAAGAGGTAGGGCTGCTGAAACCGCTCGAGCGCCACCAGCGCGGAGGCGCTGTACACCATGATGATGCTCGCGCACACGAGCAGCAGCGTGGCGGTGAACAGCACCTTGTCGGCCTTGAGCTTCCGCGCCACGTCGCTGTCTCCCCCTCCCCTGTAGAAATCCGCCCAGCGCCCGAAACAATGGGTGCACGCGCGGATCGATTAAGATCGCGATCCCGCGGCGCGGACCTCGACGGTCCGCGCCAGTAAGCGGTCAGCAGTCATCAGCCGGCCCGTGGAAGAAGACACCGACCTCGCAGACCGGGGTAGCCTGCGTTCCCAGCGGCTGGCTCCTCTCCGCGCCGAACCGACTGACGACTGCTCACCGCTTACTCCACTCGTGCTTTCAAGCGCCTCACTTCGCCCTTGAACGCGCTCCCGCGTTCCGCGTAATCCCGAAACCAGTCGAAGCTCGCGCAGGCCGGCGCCAGCAGCACCACCCCGCCGGCACCTGCGGCCTCGTACGCGCGCTCGACAGCTTCGCGCATCGAGGCGGCATCGATCACGGGCACCACGCCGCTGAGTGCCTCGTGGACGAGCGGCGCCGCTTCTCCAATTGCGACAACCGCCCTGCCCACCGCCGCCAGCGGCTCGCGAAGCTGCGCAAGGTCGCCTCCCTTGAAGCGGCCGCCGACAATGGCGACAACACCCGCCGCAAAGCTCTCAATGGAGCGACGCGCCGCCTCGACGTTGGTGGCCTTGGAGTCGTTGACGAATCGAACACCACGAACGTCCCCGACCGGCTCCATCACGTGCTCCAGGCCGTGAAAGCCGCGGAGCGCGGCCGTCATCGCCTGCGATGAGCACCCCGCCAGCGATGCAACTGCCGTGGCGGCCAGCACGTTGTTGAGCAGGTGGCGCCCGGTCAGTTCCACGGAGGCGACCGGGAACAGCCGCTCGGCACCAGTGGTGGTCCGTCGGACAATCCAGTCACCCTCCACGACGAAGCCGTCCGCGATGCGTCCAGACAGGGCAAATTGCACCTTGCGAGCCGCGGTATCTCGACTGCGCGCCATCACCGTCCGGTCGTCGGCGTTGACGACCGCCCAATCGTCTGCGGTCTGATTGGCGAAAATGCGCGCCTTCGCCGTGGCATACGCGTCGAGGCTCGAATGCCGGTCCAGGTGGTCGTCCGCGAGATTCAGCCACACCGCAATCCACGGGTGGAAGGTGGTCGTCGTGTCGAGCTGGAAGCTGCTCGTCTCGACGACATGCATCGTTTCAGGCGTCGAGTCGTCTACTTGGGCGCTCAAGGGCACACCGATATTGCCGCCGACCAGCGCCTTCCGGCCCGCTGCACCGAGCATTCGGCCAATCAGCGTCGTCGTGGTCGATTTTCCCTTCGTGCCGGTGACGGCAATGACGCGGCCGGCAGTCCACCGCCATGCCAGTTCGAGCTCGCCGATGATTTCCGTCCCACGCCGGCGGGCGGCCTCGAACACCGGCTGTTCCAGCGGCACACCTGGACTGACGACGATCAGATCCGCGATCGCAAACGTACCCGCCCGGTGTCCGCCGAGTTCGAGCACGACGCCTCGCGCGCGCAGTGCGTCGGTCGCCTCGACCTGCTGGCGGAGATCGGTGAGCGTCACGACTGCGCCTCGCTTCGCCAGCAGCTCCGCGGCTGCAATGCCGCTGCGCGCTGCGCCAACGACGAGCACGCGTCGGTTCCTGACCGGAAAGTCGCTTTGACCCACGCCATCACCGAATCTTCAAGGTCGTAAGACTGAACAGTGCGAACACGACCGCTGCAATGAGGAAACGCGTGATCACCTTGGGCTCGCTCCACCCGATCAGCTCGAAGTGATGATGGATGGGGGCCATCTTGAACACCCGCTGCCCCGTCAACTTGAACGACGCGACCTGCACGATGACCGAGAGCGCCTCGATCACGAAGACGCCGCCCACAATCGGGAGGAGCAGCTCCTGCTTGATGAGAATGGCGACGGTGCCGAGCGCGCCTCCGAGCGCGAGCGAGCCCACGTCGCCCATGAAGATTTCCGCGGGGTACGAGTTGTACCAGAGGAACCCGAGGCTGGCTCCGACGAGCGCGCCGCAGAAAATCGTCAGCTCGCCCGCGGGCTGAAAGCGGACGAGCAGCAGATAGTCGGCCAGGACGGCGTGACCGGTCACGTAGGCCAGCGCCGTGAACGCGGCGGCCGCGACGCCAAATGTACTGATCGCCAGCCCGTCGAGGCCGTCGGTGAGGTTGACGGCGTTGCTGGCACCGACGAGCACCAGCACCGTGAAGGCGATGTAGAGCCATCCCAGATCGGGAATCAGGTTCTTGAAGAAGGGGAAAATGAGGCGTGTGTTGTAGAGGCTGTTCGCCGCCAGCATCATCAGCACGACGCCAACAGCCACCGCGATGAGAATCTGAAGGCCCATCTTGTAGCGGGGGCGCAGGCCGTGATGTGAGCGGCGGACGATCTTCAGGTAGTCGTCGGCAAAGCCAACCGCGCCGAACGCACAGGTGGCCAGCACCGCAATCCAGACGTAGGGGTTGGACAGGTCGGCCCAGAGCAGCGTCGGCACGACGGCGGCAGTCAGGATGAGCAGGCCGCCCATGGTGGGCGTCCCGGCCTTGGCGCGATGGGACTGCGGCCCTTCCTGGCGAATCACCTGCCCTATCTGGAAGTCGCGCAGCTTTCGGATCATCCAGGGCCCGAGCGCGAGGCTGATGAGCAAGGCCGTGAGGCTCGCGGCTGCAGTGCGAAACGTGATGTAGCGCACCACGTTCAACGCGCCGAAGTACGGCTCGAGCGGCAGCAGGAGGTCGTACAGCATCAGCCGAACTCTGCCGCGATCCGGTCGGCGACGATGTCGACGCGCGTGCCTCGCGACCCTTTGACGAGCACGAGATCGCCAGCCCGGATCGCGCCGGCCACCGCAGGAGCCGCCAGCTCGCTGCGCTCGAAGCAGGTCACCGCCGACGGCGGCATACCGGCCCGTACCGCAGCGTCAGCCAGGCGCCGTGCCCCCTCGCCGCCTATCGCGACCAGTAACCGGAGACCCACGGCCGCGGCGAGGCGGCCCGACTCCTCGTGCAGCGCGATCGCCTGCTTGCCGAGCTCCAGCATCTCGCCCAGAATGGCGACCTTGCGCGCGACATGAGACTCGTTGGCGACCACGTCGAGCGCGCTGCGGAGCGCCGCGGGACTCGAGTTGTACGAGTCGTCTATGAGCACGATGCCGCCGCGCAGCCGGCGGACGGCGCCGCGCCGATCGGCGGGCTTCAGTCGGCCGGCCGCCGCAGCGATGGAGTCGAGCGGCACACCCATGTCGAGCGCCACCGCGCCGGCCGCCAGGACGTTGTACAGGTTCCCGCGGCCAAGCAGCGGCGTACTGAGGAGCTGCTCTCCGGCCGGCGTGGACACGTACGCCCGCATTCCGTTGATACCGAGGTCCTGGATCTCGCGCGCGCTGACCGTGGCGCTGCCGGATGCGCCGAATGTCACGACCCGTCCGGCGAACGCGCCCGCGCGCACCATGACGCGGCGGTCGTCGGCATTGCAGACCAACACATGATCGGACGCGGCCCGCTCGAGGATTTCGGCCTTGGCGTCGGCGATGGCCTCCGCCGACCCGAAAAAGCCGATGTGGGCGTCGCCCACATTCGTCCATACGCGCAGTTCCGGCTCGGCAATCGCGACAAGCGTGCTGATTTCCCCCCGATGGTTCATACCCAGTTCCATCACCGCCACGTCCGGCCGCTCGCGGAGCTGCAACAGCGACAGCGGCAGGCCGATGTGATTGTTCAGGTTCCCCTTGTTCTTCACCACCCGGAACCGTGCAGAGAGGAACTCTGCGATCGCTTCCTTCGTGGTGGTTTTTCCAGCGCTTCCCGTGATCGCCACCACACGCGTTCCGCTGGCGTTGCGAACGGCGTGCGCCAGATCCTGGAGCGCCCTCGTCGTGTCGTCGACCTCGATGACCGCCGCCCGCTGCTCCCCCCCTGCGCCGTTGAATCCGCGCCTGACGATGACGCCGCCGGCGCCCCGGCCGATCGCCTCACCGACGAAATCGTGCGCGTCGAACCGCGTGCCGCGAAGCGCCACGAAGAACTCGCCGGGCTGCAGAATCCGCGAGTCGATGACGACGTTGCCGACCTCACTCCGGGGGTCGCCCGTTCGGATCTGGCCGCCGACCGCATCGGCCACCCACTGGAGCGTGAGTCGCAGGTCGTCACCCAACCCGTACCCTGTGGCGTCGGGCCTCCAACGCCTCCCGAGCCACCGCCACATCGTCGAACGGCACCGTCCGGCCGCCGATTTCCTGATACTTCTCGTGCCCCTTTCCGGCGACGAGCACGAGATCGCCGGCCGAGGCGTCGCTCACGGCCCGGAGAATCGCGTCGCGTCGATCCACGATCGTGAGCACCTGGACGTCCCGCTGTCGCGCTTCCGGCTGCGCGCCCAGGCCGACCTCATCGATGATCCGCTGCGGATCTTCGCTGCGCGGGTTGTCCGACGTGATCACGACGACGTCACTGAGCCGGGCGGCAACCATTCCCATCAGCGGCCGTTTGGTCCGATCGCGGTCGCCCCCGGCGCCAAACACCGTAATCAGACGCCGTGCCGCGAGCGGACGCGCCATTTCCAGCAGATTTCGCAGGGCGTCATCGGTATGCGCGTAGTCGATCAGGACGGTGATGTCGTCGGCGGCGGAGGACACTCTCTGGAAGCGTCCCGGCACTCCCTGCAGCGCGGCAATGCCGCGCTCCACGGCGTCGAGCGGCACGCCAAGCGCCGTTGTCGCGCTGACGGCAGCAAGGATGTTGTAGACGTTCGGTCGTCCCACGAGCGGCGACCGCGCCTTGACCGGGCCCTGGGGTGTGCGGATGTCGAAGGCCACACCGTCGAGGGAACTCTCGAGTGGTCCCGGCGTCACATCCGCGGCGCTCTTGATCGCGTAGGTGACCGGCCGCCCGGCCGCCTCGGCCATGGCAGGACCACGTGGATCGTCGAGGTTGACGGCCGCTGGGGCGTCGTCGGGCAGGATCTCGAAGAGCCGCCGCTTGGCGGCAAAGTAGTCCTCCATGTCCCCGTGAAAGTCGAGGTGGTCGCGTGTCAGGTTGGTGAACACTCCAGCGGCGAAGCGAATGCCGTCGGCGCGGCGCAGCGCCAGGGCGTGGGACGACACCTCCATGGCACACGCGCCGCAGCCGGCGGCGACCATCTGACGCATCATGCCCTGCAACTCTGGCGCCTCAGGAGTCGTTCTGGCTGCCTCGATCTCGCGATGACCGATTCGATACTTCACCGTTCCCGTCAAGCCGCACGTGACGGCTGCCGCCTCGAAGATCGCGCTCACCAGGTAACTCGTGGTTGTCTTGCCGTTCGTCCCGGTGATGCCGACCACACGCATCTGCCGGCTCGGGTGTTCGAAGAACTCCGCCGCGAGCCACGCCAGCGTGAGCCGCGCATCCTTGACCACGATCCACGGCACGGGGGAAGCTGCGGGGGCGGGACGCTCGACGACCACAGCCGCTGCACCGGCCGCAATAGCCTGCGGTGCGAAGTCCGCGCCATCGGCGTTGAGCCCGCGCAAGCCCACGAACACCCACCCGGGCTTGACGGCTCGCGAATCGTGCGTCACCCCTCGACACGAGACGTCGAGCCCACCATCCGTTTGCGACACCTTCACCTCGTCGCCCGGCGCCGTGGTGTGCACGAGCACCCGCTCCAGCAGTTCGCGGACGGTCATGGCCCGCCCGTGGCCGGAGCGGCGGCGTCGGCAGTCGCTTCGCGAGCGAGCCTGAGGGTGGAGACCGCGCCACGCTCAATCGGGCTTCCGGGCGGAGGGTCCTGATCGACAACGATTCCCGTGCCATGCAGACGTGCCGTCATTCCCAGCCGGGCCAGCATCCGCAGCGCGTCACGGGCGCCGAGCCCCCGAAGATCCGGAAAGACGGGCACCGATCCGGTTGCGCTGTTTTGAAGAGTGACAGTCGCCGGCAGCTCGGTCGGGCCCAGCGCCGGTCGTTCGAGCGGCTGCTCCCTCCGCGCCACAATCACCGGCGGCGCCGGGTTGAGCGACGGCGGGACACCGTAGAGTCGCAGTCCGGCGGTTGCAATGCGCTGAAAGATCGGGGCCGCGACCGTGCCGCCGAAGAACGAATGCTTGCCGCGCGGTGAATCGATGACCACGACAATGACGAACGCCGGCTGCCGTGAGGGGACGAAGCCGACAAACGACGCGTTGTAGTCGGAGCTCGAGTACCCGCCGTCCACGATCTTCTGAGCCGTGCCCGTCTTGCCCGCCACGGTGAACCCGTCGATCTGCGCGCCCGTGCCGGTCCCGCGCTCGACGACCTGTTCCATGATGTCGGTCAGCACCGCCGCCGTGCCGGCCGATACGGTCCGCCGCACGACTTTGCGTGGGACAGGCGTGCGCTTGCCGTCCGCGATCACCGCGCGAACGATGCGCGGCTCGATGAGTTCGCCGCTGTTGGCGATCGAACTCAGGGCGGCCGCCATCTGCAGGGGGGTCACCGCCACCTGATAGCCCATGGACACCGAGGCGAGCGCGCTGTCGGTCAGCTGGGCAGAATCCCAGACAATGCCTCGATTCTCCGCTGGAAAGTCCGGCGAGGATCGGTGGCCGAATCCGAACCGGTTGACGTACGCGCCAAGCCGTTCGGGGCCAAGCCGCAATCCCACCTTGATCGCACCGACATTGCTCGACTTGACGATCACGTCCTCGAACGACAGGACGCCGTACGCGTGATCGTCGTTGATGACGCGGCCGCCAAACCGGATGCGTCCGGCGCTCACATCGATGACGTCGTTCGGACCGACGACCTTCTCCTCGAAGGCCGCAGAGGCGGTCACGATCTTGAACGTCGATCCGGGTTCGTAGAGATCCTGGACGGCGCGATTGCGTTGGGCGTCTTTCTGCGCCTCCTGGTAGGCATTCGGGTTGAACGTCGGCCAGTTGGCAAGTGCCAGGATCTCACCGGTGCGCGGGTCCATGACGAGCGCCGTCCCGCCGGCCGCCTGGTTCTCCTCGATACCGGCCTTCAGCTCGCGTTCCACGGCGTGCTGCAGGTACTGATCGATGGTCAATTCGAGCGTCGCACCGGTCGTGGAAGGACGTTCGATTCTGCTGAACGCCTGACGTCGCGCGTCCGTCTGGATGAGCACCGTGCCCGGACGGCCCTTGATCAGCGCGTCGTACGCCACCTCGATGCCATTCAGGCCTTTGTTATCGATGCCGACGTACCCCAGTACGTGGGCCGCCAGATCCTTGTTCGGATAGAAGCGCCGGCTCTCGCTCATGAACCCGATGCCGTCGAGCTCGAGCGCGGCCACTCGCCTCGCCTCGTCCGGCGAGACTTGCCGCCGCACGTACGCAAAGGCGCGGCCACGGCGGATCCGCTCGCTGATCGCGTGCCGATCGCGGGCCCTGCAGTCGTCCAGCGCTCCACAGAGCGCCGCAGCGACCCGGTCGGGATCGCCGATCTCGGTCGGAACGGCGTAGATCGATTCCGCGTCGACGCTGTACGCGAGCACGCGGCCGTTGCGGTCGAGGATGTCCCCGCGGTTGGCGGCCGTCTCCACGGTCCGCAGTTGCTGACGTTCGGCGCGCGCGGCGAGCTCGCCGTGATGGATCACCTGCAGGTACACCAGTCGCGCCTCGATGACGGCGGACCACGCCACGAGGGTGAGGGCACCGACAACCAGTCGGCGTCTCATGGTGGCGCGCCAGAGTGAAGAGGTGTCGCCCGGCATCGGCTCAGACCGTTATGCGGCTCCACACGAGCATGTCGTACACCGGAATATCAAGGGCGGGCCCTTGGCTGGTTACGGGCGAGCGCCGAACTGGGCGGCGCGGGCGACGGGAGCACGCGCTCGATGACCGCCGCGTCCTCCGCGGTGGGCGCCACCATCCGAAGCCGGTCGATGGCCAGTCGTTCGATCCGCACCGGCGACTGCAGCGTGTCGATCTCGAGCTGCAGGTGCCGGTTGATCTCCGTCTCCACCGCATGTTCGCGCTGCATCTGCTCGAACCCGTACCCGTGCCGCAGCAGCTCGAAGTGCTGCCACGCCCAGAACAGCAGCACAGCGACGAGAAACACGCCTACGGTGACTGTCCGCCACATCTCACGGTGCCGCTCGCGATCGACCTCACGAACGATGGAGTTGTTGCGAATGTCCTTCTTGATGGCGTACTCGAAAGTGTCCCCCGTCATCGTCTGCCTCATTCGGTGGCCCGTTCGGCCGCACGCAGTTTCGCGCTCCGTGCGCGGGGATTCCGTTCGACTTCCGCTTCGGTCGGCACGACAGGCCGCTTCGTGCGAACGGTCACGCCGATATTGCCGGCCGCCTGCAGCGAGCGCAGCGTGTGCTTGACGATCCGATCCTCGAGCGAGTGGAAGGTGATCACGGCCATCCGCCCCCCGGGACGCAGGCGCCGGGCGGCCTGCGTCAGGAACACGTCGAGCCCTTCGAGCTCGCGGTTCAACCAGATCCGAATCGCTTGAAACGTGCGCGTCGCCGGATCGATCCGCGAATACCCCTTCCGGGGAACGGCGCGCCGCACCACGTCGGCCAGCCGGCCGGTCGTGTCGATGGCGGCCCGGCTTCGCGCCTCGACGATGGCACGGGCAATTCGCCGCGCATGCCGCTCCTCGCCAAACTCGTAGATCACATCGGCAAGCGTCCGTTCGTCCGCCTCGCCGAGGGCCTGGGCCGCCGTCGGCCCGGTCGTCCGATCCATCCGCATGTCCAGCGGCTCATCGCGCCGGAAACTGAATCCGCGCCCGGCCTCGTCGAGCTGCATCGAGGACACGCCGAGGTCCGCCAGGATTCCGTCGACTCCGGTGAGGCCCCGCGCCTCCAGGACCTCATCGAGCCGGCGATAGTCGCTGTGCACCAGCTCGACGCGCGACGCGTACGGCGTCAGCGCGGCGCTGGCGTGCGTCAGGGCCTCCGAATCGCGGTCGAGCCCAATCATCCGCGACGCCCCCGCGTCCAGCAGAGCGCGCGCGTGGCCCCCGCAGCCCACGGTGCAGTCCACGAACACGCCTCCGTGAGCCGGCGCCAGATGTTCGAGCACCTCGGCCACCATAACGGGCTCGTGCATCGCATTCCCCTAGATTCCATGCTCGGCCAGGCCGAGGCCGTCCTCGTCCGTCCACGGTTCGCGATGAAGCTTCTGGAGGAACCGCTCCACGTTCCACACTTCCAGATAGTCGATGCGTCCGAACACGCGCACGTCGCCGACAATCGATGCGCTGTCGCGCAGATGCGCGGGAATGACGACGCGCCCCTGGGTATCGAGCTCTCCGGTTTGCCCGTAATAGTTCACCCGATCGAGAAACTTGAGGCGCGATGGGTGGTTGCCGGGTATCAGCAAAAGCTTCCGTTCGATTTCCAGCCAGGTGGGCAGCGGATAGATGCGGACACACTCCCCCGTCAGGCTTGTGACGAACACGTCGGCCCCGTGCTGGTCCTGAATGACCCCCCGATAGATCGTGGGCACTTTCAACCGACCCTTGTCGTCGATGCGGGTCGGAGAGCTGCCGCGGAGCGCATTTTTCTCCACTTTGCTCCACAAAAATCCACCCGATACTATGTCTGACGCGCGAATGATGTCAACCTTAACCTCCTCACTCTTTTGGAGTTACGCCAAACTTTCGCTACATCTTCGATTAGGTCGGATGCGGTCAGACCCCCTAGAGCAGTCCGTAGGCAATGGTCCCGGCCGGGCGACAAGGCACTGAGGCACCCAGAAAACATAGGTCGGCTCCGGGTTAATTGTTAATACATGCCTTACCTCCATGTGCCACAGAGACGCAGAGACACAGAGCTTTGGTCATCTGGTGTCTCCGTGCCTCTGTGGCCTGTCGAAGTGAAAAGCGGGTTCTAGCGGGTCGCATGCGAGGTGCGTGCTAGGCTGACCATTTCATGCTTCGGGCCGCGCTGATCGGGTTTTCGTCCACCGGCAAGACCACGCTGTTTCAGTTGATGACCCACGCGCCCGAGACGGCGCGCGGCAAAGGCGACGTGAACGTCGGCATCTCCAAGGTCCCCGACCCGAGGCTCGACACACTCACCGCGATGTACAACCCGCGGAAACGGGTGCCGGCCACCGTGGAGTTCACGGACCTCGCGGCACCCGCGCGGGCAAGTGCGGGAGCGCAGGCACTCGTGGACGTCGCGGCCTACAGGAACGCCGACGCGCTCGTCCACGTCGTCCGCGCCTTCAGAAATCCGGCGGTGCCGCACCCTTCCGGTGCCATCGATCCCGCTCGCGACGCCCAGGCGATGGAAGACGAATTGATCCTGGCTGACCTCGGCGTCGCCGAGCGGCGCCTCGAACGGCTCGAAAGAGACTTGAAGAAGGGGCGGACGGCGGAGCTGGAACGAGAACGCGATCTTCTCCAGCGCTGCCGTCAGGCGCTCGAAGACGGCACACCTCTGCGAGCTCTGGAGCTGACAGGCGCGGATCTCAAGCGGCTTCGAGGTTTCCAGCTCCTGTCGGCCAAGCCGCTCCTGCTGGCCGTCAATCTCGACGAAGGTGACGTGCCGACGGTGGGAGCAAGCGTGGAGCGCGCCGCGGCGCACACCGGACTGAGCGCGTTTCTGGCTCGGGCCGCCACCCGCGCGGTGGCGCTCTGCGCAACAATCGAACTCGAAATCGCCCAGCTCGAATCGAGCGATGCCGCGGCGTTTCTGGCGGATCTCGGCCTGAACGAATCAGGACTGGACCGTGTCATCCGCGCAAGCTACGACCTGCTTGGCCTTGTGTCGTTTTTCACGGTGGGCGAGGACGAATGCCGGGCGTGGTCCATCGCCCGCGGCACGTCGGCTCACGAGGCGGCGGGCGAGATTCACACTGACATCCAGCGCGGCTTCATTCGCGCCGAAGTGGTCACCTACGACGCGCTCGTCACGCACGGATCGATGCACGCGTGCCGTGAGCACGGAGAAGTACGACTGGAAGGCAAGGAACACGTCGTCCAGGACGGCGATGTCATCAATTTTCGATTTGCCACCTAATCCCGCAGGTCAGACCTCCGGGAATACTCTCAGGCGGTTCGTTGGCTGACCCGTCGTCGGTCTCCGTCGTCGTGCCCGCGCTGAACGAAGCGGCCACCATCGGCGACGTGGTGGTGCGCCTGCGGGCGTCAGCGCCCTGGCGCGAAGTGATCGTCGTCGACGACGGCTCGAGCGACGGCACAGCCGGCCTGGCACGTGCCGCCGGCGCCCGTGTCATCCGGCATCCGTACAACAAGGGCAACGGGGCGGCGGTGAAAACCGGCATTCGCCACGCCTCGGGCGAGTTCATCCTGATTGTCGACGGCGACGGCCAGCATTCGCCCGACGACGCGCGGCGTCTGGTCAGCGGGCTGGGCGACTACGACCTCGTCGTGGGGGCGCGATCGACGTCGAGCCACGCATCCCGCAGCCGGCGCGCCGGCAACGGGCTGCTGAACCTGCTGGCCGGTTACCTCACTGGCAGACCGATAGACGACCTCACATCCGGTTTTCGAGGAGCACGCCGTGAGTGCCTCCGCGAATTCCTGCACCTGCTGCCCAATGGTTTCTCGACGCCAACGACGACGACGCTGGCATTCATACGAGCGGGGTACAGCGTCGCCTTCGAGCCCGTGGACGCGCAGCCGCGCATGGGACGCTCCAAGATCCGGTTTGCACGCGACGGCGCGACATTCTTGCTGATTCTGCTGAAGATTGTGACGGTCTTCAGCCCGCTGCGCATCTTCGTTCCGGTCAGTCTTGTCTCTCTTGCCGTGGGTGCGATGTACGGCGTCTGGAATGTGATTGCCAACGGCAGAATTCCGAACGGCGCCGTGCTGTTGATTCTGTTCGCCACACTCGTGTTCTTCGTGGGACTCGTATCCGAACAGGTGTCGGCGCTGCGCTTCGCCTCGCCGGCTGCATCTCGCGAGCGCGAGATTGTCGACGAGTAACGATCAGATGCGGCCGATTGTCATCGTTCCCACCTACAACGAGCGCGACAATCTGCGTTCCATCGTCAACGCACTCTTACGCGCATCGGATCTCGACGTCCTCGTGGTGGACGATCACTCGCCGGATGGCACCGGTCAGCTCGCCGACGCGCTCGCCAACAGCTCGTGCGGCCGCGTCTCTGTGCTGCACAGAACGGGACCACGTGGCCTCGGTCTGTCCTACATCGACGGCATGCAGCGGGCACTGCAGATGGACGCACCCGCCATCTGTCAGATGGACGCGGACTTTTCACACGATCCCGCCGACGTTCCACGCCTGATCGCACATACCGCCGGTGCCGATCTCGTCATCGGCTCGCGGTACGTGCCTGGAGGTCGTATCGAGAACTGGCCCAGGCAACGCGTGATGCTGAGCGGGTTTGCCAACCGGTACGTGCGTGCGATCACCCGCATACAGACCCGAGACTGCACGAGCGGATTCCGCTGCTGGCGCCGCGAGGCGCTGAAGCGGTTGCCGCTCGACCGAATCGCGTCGAACGGATACGCGTTTCAGGTGGAGACAGTGTGGGAAGCCGCTGCCGCTGGCTGTCGCATCCTCGAGCTGCCGATCACCTGCGTCGAACGCCGCCACGGGGTCTCGAAACTTTCCTCGCGGGTCCTCATCGAATCGATGATCCTGCCGTGGCGACTGGCCGCGCGCGGAGTGATCCGCTAACATCCTTGTCGGGAAAATCCTTTCCGCGCTACGATTCGGAGCGTTCATGAAGGCTGCCCCCGGTTCGCGTCCGCCCGGTGTGAGCTTCTTCTTCCCCGCCTACAACGATGGCGGCACCATTGCGAGCCTCGTGATCCGAGCCGTGCAGGTTGCCTCGCGGCTCACACCCGATTTCGAAGTCATCGTCGTCAACGACGGCAGTGGCGACGCCACGCGTGAGATTGCCGATGAACTCGCCCGGACGTATCCCCGGGTGCGTGCGATCCACCATCCGCAGAACCGCGGGTATGGCGGGGCGCTTCGAACCGGGTTCGCCGCCGCGACCAAGGATCTGATCGCCTACACGGACGGCGACGCCCAGTACGATCCGGCCGAGCTCGAGGTGCTGTGGCAACGGCTCACGCCGGATGTCGACGTGGTGACCGGCTACAAGATCAGCCGGTCCGACCCGCTGCATCGCATCATCATCGGACGGATCTACCACTACACGGTGAAGCTGTTGTTCCGGCTGCGCGTCCGCGACGTCGATTGCGACTTCCGGCTGATGCGCCGTGAGGTGTTCAATCGCGTGCGGCTCGAGCGCGATACCGGCGTCATCTGCCTCGAGATGATGCGCAAGATTCAGGACGCCGGGCTTCACACGGTTGAAGTGCCCGTGCACCACTATCACCGGGCGCACGGCCGTTCGCAGTTCTTCAATGTCCGCCGCGTGTTCTGGACCGCGATCGACGTGCTCAAGCTGTGGATCCAGCTCGTCGTGCTCGGCCGCGGACGGCAGACCGCTCCGGTCCTGTTCCGCAATCCAACGATCAGCGCCACGCTACCGCCTGAATCCTTGAAACGATGACCGCGGTGGCCACGGCGAGCGGCACCGACTACCGCGGGTTCTACCGCGACCGCCCCGTGATGATCACCGGTGGCCTCGGCTTCATCGGCAGCACACTTGCGCATCAGCTCGTGGGGCTCGGCGCCCGCGTCCTGATCGTCGACCCGCTGATCCCTGAGTACGGCGGCAACCTGTTCAACATCGCGGGCATCGAGGACCGCGTCCGCGTCAACATCGCCGACGTCCGGCAGCAGAGCACGATGAACTATCTGGTGCGCGGACAGGACGTGATCTTCAACCTCGCGGGTCAGGTGAGCCACATCGACAGCATGCAGGATCCGTACACGGATCTCGAGATCAACTGCCGCAGCCAGTTGTTCATTCTCGAGGCATGCCGCCGGAACAACCCAGCCGTCAAGGTCGTGTTTGCAGGGACGCGGCAGGTGTATGGTCGCCCCGACACCCTGCCGGTCACCGAACACCACCTGGTCAAGCCGACCGATGTCAACGGGATCAACAAGGCGGCGGGTGAGTACTACCATCTGCTGTACAACGACGTGTTCGGCGTGCGCGCCTGCTCGCTGCGCCTCACCAACGTCTACGGGCCGCGTCAGTTGATCAAACACAATCGCCAGGGGTTCATCGCCTGGTTCATCCGGCTCGCGATCGAAAATCGCGAGATCCAGATCTACGGCGACGGGTCCCAGCTGCGCGACTTCGTCTACGTGGACGACGCCGCCGACGCGTTCCTTCGCGCGGGAGCCACCGACGCGTCGAACGGACAGGTCTTCAACGTCGGTGGCATCGAACCTGTCGCGCACCGCGACCTGGCCGAGCTCCTCGTGTCGGTCGCCGGCAGCGGCCGCTACCGCTTCGTGGAATGGCCGCCCGAGAAGAAGGCGATCGACATCGGCGATTTCTACGCCGACTCGTCCCGCATCCGGCGAACACTCGGCTGGCAGCCGATGACGCCGCTCGGTCTGGGTCTTCAGCGCACGATTGAATTCTATCGGGTCCACCTGCACGAATACGTCCCGACGGCGGAATCGCCGGTTGCGCTGTGAGGGCCCTCATTACCGGCGGCGCAGGGTTCATCGGCTCGCATCTGGCAGAACGCCTGCTCGAGCTCGGTCACGAGGTGCTCGTGCTCGACAATCTGTCGACCGGCGCGATCGAGAACATCGCCCACCTCAAGCCGGCGAAGCAGTTCTCGTATGTCATCGATTCGGTCACGAGCGAGTCGCTGCTGGCGGAAATGGTCGACAGCAGCGACGTCGTGTTCCATCTCGCCGCCGCCGTCGGCGTGAAGCTCATCGTCGAACAGCCCGTGCACACCATCGAGACGAATGTGCACGGCACGGAGGTCGTCCTCAAGCACGCCAACAAGAAGAAGAAGCTGGTCTTCATCGCCTCGACGTCGGAAGTCTACGGCAAGAGCACCGACGTGCCGTTTCGCGAGAGCGCCGACGTCGTGCTGGGGCCATCCGCGAAACACCGGTGGGCGTACGCCTGCAGCAAGCTGATCGACGAGTTCCTGGCCCTGGCCTACTGGAAGGAGAAGAAGCTGCCGGTCGTCATCGTCCGGCTGTTCAACACCGTGGGCCCACGGCAGACCGGCCAGTACGGGATGGTGTTGCCGACATTCGTCCGCCAGGCGCTGTCAGGCCATCCCATCACCGTGTTCGGCGACGGCACGCAGTCGCGCAGCTTCACGTATGTGAGCGATGTCGTGGACGCGCTGATTGCGCTGTCGTCGGAGCGGCGCGCCATTGGCGAGGTGTTCAACGTCGGCAATATGGGTGAGATTTCGATTGGCGCGCTGGCCGAGCGTGTCAAGATCATGGCCGGCAGCGACTCGCCGATCCAGTTGATTCCCTACGATCAGGCCTACGAGGCCGGATTCGAAGACATGCCGCGCCGGGTTCCGGACATTTCCAAGCTGCGCGCGCTCATCGGGTACGAACCCCGAGTCGGCCTCGAGGAGATCATCCGGCGGGTCATCGACCACATCCGCGAGCACTGACGCAGTTTTTCACCTTCACGCGCCACAGAGACACCGAGACACAGAGGCAGTTCCTTTTGTTGAACTCCGTGTCTCTGTGACTCTGTGGCCTGTCGAAGTGATGAACGGATCAACCGGCCCACCCGGGCAGTTTCACAGGAGGCGGTTCACAGGAGAACTCCTCTCTGCCCTCTGCCCACTGCCCACTGCTTACTGGGTAGTGGGTCTCCGGTCGTCGTATACTTGAGTTCATGGGTTTCCGGACAGCTGTCGCCGCGGCGCTGCTCCTCGCATCGGTCGTGCCGGCCGTCGCGCAGCAGCCCGTCGCGCTTCAGTTCAACGGCGGCCGCGTGACGCTCCGGGCCCAGAACGTCCCCATCCGAACAATTCTCGCGGAATGGGCGCGTCTTGGCGGGGCGACGGTCGTCAACGGCGAGCGCGTGGCTGGTCCGCCGGTGACGCTGGAACTCACGGACGTGCCGGAACGTCAGGCGCTCGATGTCATTCTGCGCAGCGTCGCTGGATACATGCTCGCACCGCGTCGCGCCGGCTCGGTGGGTCCGTCGGCGTTCGATCGCATCATGATTCTGCCCACGAGCGTGGCGCCGCGAAATCCGCCACTCGCTGCGGCCGCTGCGGCCGGACCGCGGCCGGTCCTCCCCCGACCGCCCGTGATTGCGCGTCCACCTGATGCTGCCCTCGACGTGCCTGCCGACTTGCAGTTGGAAGACGACCCCGCAGAGGTCGAACCGGTTGTGACTCCGCCGGCCATTCCCGGCATCGGCTCGCGCGTCGTGCCTCCCACGGTCGTCCGGCCGCTTCCGGGCGCCGAACCGACCCCGGACGAACCGGACACCGACAGTCCGGGAACACCGACGGCCGCCCCCACGGCGCCGCCGACGCCGTCGAACCCGTTCGGTGTTCCTGTGGGATCCTCGACGACTCCGGGCGTCATCTCGCCGGTACCGCGGCCGCAACCGCAGCAGGGCCAGACAAACCGCGTACAATAGTCGGAGCGCGCGCGCAGTACCGCGGCGCATCCCTTTTCTTTCATGTCAGAGATCGATCGTTTCAGGCCCGACGATCGTCGCGGTGTGGAAACGTTGTACCGCCGCAGGCACGGTCCTGACGCGGCCGAAGCACATCGCCTGCGGTGGGAGTGGCAGCACCGCCGCAACCCGAACAACCGGACCGGAGAGCCCGGCATCTGGGTGGCTCGCGAAGGGCCAACGGTCGTCGGTCAATATCCGACCCTGCCGGTGCGGATCTCGCTCAAGGGGCTTGAAGTGGACGGCGCCTGGGGCACCGGCGCGCTGGTGGCTCCTGAACGCGACAGCCAGGGCCTCGATGAAGCGCTGGTCCGCGCATGGGACCGCAACAGCGGTGCGGTGCTCACGCTCGGCACGATGGGCGACGCGCGGCCGGTGCTCGACAGGCTGCATTGGCCGCCGCCGCATGTGCTGCCGTGCGTCGTGAAACCGCTGACACGCCGCGCCGTTCGGCTGCCGCACTGGCCGATGGCGCTGAACCGCCTGGTGTCGGCCGTTACACACCCCGTCATCCGGATCGTCGCCCGGTCTCGGCCGCTTCGCGCCGAGTGCGAGCCGATTCGCCGGTTCGACTCCGCGTTCACCGCGCTCTGGGAGCGGCTCGCCCCGAAATTCGACCTCGCCGTTCGCCGCGACGCCCCGTACCTGAACTGGCGGTACATCGAACCGCCCCACGTGCGCTACTCGGTCGTCGCGCTGCGGCGTCAGGGCGAGTTGAACGGCTATGCTGTGTACCGTCACCGCCACGAGCCGTTCGGGCGCGTCACGCTGCTGGTCGATTTTCTGGTCGATCCCGACGACGTGACTGGACTCAAGACGCTGCTGCGGTGGGTCGATCGGGCGGCGCGCGCCGAAGACGCCGACAAGGTTCGCTGCCACGTGATGAGTGGCACGTTCCGGCGTGTGCTGCGCCGCAACGGGTACTTCACCGTGAAATCGACGCTGGAAGTCAACGTGAAGGTCAACGCGGTGCAGGTGCCGAAGGGCTTCTACGACGAGACCGACGGCTGGCACATCACTTACGGCGACTCGGACCAGGACCACTGATGAATGGCACTCACCGCTAAGGTCAACGCCGACATCGCGGCCGCCATGAAGGCCAGGGCCGCGGCCCGCCTGTCGGCGCTGCGGATGATGAAGGCCGCCATTACCAACAAGGGGGTCGAGAAGGGGCGCGATCTGGAAGACCCCGAAGTCGTCCAGGTGATCGCAACCCTCGTCAAGCAGCGCCGCGATTCCATCGAGCAGTTCTCCAAGGCAGGACGCACCGACCTCGTGGACAAGGAGACGGCCGAGATCGCCGTGCTCGAGGAATATCTTCCGCCGGCCGCCACGCCCGAGGACGTCGATGCGGCGGTGGCCGCGGCCATCGCAGAAACGGGCGCGACCTCGCCAAAGGACATCGGCAAGGTCATGAAAGCCGTGATGCCAAAGCTTGCCGGCAGAAACGCCGACGGCCGGACCATCAACGAGGCGGTCCGCCGCAAGCTTGGCGCCTAACTCCCCCTCCTCTTCCACCTCCACCCTCGCGCGATCCGCCGCGTCGGCCGGTGCTGCGACGATGACGAGCCGGATCCTGGGTGTCGTGCGGGAACAGGTGCTGGCGGCGCTCTTCGGCGCCGGCAACGCGATGGACGCGTACAACGTCGCCTATCGCATTCCGAACCTCGTGCGCGACCTGTTCGCAGAGGGCGCCATGAGCAGCGCCTTCGTCCCGACGTTCACGCGCCATCTCGCCACCTCCGGCAAGGAGTCGGCGTGGCGTCTGGCCAACTACGTGATCAACGGACTGCTTGTCATCACCGGGCTCCTCGTCGTCGTGGGCATCGTGTTCGCGGAACCGCTCGTCGAGCTGTTCGCCGGCGCGTTCCGCAGCGTCCCGGGCAAGATCGAGCTGACGGTATTCCTCACGCGGATCATGCTGCCGTTCCTGTCGTTCGTCGCGGTGGCGGCCGCCTGCATGGGGATGCTCAACTCACTGCACCGGTTCTTCATCCCCGCGCTGTCGCCGGCGATGTACAACGTGGCGACCATTACCTGTGCGTTCGCGCTGGTGCCGCTCATGCCGGCCCTGGGTCTGCCGGCGATTGCCGGCATTGCCATCGGGTCGCTCCTCGGGGGGGCGGCCCAGCTCGCGATTCAGTGGCCTGCGCTCCGGCGCGAAGGCTTTGCGTACCGTCCGATGCTCGACTGGCGGGACGAAAGCGTCAGACGCGTGCTCGTCCTCATGGGGCCGGGCACGATCGGGCTGGCGGCCACGCAGGTCAACGTCTTCGTCAACACCGTGCTCGCGACCGGCGAAGGCACAGGTGCCGTGTCCTGGCTGAACTATGCCTTCCGCCTGATGTACCTGCCCATCGGGCTCTTCGGCATCTCGATCGCCACCGCGACGCTGCCCGCCGTGTCGCGGCATGCCGCCCAGGACGATGAACACAACGTGCGACGGACGGTGGCCGACGGCCTGTCGTTGATGATAATGCTCAACGTGCCGGCGACCGTCGGGCTCCTGATGCTCGCGTCCCCCATCGTGCAGGTGATCTTCGAGCGCGGGGCGTTCACGTCCGCTGATACGGTGGCCACCGCTGCTGCCCTCCAGTTCTATGCGCTCGGTCTCGTCGGCTACTCGATCGTTCGCATTGCGTCGCCGGTGTTCTACGCGCTCGGTGAAAACTTCACCCCGGTGAAAATCAGCATCGCCGCGGTCATCGTGAATGCGCTGTTGAACATCGTGCTCGTGCGGCTCGTTGGATACCGCGGTCTCGCCCTGGGGACGTCCATCGCGGCGCTCCTCAATGCCGCGCTCCTGATGGCGTTCTTGCGGAAACGGCTGGGCGGACTCGACGGCCGGCGCGTGGCCGGGTCGTTCGTGAGAATCGCCATCGCGTCGCTCGCCATGGCCGTCGCTGTCGCGACCGTTGACGCAGCAGGCAGCGCGTGGTTACCGGGCGCGGCACTCGTCCGGCAGATCGTCCGCCTCGGAGCGTCGATGGCCGTCGCACTGGCGGTGCTCGCGGCAGCGGCGCACGTCCTGCACATTCCTGAGTTTCGCGAGGGCGTTGCGATGGTCGCGCGAAAATTCGGCAGGACCGCCCAGAGATGAAGCGCGCTCTTGGACTGCACCCGACCGTGCTGCTGCTGGCCGGTACCCATTTCCTCGTTGACGGCTTCAGCAACGTCTATGCACCGCTGCTTCCGCTGCTGATCCCTCACCTGAATCTCTCGCTGGCTGCAGCGGGCGCGTTGCAGATGTGCTTTCAGATGGCCAATTCGGTGGCGCAGCTCGGCTTCGGCCATCTCGCCGACCGTTGGCGGCCCAGAGTCCTGGTCGTCGCCGGCCCGATTGTCACGGTGACGCTGCTGGCGCTCATCGGCCTCGCATGGAGGCCGGCGGCCCTCGGCGTCATCCTCGTCGCGGGCGGCCTGGGCGCTGCTGCGTTTCACCCGCCGGCTGCCGCGCTGGTCCATCGGCTGGCGGGCCCGCGCAAAGGCTACGCGATGTCGTTTCACATCACGGGAGGCTCGCTGGGTTTCTCGCTGGGGCCGCTGGTCTTCGCGCCGTTTGCCGAGCGCTACGGGCTTCATTGGACGCCACTCCTGATGCTTCCCGCGCTTGTCGTGCTGGCGGTCGTTCTCCCGCGTGTCCCGACCATGGACCATCTCGCCGAGCAGGGCGCATCCGGTGGCCTCAGGGCGCTCGCGCCGTACAGGAAGCCGCTGACCCTCCTGTACGTGATGGTCGTGCTGCGTACGCTGGCCGCGTTGAGCTTCGCCACCTTCATGCCCGTCATGCTGACGCGGCGCGGCATGTCGGTCGCTGAGGCAGGAACCGTCAGCGCCGTGTACCTGTTCGTCAGCAGCGTCGGCGGATTTCTCGGTGGCCCACTCGCCGATCGGTGGGGCGCACGCAATGTCATTGTCTGGTCGCTCATCCTGGCTGTGCCGTTTCTCGCGATCGCGCCGATGCGGGAGGGATGGCAACTGGTTGTGCTGGTGTCGGTTGGCGGCTTCCTGCTGCAATCCACGCTGCCGGTGAACGTCACCTTCGGCCAGATGATCGCGCCAATCAGCGCGGCGACCGTGTCGTCGCTCATGATGGGCTTCGCGTGGGGAATGGGCGGCCTGGCCGTCCCCTTCGTCGGAATGCTCGCCGATCGCATTGGAATCGAACGGTCGCTGACGGCAATGGCGTTCATGCCGCTCATCGCGGCCGTGGCTGCAGCGCCGTTGCCCCGAGGAAAACCCGGGCACACGCCGTCGCGTGCGTCCGACGTCGCGACGGCTGAGGCCGCGGGCATGGATGTTGCTCGATGAGCTCGTATTGGAACAGACTGGATCTGATGCGCCGCCCCTCAGCCACATCCACCTTCGCATACTCGTTCGGACCTGGGCCGCTCACCCCTGCCATCAAGCTGCTGATCGCGGCGAACGTGGCCGCGTTTCTCGTGGCCCTAGTCGTCCCGGCGGTCACGCTGCTGCTCGGCATGCGTCCGGCGGACGTCGTGGGGCGCGCGTACCTCTGGCAGCCCCTCACGTACATGTTTCTGCACGGGGGAGTCTTTCACATCCTCTTCAACATGCTCGCGCTGTGGATGTTCGGGGTGGAGCTCGAGCGCATGTGGGGCAGCCGCTACTTCACCAAGTTCTACTTCGTCGCTGGCGTCGGCGCGGCGCTGACGACGTTGATCCTGTCGTTCACGCCGTTTCCCTTCGCTGACCAGCTGTACGGCTCGGTGACGATCGGGGCGTCAGGCGCGGTCTACGGCGTGCTCCTCGCGTACGGGCTGTACTTTCCGCACCGTCCGATCTACATGTACTTCGTCTTTCCAATCCCGGCGAAGTACTTCGTCCTCATCATCGGCGCCATCTCGCTGCTCTCCTCGATGGGCGGTCCTGGCGGCGGCATCGCGCACACCACGCATCTCGGAGGTCTGCTGGCCGCCTACCTCTATCTGAAGGGAGGCCGCCGGACGCATCTGCTGTCTGAACTCAAGTACCGGTTCCTGAAGTGGCGCATCAACCGCATGCGCCGTCGCTTCGACGTCTACTCCGGCGGCCGCGCCAATGACGTCGACCGCCGCGTGCATTAGAGTTACAGCAAGGCTGGTTCAGAGTGCACGGTGCCACGTGCGGTGCAACGTGAAACGTGCGACGTGCCACGTGCCGCTTGGCAGCGTTCGCAGTCGAAGCAGATTGCACGCGCACCGCTGCACCCTGCACATTGCACCTGCACGTTGAACGTGTTCAGCTTCGACAGGCCACGGAGTCACGGAGCCACGAAGTTGAACAGGAGGATTTCCTCCGTGTCTCCGTGTCTCCGTGGCCCGTGGAGGCAGAAAACCCGTCAGAATTTCGACACGCTGAACGGCAGCCGCGATCCCGCGATCACCAGCGCCAGCAGCCCGCCAAGCACGGGAAAGCCGATCCCGTCGGTCAGAAACTCTCCCGAATGGAACAGCCCGCGTGCGAAGTTGAAGTTCGTCACCATCATCAGTGCCAGGAAGGCCGCGAGCCGTGTCCAGAACCCCAGGATCAGCGCGGCGCCGGTCGAGAGCTCGGCGAGTGGCACCATCCGCGCGAAGAGCGGCACGCCCGGAACGGCCACGGTTTCGATGTACCACCGTGTGCTGGGCACGGAATTCTCGAGCCATTCGTCGAGGCGCCCGGTGAGGATGCCGCTGTCGGCCAACCACGCCACCTTGTCCAAGCCGTTGAAGATGAAGAACAGACCCAGCATGATTCCGAGCACACGGAGCGCGACCGCGCAGGGGCCGCCCCTCGAAGCAGGGTTGGCCGCGGCCGCCATGTCAGGGCTCCGTCCCGACCCAGTCCCGCCGGACGGGGCTGAACACGTCGAGCTCGAACGTGTCCTCGAGCGCCTCGGCCTGGTGCGGCGTGCCCGAGGGGATGTGCAGCACTTCGCCCTCGCGAAGCGTCACTTCCTCGCCACCGACCAGGAATTTCAGCGCCCCCTGCAGGATGTAGGTCATCTGCTCGCTCTCGTGCGCGTGCATCGGGACGAGCGCGCCGCGCTTCAGGTAGATCTGCGCCAGCATCTCGCGCTCGCCGGCGATGATTTTCTGCGAGATCATCTCGGTGATCTTCTCGAGCGCGATCTCGTCCCAGCGGTGCACCCGTACGGTAGTCATAGCCTTCCCGATAGTGCCATAATTTCCCGCGTATGAAGGGATCGTCCCTGGCGGACGTGCGGGCCGCCGACCGGAGAGCGCGGGAAAGCGAACGCGAGGAACCGACCAGGGATGCACTTCTCGGCGCCTACCGCCTCATGCTCCTGTCGCGGAAGATCGACGACAAGGAGATCCAGCTGAAGAATCAGAGTCAGGCATTCTTTCAGATTAGCGGCGCGGGTCACGAGGCGGTCCTCGTCGCGGCCGGGCAGCACCTTCGCCCCGGCTACGACTGGTTCTTCCCGTACTACCGCGACCGCGCGCTGTGTCTGGCGCTCGGGTTCACACCGCTCGAGATGTTCCTCGCGTCCGTCGGTGCGAAGGACGATCCGGCGTCCGGAGGCAGGCAGATGCCCTCGCATTGGGGGCACAGGCGGCTCAACATCCCGTCGCAGAGCAGCGCCGTTGGTACGCAGTGTCTGCACGCGGTCGGCTGCGCGGAAGCCACGGTCATCTACCAGCGCGTCACGCAGATTGCCGATCGCGAGTCGAAGTTCCACGACGACGAGATTACGTACGTCTCGATTGGAGACGGCGCCACCAGCGAAGGCGAGTTCTGGGAGTCGCTGAACACCTCGTGTACGAAGCGTCTGCCGATTCTCTACCTCTGCGAAGACAACGGCTATGCGATTTCCGTTCCGGTGGAGGCACAAACGCCCGGCGGCGACATCTCGCGCATCGTCGAGCACTTTCCCGCGCTCCGGACGTTCCGCTGCGACGGCACCGACTATCTGGCGAGCCACAGAACGCTTGGCGAGGCGGTGGCATACGTGCGCAGCCGGAAGGGACCGGCATTCGTCCACGCCACCGTGATTCGCCCGTACTCGCACTCCCTCTCAGACGACGAGAAGCTGTACAAGACAGCCATCGAACGCGAGGCGGAGGCGAGGCGCGACCCCCTCGTGCGCATGCGCCGTCTGCTCGAGTCGGAGGAGCTGGCCACCGATGCGGACCTGACCGAGATTCACGCCTCCGTCGAGCGTGAGGTGAGCGCCGCGGCGCAGCAGGCACTCGCCGCGCCGAAGCCGGAACCCGAAACCGCCTCCTGGTATGTCTTTTCTCCGGACGTCGACCCCTCCTCCACCGCGTTTGCAACCGAACCACAACGCGAGGGCAAACCGGACACGATGGTCGGAATCATCAACGCCACGATACGCGACGAGATGGCGCGCGACCCGCGCATCGTCGTATTTGGGCAGGATGTCGCCGACGCGACGCGCGAGGAGGCGCTGGCGAGCGTGGCCGGCAAAGGCGGCGTGTTCAAGGTGACACACGGCCTGCAGCGGTTGTACGGCAGCGACCGCGTGTTCAATTCGCCGCTGGCCGAGGCGAACATCGTCGGCCGCGGTGTCGGCATGGCGCTGCGGGGCCTGAAGCCGGTGGTGGAGATCCAGTTCTTCGACTACATCTGGCCCGGCTTCATGCAGCTCCGCGACGAGATGGCCATGATGCGGTACCGGTCGAGCAACAACTGGTCGTGCCCGATGGTCATCCGCGTGCCGATTGGCGGCTACCTCCGCGGTGGCGCGCCGTATCACAGCCAGTCGGGTGTCGCGATTTTTGCGCATACTCCGGGCATCCGCATCGCGTTTCCGTCGAACGCACGGGATGCGGC
>JBOGIR010000187.1:0-8014 GCA_050742335.1 Vicinamibacterales bacterium | reverse complement strand
CTGACGTCACCATCAGGAGAAATCCTGCACCGGTCCAGGGCAGCAGGCGCTCCATCACCTGCGACGCGGGCACACGTACCATCATCACGCCCAGCAGTCGCAGGTCGGTCAGTACGGCCGTCCCGACGAACACGGCCAGCGTGAGCACGTGCACCGTCAGGACGACCAGAAAAGCGTAGCGCGACTCGTGGAGCGCGATGCTCCACGGTGTGTTCCCCAGCCACTCGCAGACATCAAACAGCGACACCAGAGGCGCCAGGGGCACTCCACCGGGCGAACCCCGCAGGGCGTGTTACCGGCTGTTGCCGTCGGCGCCCGGAGCGGACCCGCCCATGAAGACCTTGCGGCCGTCCAGATATTCCACGAAAACGCCCACGCCCTTGGGCTCTCCGCTCTTGGCCTGGTACGCGAACAGCTTGATCTGGCTGCCAACCGGCAGGCTGGTCTTGGTGATGCCGTTCCGCAAGAGATTCGTCGGGGGACCGCCTTCAATACCCCAGTTCACCACCTTGCCGTCCGCGCCTTTGACGTCGACCCAGATCCACGCATGGGGATTCACCAACTCCACCTTGGTGACCGTCCCTTGCAGGTTGACCGGCCGATTCTCGTCGAACGCGGCGGCAAACGAGTGATGCGCGCTCAGTGGCACCGCGGCCAGAAGTAGACCAAGCGCAACACCCACGCCCACGAGTCTGACAGTGATCCGCATCTGGGACTGCTCCTTCCTCTTCGTTCGTGAATTCATTGCCTGCACATTATCCCTCGCCGCAGCCTACCTCGCAGCGCCCGTCCGGCCTTTCGCCGCGGCTTCGCGTTCCCGAACCTGCGTGCCTGTCACCACGTTGAACACGCCGTAGTTCGACTCATGGCAGGCGAACTCGAAAATGACCGAGGGATCCACCCTCGGGATCTCCGCCTCGACCGACCAGGGCCTCGTCCATGTTTTCGGATCGGTCATCGTGTATTGATAACGGATGGTATTGGGGCCGATCCGCGTGAAGCGCTCGACCACGTGCAACGCGTCCGTGGACCCCTGGAAATTCTGGGCGGGCGACCGGTCGTTGAAGTTCTTCGTCTCGACCACCAGCGTGTTTCCCTCCCAGCGGCCGCGTGCGTCGCCGTACCACTGTCGAACCTTGTCCGAGAGATGCGGGCGGCCATCGAGCGGAATGATCCGGATGTCGTTGTTCGACTGCGTCACGATCGTCACGTATCCCGGGCTCTGGAAGAACTGCGCCTCTGCGGTCACGCCGGCCGCCGAGCCTTCTCCGCCAGGGTTGCCGCCCCGCACGAGTGGCACCGCCCCGTTGCCGAGGACGCACCGCGTATAGGTGTTGCCGAGCGTCAGGATGCCTGCTGCCGGATCCCGGAGTTTCGCCGTCGCGGCACGGGCAGCCTGACGCTGCTCGGCTTCCGCGGTCCGCGGGGGCAGCCGCCCGTTCGAGGGATCCACGATGAGCGACGTACGCAGGTTCGGCCGGGCGCCGCCCTGCCAGCCGTCCATCGCGTATTCCTTCCAATCGTAGTGGACCGTCCGGGGATCGACCTCCGCGTCTCTTTCGACTCGCTGCTTGAAGACCTGAAGCGCTTCCTCTTCGGTGTAGAGCGCCTTCTCACCAAGCTCGGGAGGTCGCTGCAGCGGCGTGTAGGTTGCGAGATGCCACACGCCCCGCACGTCGGGATCGCCCCACGCCGTGCGCGGCGGCGTCCAGTTCTTGAGCGCCTCCGCCTCCCTGCGTGCGACCTCGGCCGCCGCCTTGATGGCGGCCTCCGTATCGGTCGCCGCCGCCGCAACCGGCTTCCCGCCCGCCCCCTGCTGCGCCGTAAGGACCACCGCGCCTGCGGACAGTAGACCCATGACGGCCAGGGCGCCCGAGACCCTGAGCATCCCAGTTCGCATATGGTGCTCCTCTCCTTCTGTTCCTATTCGCGACCGCCACCAACGGGACGGGCCGGCCGGCCACCGGCCGCGGCCTCGCGCTCCCGGATCTGCGTGCCCGTCACGACGTTGATCAACCCGTAATTCTGCTCGTGACAGGCGAACTCGTAAATCAGGTTCGGCTCCACCCGCGGCATCTCCGAGTCCACCGACCAGGGGCGGGTCCACGTCGTGGGATCCGTCATAGTGTACTCGTATCGCATCGTGTTGGGAGCAATCCTTGTGAACCGCTCGACGACCTGTACGGCATCAGTCGAGCCCTGGAAGTTGACCGCCGGCCTCCGGTCCTTGAAGTTGGTCGTCTCGACCACCAGGGTGTTCCCCTCCCAGCGGCCGCGCGAGTCTCCCCACCAGTGCCGGACCTTGCCGGGCAGGTGCGGCCGGCCATCCAGCGGAATAATACGCACGTCGTTGTTGGACTGCGTGACGAGCGTGACGTAACCGGGGCTCTGAAACACCTGCACCTCAGCGGTCACGCCCGCAGCGGCGGCGGCCGACTCGGCACCCGGGTTACCGCCCCGCATGAGCGGGATCGCACCCAGCCCCAGAACGCACCGGGTATAGGTGTTGCCGAACGTGAGGATGCCCGCCGCCGGGTTCCTGCGCTTGGCGGCCGCCTGCGCCGACTCGCGGCGCTGCTGCGCCTCAGGCGTCAACGGAGGCAGCCGGCCGTCGGGAGGATCGACGATGAGCGACGTGCGCAGGTTGGGTCTGGCGCCCCCCTGCCACGCATCCATGCTGTACTCCTTCCAATCGTAATGGACCGTCCGCGGATCGACCTCCGCGTCGGCCTCCACTGCCCGCTTGAACGCCGCAAGCGCTTCGTCCTCGGTGTACAGCGGCTTGTTCGCCAGCTCCGGCGGACGCTGCAGCGGCGTGTAGGTGGCGGTCAAGTAGACCCCCCGGAGATCCGGATCGCCCCAGGGTGTGCGAGCCGGCGTGAAGTTCTTGATAGCCGCCTCGCGCTTCGCGAGGTCGGCAGCCACCTTGATGGCCGCGTCCGTGTCCGTGAGCGTTGGCGCCAGCGGCTTCGATGGCGCTTGCGCCATCAGGGCCGCGACCGACACGGTCGCCGCCGCGACCAGCGTCGCCGCGAGCACCCTCCGCACGATGAGAATCCGCATGTCCGTGCCCTCCTAACGCTCGTCGTCGGGTCGCGTCCCGGGTGGGAAGTAGAGTCCCAGCGGATCGTACATCAGCTGCTCGACAAACGGGACGCAGTTGAACTCGATGAGCTGAAGATTCGGCTCGAGGCGGCGGTACACAGGAAAGCTGATCTTCCACGGCCGCGTGAAGACGTTCGGATCCTCGATCGTCGCCTCGTACATCAGGTGGTTCGGCCCCTGCGGCGTCCAGCGCTCGACGACGTGCATCGCATCGGTCGCGTAGTTGCCCGCCCGATCGAACCAGCTATAACCGTTGAAGCCGCGCACGTCGACGACGAGTGTGTCGCCGTCCCACTTGCCGTTGGACCATCCCATCCACGAGTCGACCGGCGCTTCCATCTGCGGATCGATATGGATCTGCCGCATGGCCCACTTGTACTCGTACACGATCAGGACTTGATTCTGGTCCTGAAAGATCTGGTACGGGAAGGGCATGTAGTTGGCGCGCGGCACGCCCGGACGGAAGCACTGGAGCTCCGGATCACCACTGTCGAACCGGCTCGGATCGTTCGTGATCTTGGGCGTCATCCGGTTCGTGAAGTTCTCTTGCTTCGTCGCCAGCGCCTCCGGCTTGTATGGAATGGTGCCATCGCCGTCGATGATGCTCATGCCGCCCGGCTGCGCGCCCCAGGCCCCCATGATTTCAGGGCGGGGCCCCGCTTCGGCAGAGTGGGCCTCGATGTCCCAATTGGCCGTCGTGAACGACTGCCAGATGCCGTTCAGATTCGGCCTGCCATCCTCGGTGCGCGCCACCCCCCCCGACGATCCCTGGCCAGGCGCGACGACGGTGAACCAGAGCGCGGCCGCCACGACAATCACCGCAACGGCGAGTAACCCTATCGACCGATTGCTCATCACGTCCCTCTACTTTCCCTGCGCTATGGCTCAGAAGTCGAGCTGTGCGCCCACTCGTAACAATCGTGCACTCAAGACCTGGGCGGCATTCAGCCATGCCGCGCCGTACGTCGGTGTCATGCTGAGAACGCTGCTCGCGTTGAAGATGTTGTAGATGTCCAGCGTGCCGCGCAACCGACTCGTCCCTCCGAGGCGGAACAGACGCGACACGCGCATGTCGACCTGCGTGAGCCGCGGTTCGAACATCGTATTCGGCGGGATGAGCTCGGTTCTGACGGTGGCGTTGCACGTCGCGACGGCCTGGCTCGGGCACGCGGCCAGGTTGCGGCCAAGCGCCTGCCTGACCTGCGCGTTGGTGATGACGTAGCTTCCCGTGATCGGGATCCCCGGACTGTTCTGGAAGATCGCGCTCGTTTCGAGATCCCACGGCAGCGGGTAGACGGCCAGGAACTTCACCTGCGTGCCGGAGGACCACGGCGGCGCGACGTGGCAGAACTGCGACGTTCTCGGAACCGTCGATGTGGCCGGCAGCGGGGGAACGTTGAGAAATGCGGCGGCCGTCAGCGACGGATTATCGTTCAGGAAGCAGTTGTCGGTCACCGTCCGGCCCATGCTCAGGCCGCCGGAAAACTGACCTCCCTGGCCGAAGCGCCCGTTCAGCGTCACATCGACACCGTTATACACCTGCGTCTGTGTGCCGTAATTCGATGCCTGGGTCACCAGATTGTCGACGCGGCCGAACAGCGCCGGGTTGACGTCGTACAGCCCGCAGATCTGATTGCCGCCGCCACCAGGCAACCGGCGGTCGGCCGGCGCGGTCACACAGTACGCATCGAAGCTGCCCGCGCCGGCCACGGCCTGGTTCTGCGTCGCGAGGAAGCCGCCGTACCAGGTGCGGAAATAGCCGACGTTGAGCGCCAGGCCCTGCGTCAACTCGTGCTGGACGCTCACCGACGCCTGCCAGTTGTGGAACTGCTGGTTGAAGCCCTCGAGTGAATCGGGCGCGTTGCGCGTGGAGAGTCGCTGCCTGCCGAAGCTCTGGTCCGACCAGGCGCCGCACTCGCCGTTGGCAGCCGGATTGAGCAGCTCACAGTCGGGAACGTAGTTCCCCGAGCGTCGATCGCCAGGTCCCAACAGGCTGTCGTTCCAGGTCCGGTTCGTGACCAGCGAGAACTGGTTTGCGGGATTCGCCGGCGACACCCGGATGATGTCCGGATAGCGGCCCAGCGACGCCTTGATAGCCGTCCGGCCGTCGCCAAACAGATCGTACGCGGCCCCGACGCGTGGGCTGAGATTCCGCCAGTGCGGGATGTGCTCGGCCGCCGGGACGCGGCGCTCGCCCACGAAGAACCCGGGCGCGAGCACGAGCTCGGGGCTCGACGTGTCGACGTCGTTGTAGCGGAGCCCCAGATTCATCGTCATCCGCCGGATCGTCCACTGATCCTGCGCGTAGACAGCGATGTCGTTTGCCGCTTCCTCAAAATGGTTGGGCGTCGCCAGCAACTGCAACGACACCGGCCTCTGGTTGTTGAATGTGTAGAGAATCGCCCGGTTCGCCATGAACAGATCGTTACCGTACTTGTCGTTATTGCCGGTTCTGACCTCGCGGATGTTCAGGCCGGTCTTGAAGCTGTGCGACCCCGTGACGTACGTCACCGAGAACTGCTGGTGGTACTGCCGGCGAGGCAAGCTGGAGTAGGACGCGCCGCCGGCTGTCGGGCCGTACGCCGCGCCGTACTTGAGGTCCAGCGACTGTTCGGTGATCTGGATGCTGTTCTCGTCGACACCCTCACCACGCCTGTTGGTCTGCGTGATGTGATTCGCTCCACCCGCAACCATGATGAGCAGCCGGTTGGTTGCGGGGTACGTCCACGTCGTGGTCACGTTATAGGCTGGATCATACGCGTGTTCGGTGGCCGCTTCGGGTGTGACGAGGGGACCGCCCTGCGGACGGAACAAGGCATACACGCAGTTGCAGTTGGCCTGGAACGAGCCACCGACGACGATCTTGTGTCGTTCGGCGGCCTGCCATGTCAAACGGAGGCTGTAGTCGCGGTAGAAGTCGTTGCTGCTCGCCGGCCGGCTCAAGTCCGGTTCGTACAGCATGCTTGCAGGCTGCGTGTGCGCGTTCCAGTAGATGCCTGCGGCATATTGCTGCGTGATGCTCTTTCGAGCCGCGCCGAAGAACCACAGCTTGTTCTGCTTGATGGGACCGCCGAGCCCGCCCGTAGCCTCGACGAATTTCTTGATCGACGACAGCCCGCGGGTCGAGCTGTCGAGGCCGCGCGCGATCAGCTCGTCGTTGATGTTGTTGCTCTGCAGGTCGGGGCCGGAATAGGCAATGTTCATCGTCCCCGAGAACACGTTGCCGCCGTCCTTCGGGATCATGTTCAGTTGCACGCCCCCGGTATCGCGGTCCGCGCCGATGCCGGTCGTCTCCGCCACCACTTCCTGGAAGTTCACGGAGTTCCAGACGAACACACCGGTGTTCGACGCGGCCATCTCGGTGTTCATGCCGTCGATGACGGGCTGCGCGTTGGGCGCGCCGTGAATCGCGAACCGCGTCTGCGATCGGTCACTGAGATTGCCGGAGGCCCGGTCGCCTTCGTTGTTGAGGACGGCGCCCGGCAGGATCGAGATCAACGTCGACAGGCGCCCGGTGCCTGGCAGCGCCATCAACGTTTCGGCCGCGTACTGCGTTTGCGCGCGCGCGCTTCGCGTATCGACGAGAGGAGCCTGGCCCGAGACCGTAATCGTCTCTTCTACAGCGCCCAGGCCGAGCTCCGCATCGACCGTGGCCGTGAATTCCGCCCGCAGCTCGATGCCGGTACGCCGGAAGGTGGTGAAACCGGGCAACGTGAAGGTGACCGTATAGGGGCCGGGGCGGAGATCGACCACCCGGTACACGCCCTGATCATCGGTCACGACCGAGCGCACCTTCTCAATCAGCGCGGGACTGGCAGCCTCCACCGTGACGCCGGGCAGCACGCCACCGGAGGCGTCGCGCACCACTCCGCTGATGCTGCTCTGGGCCCACGCCATGGCCGGGGCGATCGCCAGGGACCACAAGGCCATGACGGCGAGCGACGCGACGCGCGAGGTGCCCATGGGTTTCTCCTCTGAGACGCGAAGCCGATTCATCGATCCGATTCCCGAGTCTCGCGCGCAGGCTGCCCCGGGCGGCCCGCAGCTTCGCGTGCGCGGATTTGTGCCCCCCTGAGCACGTTGATCAGGCCGTAGTTCTGCTCGTGGCACGCGAATTCGTACATCCCCGGCTCGATCCGCGGCCAGGGCACCTCGGCCGTCCACGGTTTCGTCCACGTCGCCGGATCGGTCACGGTGAACCTGTACTCGATGGTCTTCGAGTCCACGAGCGTGAAACGTTCGATGAGGTGGAGGTTGCCGGCAGAGCCCCGCCATTCCCGCTCCGGATGGATGTTGGTCGTGTCGACGACCAGCGTGTTGCCTTCCCATCGCCCGCGCGAGTCTCCCAACCAGTGCGTGACGTTCGACGGGAGATGCGGGCGCCCGTCCAGCGGAATGATGCGCACATCGCTGTTCGACTGCATGAGCAGCACGACATATCCGGGTGCCTGGATGACCTGCGACTCGGCGTCGTGATTCCCAGGCACGCGTGGGGGTCCTTGATTCCCCGTCACGCACCGTTCATAAAGCCCCCGGCTCCGCAGGTTGACGCCTCGTCGTGCTGCCGCCACCCGTTGCCGGCCTTCGGGGGTCAGCGGAGGAATTCGACCGTCGGGCGGGTCCACGATCAACCCCGTACGCAAGTTCGGCCTGACCGGGCTCTGCCAGGCATCCATCCCATACTCTTTCCAGTCGTAGTGAACCTCGCGGGGATCGACTTCAGCGTCCGACTCGACGGCGTCCTTGAACGCCGCAAGTGCCTCCTGCTCCGTATAGAACGGCTTGTCGGCCAGCTCCGCGGGACGTTCGAGCGGGGTGTAGCTGAGACTCAGCCAGTATCCGCGCAGGTCCGGGTCGCCCCACGGCGTGCGCGGCGGCGTCCAGCTCGCGCGCGCGGCCGCCGCAGCGC
>JBOGIR010000186.1:0-11170 GCA_050742335.1 Vicinamibacterales bacterium | reverse complement strand
GAGGCACTGCGCACGGGAAGCGTGGACCGCCGGATCCGATGTCACGCGGCGGTTATCGAACGGGCAACATGGATGGACAGTTCAACCGGGCGTCCGCGCGGCACGCAGTGCGCGTTCGAGCAGTGGATCACGAAGGTGAACGCCCAGTGAGCGCACTCTTTCCGGGAAGCGGGCGTCAGGACGCGAAGGCATTGCGATCTTCCCGGGCACGCTGCGAGGCGGTTTCGTCGTGGGCGGCATGCGCGGCCGCGGCATCATCAGCGCTCGAAACGAGGGGCGCTAGTCCGCGCCGGCGTTTCTGACGCTGACGGGGGGCAGCTTCGGTTTGCAGATCGGCGGTCAGGCCGCCGACATCATTCTGGTCATCAACAACCGCCGCGGCGTCGAGAACCTCGTATCCAACCAGTTCAAGCTGGGCGCGGATGCGGCCGTGGCGGCCGGCCCTGTCGGGCGGGATGCGCAGGCGGCAACCGACGTGCAGATGCGGGCGCAGATTCTCAGCTACTCGCGCGCGCGCGGCCTGTTTGCCGGCGTGACGATCGACGGCAGCACGGTACGGCAGGATCAGGACGCCAACGAGCGCTTCTACGGCAAGCGCCTCGAGACGAAGCAGATTGTGTTCGGGCCGTCTCCGGGGAGTCCTGAGCCGGTGACCCTCTGGCTGCAGGCGCTCGACCGGTACGCGCACTGAGCTGTTCTATCCAGGGGGCTCGAACTCTTCCTCGGCGTGTGAGGAACTTATTTATCCACGCGAGCGGTTACTGCTTCGCCTCGGGATGCCGGACGGGCGGTCAATCGACCGGAATATCCACCTCAGTAACGCTGCCGGGTGTCGCTGCGTTGACGGCGCCGACGACGTGAGCGACGTGCAACCGTAAGACGGGCCATTGCGCATTCCCGAGCACGACGATCGCGATCGTGCGGCTGGTCAGATTCTGTTGGTAGCGCATGTTTTTGTCCGTCGTGATGAGCACGTCAAATCCGGCGGCTTCGGCAACGGTGAGCAAGTCGCCATTCTTGAACGTGTCCCAGCCCTGCGCTTTCGCCTTCCGGACCGTGTGGCCCGTTAGGAAGGATTGCAGCGGTGCCGGCGTGCCGTGGTCGAAGAGGATGCGCATCAGCGCCCGGTCACAGGCGCTTCAAGACTGCGAGCGGCGAATTCGATGACCGCTTTCACTTGTTCCGGCGTCACGTCGAACCATTCGACGATCTCGTCGATGGTGGCGCCCGCTTCGAGATTGTCGAAGACGATGGACACCGGCATACGCGTGTTCTTGAACACCCAGGCCCCGCTCACTTTGCCGGGGATGCTCTCGACCGCCGGGCACTGGGACCAATCGAGCAGAGCCATCTTTCAATTCCTTCCGAATTTCAGTCTAAAGGATCTCGCCTCCCTCGTCACGTCGTGGTGGCGTTACTACCTCGCCTCGGGATTCCAGTTCTGCAGGAGCGTGATCGGCGCGGCGGCGCTGTCCAGTTCCGTGTTGATGAGAAAGCGCCCGTCCGGGGTGACGTCGTACTGCCGGCCCTGTTGCGCGTCCACGCCGCCGCCGAAGATGCGCGTGGGAAAGAGCACCATCGGCGCACCCGGTTCGAGCGTCGCCCCGGTGACAGTGATTGGCGCCGCCATCATCGCGCCCGCCGGGTTGAGGTAGTACAGCTCTTTGCTGTCGGGCCGCCAGAGGGGCATGATGCCGCCCGCCGTGGACGCCTGCCACTGGCCCCCAGCCACCCTGGCAACGGTGTCCGCCGCGCCGGGCGGGACAAACGGCCGTACGTAGATCTCGATCCGCCCCGATTCGTTCGAATGGTAAGCCACCCAGCGGCCGTCCGGCGAAAACGCGCCCTGGTTCTCGCGGAAGGGGGTCTTCAGGACCACTGACGGCGTGCGATCCCCCACCATCGGCACGACCCACAGGTCGCTGTTCGTCTGCGGGTCGATGCTGAAATACAGCAAGAAGCGGCCGTCCGCCGACCAACTGCTGGGGGTCTTGACTTGGTCGGAGGTCACGAGGTGCTCCTCCATCCCCGCGCCGCCCGACCCCACCTTCATTGCACCTCGATGGGCGCAAGACAGTCGACGTCCGGATCGGCACGCAGAGGCATCCAGCGGCCGAAGTTCTCGTCGAGCGCCGCGACGATGAGCACCGGCGACAGCGCCACCGGGTCGAACAGCGACGCGTTTCCACGCGCGGCGCCCAGCCGTTCCAAGAGCTGTTGCCGGAACCGAGTGAAGGCCGGTGAGTCAAACAGCAAGAAGTACACGCCCCTGGTGGCGCCTGGTTCGCTGACACGCCGGCGTCCCATGCAGAGCGGGGTGAATGTCGCCGACTCGAAGCCAGCCGACCGTGCCAGGCTGACGATGTCATCGGGCATCACGGCCCCGGCGAACGCGCGATCGAACTCGGTTTGCAGCAGGAGCGGCATGAGGGGTGGACTCGGATAGTTCACGGACTCTCCGGCCCGGCGGAAGATCTCGCGGCCGAGCGACGAGGCCAGCGACGCCGGCGGGCTGAGCGCCAGCCACGAGCCGAGGGCGTCGGCGTCTGGATGGACGACGAGCGTCCATCCCGCCAAGCTCCCCTGCTCGACAGGAAACGGCGTCTCGCGACTGCTCTGAGCGGAGCGCACGAACAGGACCGCCAGCACACCCAGTGCAGCCACTCCAACGACGACCTTCAACAGGCGAGGCATTCCGCTGGAGTGATGGTAACCGATACTATTGGTTCACAACCGATGGCCAGCCTGATTGAAGCGATCGAGATCAAGCGGAAGATGTTCTTCGAGTACGAAGGGGCGCCGTATCACTGCCTCGAGGTGGAGGTGTCGAAGCCGACCGCCCGCGGCGGCCAGACCCTGGTGCGCCTCAAGATGCGCAACCTGCTCACCCGCGCCGTCTTCGACAAGACGTTCAAGGCGGGCGACAGGTTCCAGGAGCCCGACCTCGTCGTCATCTCCGCCTCCTTCCTCTATGCCGACGGCGACGGCTGTCATTTCATGGACCAGGACACCTTTGAGACGCTGACACTACGGCCCGACATGCTGGGTGACGACAGGCTCCTACTGGCCGACAACGTCCTCGTGCAGATTCAGAAGTTCAACGGCAATCCCATCGGCGCGCAGTTTCCGACAATCGTCGAGCTGAGGGTGACGCACTCGGAGCCGGGCGTGCGCGGCGATACCGCCAGCGGCGGTGTCACCAAGGTGGCCACGCTCGAGACGGGCCTCGAGATCCGTGTGCCGCTCTTCATCAAGGAGGGCGAGCAGGTAAAGGTGCACTCCGAGACGCGGGAGTTTGCCGGCAGGGTGTGAGGCTCACAGCTCCTCTTCGTAGAGTTCAACGGGAGGGAGCAACTTATCACTGCCACGTGGCTCATCCAGTGTTCCGTCCACGGCGGCACGCGCTCAGCGCGCGTAAATCGCCTGCAGCGCCGCCTTGAGCGCGGGATATCGAAAGTCGAACCCGAGCGCCTGCGCCTTGCCGGGAAGGACGCGCTGGCCGCTGAGCACGGCGTCCGCCATCTCGCCAAGCGCCAGACGTAAGGCGAAGGCGGGCGCCGGCACGAGCGCCGGACGTCCGAGCACACGGCCGAGCGTTCGAACGAACTCCAGATTCGTCACCGGGTTGGGCGCGGTGACATTCAGCGGTCCGCTGACGGCCGCATTCGCGAGCGCCCATCGCACCATCGCCGTCCAGTCGTCCTTGTGGATCCAGGAGATGTATTGGCGTCCGGATCCGAGCGGTCCTCCGGCGAAAAACCGAAACGGCAGCGCCATCAGCGGAAGGGCGCCGGCGTTCCTGTCGAGCACGATCCCGGTTCGCACCAGCACCACGCGCGTCTGCGGTCCGGCAGCGAGCGCCTCCTTTTCCCACGCTGCACCCAGGCTGGCAAGGAAGGCCGAACCCGCTGGAGTGTCTTCGGTCACGGGCTCGTCGCCATGCGGCCCGTAAATGCCGACAGCGGACCCGCTGATGAACACGGGCGGAATCCGGCGCGCGCTCTTCAGGGCGGTGACGAGCGTGCGCGTGGCCAGCACGCGGCTGTTCCACATCTCGCGCTTGTGAGCGGCCGTCCACCGCCTGTTGATGGGTGCGCCCGTGAGGTTGATCACGGCGTCGGCGCCGTCGAGCGCGTGCGCCCATTCCATGGTGGACCCGGATGGATCCCAGCGGATCTGGTGGCTTCGATCGGGCCGTCGTGTCAGCACGGTGACGGTGGAACCGTCTCTCCGTAACTGGTCGGCGAGTGCCGAGCCGAGGAAACCCGTCCCGCCGGCGACGACGACGCGCATCCCTGCGATGGTATACGGGGGCCGGCGGTCTCCGCGACAGCACGACGCTTCATGAATCTTGAGGGCCTCGAGGCGGGGGTCTTGACATGGGGGCGGGCGCGGGTCTATCAACTAACTAGTTGGTTAAAAACAGGCGCACGCGGGGAGAGTCGCAGGCGGCGATTTTCAAAGCCGCCGCCCAGGAGTTTGCCGAGCGTGGGTACGACGCGGCCCGCGTCGACCGCATCGCGGCCCGGGCGCGCGTCAACAAGGCGATGATCTACTACCACTACGGCAGCAAGCTGACGCTGTACCTCGAGGTGCTGCGCGACATGTTTCGCGCGGTCGGCGCGCGCGTCCGTGCCATCGCCGACGGCCCGGAGCCTGCCGAAGTCAAACTGAACGCCTGGATCCAGGCGATCGTCGAGGAAGCGGCCGCGCGGTCCTGGTTTCCTCCCATCATGCTGCGCGAGATCGGCTCCGGTGCGCCCCACATCGACAACGAGACGTTCGCGATGATGAACGGCGTCTACCTCGGCGCCCGCGACGTCATCGTGCAGGGGCAGCGCGAGGGCACGTTTCGCGATGCGGATCCGCTCCTTACGTACTTCACGATCCTGCCGTCGATCCTGATCTTCTTCGCGCGCCAGCGTGTGCTGTCGCAGCGCAAGAGCCTGCCCGACCTCGCGGCGGCGGCGCCGCGCCAGATCGACGAATTCGTCCGGCACGTGCAGACGTCCGCGCGCGCGATGCTGCGGAAGGACATATGAGAACGACAGCAACGCTTCTCCGTTTCGCCACTGGGCGCGCGACGCGCGCCAAAAGATGCTGGCGACCAGCCAAGGGGCTCCACGGGAGTATCAAGGGGTGGCGCACCTTGGCTGGTCTCGCGCTGGCCGCGGTGGCTGGCTGCCGCGCGCCGGAACCGTCCAATACGCTTCGCGTCTCCGGCCACGTGGAAGCCACCGAGGTGCAGGTCGCCGCAGATGTGGGAGGCCGCCTGCTCGAGCTACGGATGTCGGAAGGCGATCGTGTGGCCGCCGGCGATCTGGTGGGGCGACTCGACACGCGCGACACCGACCTGCAGATTGCGCGCGCCCGGGCGGAACGCGCTGCGGCCGACGCCCAGCTGCGAGTGCTGCAGGCGGGGCCACGGCCGCAGGACATCCGCCAGGCACAGGCGCAAGTGGAGGCGGCCGAGGCCGACGTCGCGGCGATAGCCGCCGAGCTGAGGGCTGCCGAAATCGATTTCGAGCGGTTCGACGCACTGCTCAAGGCGAACGCGGGATCGCAGAAGCAACGAGACGATGCCAGGGCCATGGTCGACGTGTCGCGTGAACGGGAGCGGAGCGCACGCGAACGCGTACGCGCCGCGCGCGAAGTCGTGTCTCGCCTTCAGGCGGGTGCGACCCGGGACGAACTGGACGCAGCCCGCGCCCGTGTCGCGGTCGCCGACGCGCAGATTGCCGTGCTCGAGAAGGCTCGCGCCGACGCCTCCATCGTTGCTCCCACCGCCGGCGTCGTGACGCAGAAGCTGGTGGACACCGGCGAGCTGATCGCGCCGCGGATGCCACTGATCGTTGTGACCGATCTCGACAACGCCTGGGCCAACCTCTTCGTGCCGGAGCCGATGATTCCGCGCGTCACGGTCGGTCAGCCCGCGACGGTGCTGACCGACGCGGGAGACCAGATCCCGGGAAATGTGACGTTCATCTCGCCGCAGGCGGAGTTCACACCTCGCAACGTCCAGACGGCGGATGAACGCTCCAAGCTCGTGTATCGCATCAAGGTCAGCGTCGACAATCGCGCGGGCATCCTGAAGGCGGGAATGCCGGTCGACGCAGAGCTGACGCTGCCATGAGCGCCGCGATTCAGTTCAGCGGCGTCATCAAGCAGTACGGTGCGACGCGAGCGCTGGATGCTGTCACGCTCGACGTCGAGCCGGGCGAAATGTTCGGTCTCATCGGGTCCGACGGCGCGGGCAAGACCACCGCCATCCGCCTGATGTGCGGGTTGCTCCGCGCTGATGGGGGCGACGTGCGTGTCCTCGGTCGCGATCCTGTGCGAGAGCACCGGCACATCACCGAGCGGGTGGGATACCTGTCTCAACGCTTAAGCCTCTACGGCGACCTCACTGTCGAGGAGAACGTGGCGTTCTTCGCCCAGGTTCACGGAGTGCGACACCACCAGGCACGCCGGGACGAGCTGCTTGGCATGACCCAGCTCGCGCCCTTTCGGACCCGGCTCGCGGATCGTCTTTCCGGCGGAATGAAAAAAAAGCTGGCGCTCGTCTGCACCCTCGTCCATGAACCCGAGCTGCTGCTGCTCGACGAACCGACCACCGGCGTCGACCCGGTGTCCCGCCGCGAGTTCTGGAAGCTGCTGTCAGAGCTCCTTTCACACGGCATCACAGTTCTGATGTCGACGCCATACCTGGACGAGGCGGAGCGATGCACGCGCGTCGCACTGTTGCACGAAGGCCGCCTGCTCGCCAGCGACGAGCCGTCGCGCCTTCGCTCGTCGATGCCGGGATCGCCGTCGCTCGAGGACGTGTTCATCAGCCGCCTGGTCGCGAAGGACTCAGCGTCATGAGAGAGAACAGCACCGTGGTGCGTGTCGTGCTCGTTGTGGCTATTCGTCTGTGCGTCGTGTGTGGCGCAGCGTCTGCGCAGGAAGCGACGCCGCTTCGTCTCTCCCTGGACGAGGCGCGAACGAGGGCCGTCGCAGCCAGCCATCGTCTCGCGGAGGGCCGGGCACGCGCAGCGGCGGCCGAAGCCACCGTGGAGATACGGCAGGCCGCCAACCGTCCAATCTTCGGCGTGCTGGCTGGCTACATGCGGACCAGCCACGTGACCCCGTTCTTCGTTCCTGGTTCGACTGGTGCGCCAGGCTTCGCGCCAAGCGCGCTGTATCCGGACGTGCCGGACAACTACCGAACGCGCCTCGACCTGCAATGGCCGATCTACAACGGCGGGCGAACCGATGCGCTCGAACGTGCGGCCCGCGCGGAAGCGTCAGCGGCCGGCGCCGACGTCGGCTCGGCGCAGGCGGACCTGCGACTGGAGGTGACGCGTGCGTTCTGGGCGGTGGTCACGGCGCAGTCGGCGGCCGAGGTGTTGAAACAAAGCCTCGCGCGCGCGCAGGCGCATGTCGAGGACGTTCGCCAGCGGTTCACCGTCGGGCTCGTGCCCCCGAACGAGATTGCCTCCGCCGAAGCGCAGGCATCGCGGGAACGCATGTTCCTGATTGAGGCCGGGAATCAGCGGGCGCTTGCCTCGTCGGAGCTGGCGCGGCTCATCGGAGTGGATGTGAGGCAACCGATTGACATCGTCGACCTGCTCGAGTTGCCGCCGGCCACGGTGTCCCCACTCGACGCGCTCGTCGCAGAGGCGCGCACGACGCGCGACGAGCGGCGCGCCCTCGAGCTGCGGATCACCGCGGCCGATGAGCAGCAGACCGCCGCCGCAGCCGGCAAACGACCCACGATTGCGATCACCAGCGGCCTCGACTATGCGCGGCCGAACCCGCGGATCTTCCCGCGAGCCGACCGGTGGGATGACTTCTGGGACGCGGGCGTTGCGGTTGGCTGGTCGCTGTGGGACGGAGGCCGGACGCGTGCCGAAGTCCTTCACGCGGCGAACGTCGCGGCCGCCACACGTCAGCGTCTGGCCGAATTCGATTCGGTGCTGGCGCTCGAAGTGCGGCAGCGCATGCTGGAAATCGACTCGGGCCGGGCGGCTGTCGCCGCGGCAGACGAGGCGCTTCGGGCGGCAACCGAGGCGCAGCGTGTGGTCAACGAGCGATACAGGAGCGGTGTCATCTCCCAGACCGACGTGCTGGATGCCAATGTCGTCCTCCTGCAGGCCGAGCTCGATCGGACCCGCGCGATCGCCGGCGTTCGACTTGCCGAAGCGCGTCTCGAGAGAGCGTTGGGACGATGAATGCCATCGAAGTCGGTCACCTGACGCGCCGGTTCGGCGCGTTCGTCGCCGTCGACGACCTGACGTTCGACGTCAGGCAAGGCGAGATCTTCGGATTTCTCGGTAGCAATGGGGCCGGCAAGTCGACGACGATCCGGATGCTGTGCGGGCTGCTGCGCCCCTCGTCCGGGGCGGCGCGGGTCGGGGGCATCGACGTCGGCAGCGATCCTGAGGGGGTCAAGCGGCGCATCGGCTACATGTCTCAGCGCTTCTCGCTGTACGAGAAGCTCACCGTCGATCAGAACATCGCATTCTTCGGTGGGATCTACGGCCTGACGGGCGATCGCTTCGCGGCCCGCCGGGCGTTCGTGCTCGAGATGGCGGGACTACGCGGCCGTGAATCGACGTTGACCCGCGAGCTCTCCGCCGGGTGGCGGCAGCGCCTGGGCCTCGGGTGCGCCATTCTGCACGAGCCCCCCATCGTGTTCCTGGACGAGCCGACAGGCGGCGTGGACCCTCTCTCGAGACGACGATTCTGGCGGCTCGTCGACGAGCTGGCGCGCGGCGGCACCACCGTGCTCGTGACGACGCATTACCTGGATGAAGCCGAGCACTGCCATCGCGTCGCCATCATCCAGACGGGCCGGCTTGCCGCGCTCGGCACGGTCCCGGAACTGAAGCAGGTGTTTGCCGGCCGGCCGATTCTCGAAATTCGTGCACCGCAGCCGGTGGAAGCCATGCGCCGGCTCGACGCCATGCCGGAAGTCGAGAAGACGAGCATTTTCGGCACCGCTGTGCATGCGGTTCTGCGTTCGGGCGGTGCGTCGCCGGAGGCGATTACCACGCGCCTGCGCGAAGAGGGAATCACTGCCGAGTCGAGAGTGGTGGAACCGTCGCTCGAAGACGTCTTCCTCGACGTCGTCGAGCGGAGTGCCGCATGATCGGCCTTGCTGCGGTCGTCGTCAAGGAGTTCAGGCAGATCAGCCGCGATCGCCGCACCTTGACGATTCTGCTGTTCGTGCCGGCGTTCTTCCTGCTTCTCTATGGCTACGCGCTCAGCTTCGACATCCGCAACATCCCGCTGGCCGTTCTGGACAACGACCGCAGCAGTGCGAGCCGCGAAGTCGTGTCCGCCTTCGTCAACTCCGGCTATTTCGATCTTGTGCGAGACGTCTCCAACTACGCGGAGGTCGATCGACTGCTCGACGAAGGCATCGCCCGCGCCGTGCTCGTGATTCCTGCAGAATTCGGCCGCGACGCCGGCACTGGCCGGCCTACGAGCCTGCAGCTGGTCGTCGATGGCGACAACGCGAACACGGCAACGACGGTAGTCGGCTACGGCCTGGGGCTGGTCAGCGCGGTGTCGGCCCGCTACGAGCTGGCGGCGCGGCTGACCTCGTCGGCCGGGCCGCTCCTGACTGTCGAATCGCAGGTCTGGTACAACCCCGAGCTGCGCAGCACGTTGTTCCTGGTGCCAGGGCTCATCGCCTACATCGCCATGTTGACGGCGGTCGTGTCCACCGCGCTGTCGATCGTTCGAGAGAAGGAGCTGGGGACGATGGAACAGGTGCGGATGTCGCCTGTGGGGCCGTTGGCGTACGTCGTCGGCAAGACGGTGCCGTACTTCCTCGTCTCTCTTGCGTCGGCGATCGCCATTGTCGGCGCCGCGATGCTGCTCTTCGATCTGCCGATGCGCGGCTCCTGGTTGGAGCTGATCCTGGCTGTCTCCTTGTTCCTCGTCGGCGCACTCGCGTTCGGGGTGTTCATCTCCACGCTGGCCGAGACACAGCAGGTGGCGTTTCAGCTGGCCGTGCTGACGTCGTACATGCCGACGCTGATGCTGTCGGGATTCATCTTCCCCATTTCCAGCATGCCTGCGGCGTTGCAGGTCGTCACCTACGCGGTGCCGGCGCGCTACTTTCTCACGGTGTTGCGCGGAATTGTGCTCAAGGGTGTCGGGGCGCTGGCATTCTGGCAGGACCTCGCCGCGCTGGTGGTGTTTGCCACCGTGATGCTCGGTCTCTCGTCGCTGCGGCTCAAACGGGAGTGGAGCCTGAGCCGGTGACGCGCGTGCTTCACCTGATGCGGAAAGAGTTCCTGGAGCTGCGGCAGGAACCGCGCCTGTTTGGCATCGTGATCATTGCGCCGCTCGTCCAGCTCACGATGCTCGGATACGCCGCCACGACGGACGTGCGCGATGTGCCGATGGTCGTTGTCGATCAGGATCGATCCGCGGCGAGCCGCGATCTGATCGCGCGCTTCGAGGTGTCCGACAACTTCACGGTGATCGACACGGTATCGGCAACCGACGAGATTGACGCCTACCTCGATGGCGGGCGGGCCTGGATGGCCCTTGCTGTTCCCGCCGACTACGGCGAACGGGTGCGCACCGGCCGGACGGCAGTCGTTCAGGTGGTGGCCGACGGTACGGATGCGAACTCCACCAATGTGGCGCTCGGCTATGCAGGCGCGCTGATCACGAGGTACGCGCGGGAGCTGGCGGCTGAGACGGGCCGCGGCCCTGCGACACCGCTCGTCGGTGCCGACATCCGCGTCTGGTTCAACCCGAGTCTCGAGAGCCGCCACTTCATGATTCCCGGAATTCTCGCCCTCGTGCTGCTCGTGGTGACCACGACGCTGTCGTCGATGGCGATTGTGCGCGAGAAGGAGCTCGGGACACTGGAGCAGTTGAACGTGACGCCGCTGGCGCGCTGGGAGCTGATTGTGGGGAAGCTCGTGCCGTATGCCGTGCTCGGACTGGTTGACGTGCTGCTGGTCGTGGCGGTCGCCGTCGGCTGGTTCGAGGTCCCGCTGCGCGGCAGCTTTGCATTGTTGCTGGTGATGTGTCTGATCTACCTGCTCACGGCGTTGGGACTGGGGCTGTTCGTCTCCACCGTGTCGCGCACGCAGCAGCAGGCGATGATGACGACCGCATTCTTCTTCCTCATCCCGATGATCTTTCTGTCGGGATTCGTCTT
>JBOGIR010000185.1:0-8860 GCA_050742335.1 Vicinamibacterales bacterium | reverse complement strand
CTAGTAGGCAGTAAGCAGTAGGCGGTAGACAGTTCCGGCCTACTGCCTGCTGCCTACAGCCACCTACAGCCTACTGCCTACTGCCTACTGCCTACTGCCTACTGCCTACTGATCCAGTCTCACCGATAGCTCATCTCACGAACACGTACGGCATCAGCGCCAGCGGTTCGCCGCGTCGGAACAGACGAACCGGGGCCGTGAGCACGCCGAGCGCGCGCCCCTCGGCACCTGCCGCCAGCTGACCCCAGACGCTGAAACTCGACGCCTGGAACTGCTCCGTGAGCGCCTCGTACAGCGTTCGGCGCGGCGGATACACCACGAGCTCCACGTCCTGGTCCGGTGGAATGCCGGCGCGCTGCTTGGCCAGCGCGACCGCGGTGTCAAGGCCTCCAAGCGCGTCAACCAGCCCGTGCTCTCGCGCCTGCTGGCCCGTCCAGACGCGTCCCTGTGCCACCGCGTCGATCCGGGCGGCCGTCGTACGCCGTGACACCGCCGCTTTCTGCACGAATCCGTCGTAGAACACCTTCATGTAGTCCATGAACTTGTCGCGCTGATCCGGCGTGAAGGGCGCAAACGGCGAATTCATGTCGGCGTTCCGGCCCGACCGCACGGTCCCGGTGCCCACTCCCAGCCTCTCCATCGTGCCGCCTAGCGCCATCTTGCCGCCGTAGATGCCGATCGAGCCGGTCAGCGTCCCTGGCTGCGCGACGATGGCATGTGCCGGCATCGAGATGTAGTAGCCGCCGGAGGCCGCCAAATCCGACATGGACGCGATGAGCGGTCGCGACGGACTGGCGTCGCGCGTGATCATCAGCTCGCGCCAGATGACGTCCGAGGCCACCGATGACCCGCCCGGGCTGTCGACCCGCAGGATGATCGCCCGAATCGACTCGTCTTCGCGAATGCGCTGGATCTGCTCGACGAGCGTGTCGGAGCCGACGACAGGTCCGTTGACCGGATCGTACGCGCTCCTGCCCGACGTGATGATGCCCGACGCGTAGAGCACCGCAAAGCGCGCCGCAGGGCGCACGCCAGCGTCGAGAGGTCCGATGCGCTGATAGCGCGAGCCTTCGATGACCCGTTCTTCGCCGGCCGGCGCTTTCAGCGAGGCAATCCGATCGTCGAGCTGGTCGAAGTAGGCGAGGCCATCGACCAGGCCCGCACGCTGGGCAGCCTCGGGCGTGAATGGCCCTTCATCCAGCAACGCCCGAACCGCTTCTACGCTCTTACGTCTCGTGTTCGCAATGCCGTGCACGAGCTGTTCGTAGAGGTCGCGATTGAGCGACTCGAGCATCTCGCGATGCGCCGCCGTGAAACCGCGTTGGGTGAGCTGGTTGGCGGCTGTCTTGTACGGGCCAATCTGCAGGAAATCGGGATAGGCGCCAATCTTGTCGAGCGCACCGCGCAGGAAGATCTCGTAGGATGCGATGCCGGTGAGATCGAGCGGGCTGGTCGGCAGCAGGAACACCTGGTCGGCCGCACTGGCGAGGTAGTACTCACGGTCGCCGCCGTACTCCAGGTACGCGATCACCGGTTTTCCAGACTGGCGAAAGTCGGTGACGGCGTCGCGCAGCTCCTGCACCTTGCCCCAGAACGGCAACTCGAGCGTCGAGGGACGCAGCACGACGGCGGCGATGCGAGAATCGCGCCTGGCTGTGCGCAGGCTCTCGACGAGGCCGCGGAGCGTCGTCACGTCACGATCGACGAGCTGTCCGACGATGTCGTCGGGACGAATGTCCAGAAGCTCGCCGCCAGGCCGGATGACGAGCGTCGCGCGGTCCGGCACGGATGGACCGCGGGTCGCGATGACGTACAGGAACACGACGGCTGCCACGAACACGAGCACCGGCAGTACAACAAACGCAACAACAAGGGCGGCGATGCCGCGTCGTAGAGCCACGAGCTACCTCCTTGATGAGTAGTAGGCAGTATGCAGTAGGCGGTAGGCAGTAGGCAGCCGTATAATCGCGCGATGCGACGCTATCCGGTGGTTTTTCCCATCGCGGCCCTACTCCTCTTCACCGCCTGCGGCAGCAGCACGGAGACAAGCAGCGTGACACAACTCGTGACGCAGGACGACCAGGCCGGCACTGGCGCCGAAGCGCAAAGCGGCCGGGTCGTGACTGTGCATTACACCGGCTGGCTCTATGACGCGTCGCGGCCCGATCGAAAGGGCGCAAAGTTCGACAGCTCGCGCGACCGGAATGAGCCATTTTCGTTCAACCTCGGCGCCGGCGAAGTGATTCGGGGTTGGGATGAAGGCGTGGCCGGCATGAAAGTGGGTGGCCGCCGCACGCTGACCATTCCGCCCGACATGGGCTACGGCGCACGAGGCGCGGGAGGTGTCATCCCGCCCAACGCCATGCTGCTGTTCGACGTCGAACTGCTCGACGTCAAGTAAGGCCCCCACCCGGACTCGGCAGCGGCTCTGACGTCTCCGACCGATACAAGAAGTAGCGATTCGCCGCGCAGGCGAACAAATGGAGAAGCCCTGGCGCGTGCGCTCACGATCAACACGCATGGCGCCAGAGGCTCCCACCCGTATGGGGTGGCCAAGAGAAGACCTGTTCGATGGGCACACAGATCCCCTGGCAGTTGAATCGGAAGCCGCCGCAGGCCGGCATGGGCGCGTCAGGCTCCACAGATGCCGGCGTCGCACCGGAGCCGGCCGTGGCGGGGTACGGCCAGGGATATGGCTACGGCGGCACGCTCGCCGGGGAATCCGAACTGAGCATCGTCCATTACCTGCAAGTGCTCTATCGCCGGCGGTATCTCGCTACGGCCGCATTCCTCGTTGTCTTTCTCAGCGCCGCACTCTATACGTTCACGGCCGTTCGCATGTATGAGGGCACGGTCCGGATTCTGATTGAACGCGACAATCCGAAGGTCGTGTCGTTCCAGGAAGTCCTGGATCAGGGCGAGGTTACCGACGATTACTACGAAACGCAGTACCGGATCCTGCAGAGTCGCGTGCTCGCGCGCCGAACGATCGGGGCGCTCGACCTGTGGTCGGATCCGCAGTTCAATCAGCCGCCGCGAATCACCGTGCGCGGACTGATCATGATGCCGGTCAACGCCGTCGCCAGGTGGTTCGAGCCCCCACGACTCGCCGAGCCCCCCGATGCCGTCGAGACCAGGGCGCAGTCGCGTCTCGTTGACCGTTTCTCGAGCAATCTCAAGGTCTCGGCGGTCCGATACAGCCGTCTTGTCGACGTCACGTATCGCTCGTCCGATCCGGGCCTCTCCGCACGAGTCGCCAACGCGGTTGCGGAAGGTTATATCCGCCAGAGTCTCGAGCTCCGGTCGAGCACGACCAAGGAAGCCTCCGACTTCCTTGGGCAGCAACTGGCCGAGCAGCGCATACGGCTGGACGCGAGCGAACAGGCGCTGCAGGCCTACCGCGAGCGCACGGGTTCGGTGTCGCTCGAGGAGCGCCAGAACGTCGTGGTGCAGCGATTGGCGGACTTGAACACCGCGCTCACGAGAGCCGCCACCGTCCGAATCCAGAAGGAAGCTGCGTACAACCAGCTCGACGGCGTACTGGAGAATCCGTCCGCCATCGACAGTCTGCCGATGGTCCTGTCGAATCAGTTCGTCCAGCAACAGAAGGCAGAGCTGGCGCAGTTCCAGCGGCAGCACGCGCAGCTGTCCGAGAAGCTCGGCCCGAACCATCCCGAGATGGTGAAGATCGGGCTCGCCATCGAGACGGCGGAAGCGAAGATCCAGGCGGAAGTCGTGCAGATTGCCGAAGGGATGCGCAGCGAATATCAGGCGGCCCTGGCGGAAGAACGAACGCTCGCGGCCGCGCTCGATGCGCAGAAGCGGGAGGCGCAGGTTCTGAATCGTACCGGCATCGAGTACGGAGTTCTGCAGCGCGACGCGACGGCCAACCGCCAGATGTTCGAGGCGCTGCTCCAGCGTACGCAGGAAACAGGCGTCTCCGAGGAAATCCGGACGGGCAACATTCGTGTGGTCGATCACGCGGAAGTGCCGACGGGGCCCGTGTCGCCGAACGTGTTCAACAACCTCCTGATGGCGTTGCTCGGCGGCCTCACGTTCGCAATCGGCCTCGCGTTCGCGTTCGAGTACGCGGACGATCGCATCAAGAATCCCGATGAGTTGAAGAAGCACCTCGGGCTGCCCTTCCTTGGCATGGTTCCGGCGCTGTTCGACAGAAGCGTGACGGCACCCCTCATCGGCAACGGAGCGCCGAGCATCTTCGCGGAAAGCTTTCGATCGATCCGGACCAACGTGCTCTTCTCGTCGACAGACCAGGGTGGACGGCTGGTTGTGATCACCAGTTCAACGCCAGGCGAAGGGAAGACCGTCGTGTCGACCAACGTTGCCGCGGCGCTGGCGCAGGCGGGACATCGCGTGCTGCTGATCGACGCCGACATGCGGAAGCCGCGAGTGCACGAAGTCTTCCATGCCGCGGCGATGCCCGGGCTCTCGAATTTGCTCGTGGGGGACGCGACCGCGTCCGGAACGATCCAGGAATCGACCATCGCCGGTCTCTGGGTCATGGCGGCGGGAACCCTTCCCCCGAACCCTGCGGAACTGCTTGGATCGAAGCGATTCGGGGATTTTGCGGCCTTCCTCCTGCAATATTTCGACTGGGTGATCGTCGACACTCCACCGGTGATGGCCGTCACGGACGCCGCTATCGCCGCAAGTCTCGCGCACGGCGTGCTGTTCGTCGTGGGCGCCGAAATGACGAGCCGGCGTATTGCCCAACGGGCCGTCGAGCAGCTCGAGATGGGCCAGGCAAAGTTCCTCGGCGCAGTGCTGAACCGCGTCGATCTCGAGCACAACGCCTATTACTACTCTCGGTACTACCGACCGGCGTACGGCAGCTACTACGGTCCACCCGGGGGCGCCCCCACGGGCAATGGTCAAGCGATCAGCGTCGGCAACGCGCTCGCGGGCGCCTGGATGCGGCCGAAGTCGTAGCCGGTGTGACCTGCCCGACGCATGCCTGTCAGCCCTCGGAAACGATGTTGCCCGGGTTGCGTCCGATTCGGGTGTAAGTCACAGAGCGAAGCTTCGCCTGACGTTGGGACCGCTATACGGCTCCCGACCGTGAATTTCTTGCTCGTTGTGAATACGTGTTGCGGTCCCAGGCGCGCGGAGCGCGCCAAGATGACACTGCCAACCAGCCAAGGGCAATCTTCATCGGGCTATCAAGGGGACGCCCTTGGCTGGTTCCGGCAGCCGCTCGTTGGCCTGCTTCTCGTGTGCGTCGTCCACATCGGCAGCGGTTGTGGTACATCGGGCGGCGGCACAGCTCGTATCGAACCGACCTACGACCGCGCGACCGGACGCCTCCAGCTCCTGAAATACGACGCCGATGGCGACGGGAACGTCGACACCTGGAGCTACATGGATGGTGCGAAGGTCACGCGCATCGAGATCGACACCAATCACGATGCCCTCATCGACAGGTGGGAGTACTACGGCGCCGGCGAGAAGGTGGACAAGGTCGGTACCTCGCGCAGCCAGGACGGCAATCCCGACTCCTGGGCGTACTACGCGGACGACGGATCGATTGCGCGACTGGAGCTGTCGATGCGGCGTAAGGGCAGGGTCGATCGAATTGAGTACTACCAGCAAGGGACGGTCGTGCGCGCCGAAGAAGACACGGGCGGTGACGGCCAGATCGACAAGTGGGAGGTCTACGAGGGGCAGCAGCTCGTGTCGGTCGCCTTCGATACGACCCGCAGCGGATACCCCGATCGGCGACTCGTGTACGCGTTGGACGGCAGTGCCCGAGTGGAGGTGCTGTCTCCTCCCCACGCCCGGCCGTGACGATCCGTCCGCGGCCAGGACGGGCGGTCTCGAGTCCCCTCGCGTCAGTTACAGTCAGGGGACGATCGGTCCGAAACTAGAGAAGGACAAGAAAGCAGCGAGGTAGTTGCCATGCGCCACATTGCGGTCATTCTTGTTCTGGTCGCCCTGCCGTTACTGATGCCGTGGCAGGCCGCGGCACAAGCCACGGTCGACTCCGGCCGGCCTCGAATCGCGCTCGGCCGCACGGCGCTCAGTCCGACCGCGGTGTCCATCACCGGCAACGTCGTGACACCCACCGGGGAGCCGGTCGGGGGCCTCACGGTGCAGGCTCGGAATCTGCTGACGGGAAGGATCGATAGCTCGACCATGACAACGGGAGGCGGCCAGTTTTCAATGCTCGGACTGAGTCCCGGCGACTATGTGCTGGAGGCCGTCGACTCTACCCATAAGGTCATCGGTACGAGTCCATTTGTGTTCGCGGCGGCAGGGACCACCATCAGGGCCAACGTCACCGCGACGATCGGGACGCTGAAGAGGGAGCGGACGGGTCTGGCGATAACGGCGGCCGAGCGTGTGAAATACGCTGCGGCCGCGGCTGGCGTCGCAGGGGTGGTTGTGCCGGGCATGTTGGAGACGGCGAGTCCGTCCCGGTAAGCCGGGGCGTGTTCCGGCGGTCCGGAAGGAACTTCAGCGTGGCGTACGGCCCTGATCGAGTAAAGCGACACATGTCGTGGGGGCGCCGATGTGGGCGGACGGCGTTGCTCGCGCTGGCCCTCGTCGCGCCGCCAGCGCTGGCTCAAACTCCCCCGGAATCGACACCTGAACCCGACGCGGAAGCGACGTTGCGGTTCGGCCCCTTGTCGCTGAAATCCACGGTCGCACTGAACAACATCGGCGTTGATACGAACGTGTTCAACGCAGCCGACGCCGAACACCCTCAGAGCGATTTCACGATGACGTTCACCCCCGTGACCGATCTATGGCTGCGGATGGGTCGGACGTGGATCAACGGAAGGATCGACCTCGACTGGGTCTACTACCACACGTTTGCGTCGGAACGGTCGATGAACTCGGATTCCCAGATCGGAGTGACCCGGACGTTCAACCGTCTGGTATTGACGGGCGCTGCGCGCCATCTCAACACCCGCGAGCGTCCGGGATTTGAAATCGACGCCCGGTCGGACAGGATGGAAACGGACTGGGACGGTCGCGTCGAAGTGCGAACGCGGTCGCACACGTACGTCGGCGTGCGGGCCTGGCACCGCCGCGTCGAATTCGATCGCGACGAAGTGTTCAGAGGCGTGAACCTGGCAGAGGAACTGAATCGTACGAGCGACGGTGGCGCCCTGACCGTTCGCCACGTGCTGTCGCCGTTGACGACGGTGTCACTCCTGATTGGACGCGAGAACGAGCGTTTCGTGTGGTCGCCGCTGCGCGATACAGAGTCGAGCCGGATTGCGGGCGTCGCGACGTTTCAGCCGCTGGCGCTGGTCAACGGACACGCGACTGTCGGGTACCGGGACTTCACGCCGCGGTCCGCCGGCGTGCCGCCCTATCGGGGAGTGACGACGGCCATGAGCCTCTCGTATAGCGCGTGGGGCACGACGCGGTTTGGCATTGATACGACGCGCGATGTCCAACCGTCGCTCGAGTTCGAGCAGCCGTACTTCCTCGAGACCGGCGTCAGCGGGATGGTGCAACGGCAGGTCTTCGGGCCGTTCGACGTGCTTGCGCGAATCGGCTCGAGACGGCTGTCATACCGCGATCGTGTGAGTGTGAATCCCGCGGTGTCGAACCGGACGGACCGAGTACGAGCCTTCAGCATCGGTGCCGGGTATCGCCTCGGAGCCGACAAACGAGTCGGATTCACGATCGAGCGACAGAAGCGCACGTCAAGCGTGGATGCCCATGAGTACAACGGCCTGCGGTTTGGAATGTCACTGACGTATGAGACCTAGAGGACGGATGTTCACCGTGGTCGCGCTTCTGCTCTGCGCGATTGGGCTCGTACCGGCACAGGAGCCGGCGACGGGAGGACCGGCTTCTCCGTCACCAGCGCCCCAGGTCGCCCAGCCAATCGCGAATTACATCGTCGGGGCCCAGGACGTGCTCATCATCACGTCGTACGACCAGCCCGAACTGACGGGCAAGTTCACGATCGAGTCCGACGGGAGCTTCACCTATCCGTACATCGGGCGCGTGAAGGCCGGGGGGATGACGCTGCGCGGCGTCGAAGCGGCGCTGAAGAAGGACCTCGTCACCCAGGGTTTCTTCAAGGAACCGCAGATGACGGTCGCGATCGAGCAATATCGCAGTCAGAAGGTCTACATCGTCGGCGAAGTGCGGACGCCTGGTGCCTATCCGATGTCGGGCGACATGCGACTGGTCGAAGCGCTGGCGCTTGCCGGGTCCACGTTGCCCACGGCGAGCGGGGACGCCGTCGTCGTGCATGCCTCGAACCAGTCACTCGTCGTCGAAGCAGTGGGGCCGGCCGACATCAATGACGCGGGTAACCGCGATCCCGCGCGGCTCGCCCGCGTCGATCTTCGCGAGCTCGAAAACGGCGACCTCAGTCAGAACGTGGCGCTGCGGAACGGCGACACGATCTTCGTGCTTCGCGCCGAAAACGTCTACGTGTTCGGACAGGTGAGGAATCCAGGCGCGTACCCACTCCGCGAGAAGAACACGACCGTGCTTCAAGCCCTGTCGCTAGCCGGCGGGGTCACCGACCGCGCGTCCACGGGACGCATCCAGATCATCCGTATCGTCGACGGCAGGAAAGTGGAACGCAGAGTCGAGCTCACCGACTTCGTCGGGCCGCGCGACACCATCGTCGTCCCGCAACGATTCTTCTAAGCCGGGCCCACGCCGATTCACATGAGCAAGATCGCGCACCCGATTGAGGCAATGCAGGGCGGCGGCGTGGCGGCGGCACACGCGGAGACCGCGACAGCCGGGCCCTTCCCGACGAACCTCTCTGTCCCGTGGGGCGGTGACGATCGGATTCCGCGTCTCTTCCTCGGTGGTGGCGATCTGATGGTCCTGGCACTCGCGCTCGTCACCGCCAGTCTCT
>JBOGIR010000184.1:0-5772 GCA_050742335.1 Vicinamibacterales bacterium | reverse complement strand
ATCATCTACTCCGTGCGCTTTCCTGAGGTCGGTTCCCTCAGCCTTCTCGCGCGGTCAGGCGAACCGTGTCGGCCTGACCTCCATAGGGCTTCATCATCACCAACACAACCGATCTCTGCTGGAAGCCATGCCGCGGCCGTGCCGACCCAGCTCGTCACGAGAGGCGCGCCTCGGACGGCACCGCCACGCGCAAGGCCGAGGGCCACGGGCGCGCCACGACAGTGGTCGCTCCTACGCAAGGCTCGCCATCCACGTGATACAGCACGGGTTGATCGGATGTCACCCGAATATCAACCGCCGTCGACAACGTCACCCCACGCATCGTGGCGATCCGGCCGGCAAACAGGCACGGCACCTGCACGAGCGCTGTGAGCGGAGACCGTGCGGCGATCACCACGACATCGAGACGACCGTCATCGAGCTGCGCGGCAGGCGCGATGAGCGCGCCGTTGCCGTACTGACGCGCGTTCGCAATGGCAATGAGCAGTGCGCGGACGCGCTCGGTGCGCCCGTCTGTGACAATCGTATGGTAGTCGGGCTCATAGGTGAAGAGCTCCCGGGCGGTGATCGCGAGGTACCGCCGCAACCCGCGGTGGGCCGGGCCATTCGCCGCAAAGCGATGGGCGACACGCGCGTCGAGGCCGATGCCGGCCACGTTGAAGAACAGCCGCCCGTCGAGCTCTCCCGCGTCGATCCGGCGCTCACGGCCGTCGAGCGCGACATCGAAGGCCCTGGCCGGATCGAACGGGATGCGCAGTTCCCGGGCAAGACCATTGCCGGATCCGCTTGGGATGACACCCAGCGTCGCATCGCGAAACGTCAGCGCCGACCCGACCTCGTTGATCGTGCCGTCGCCACCCCAGGCCATCACGAGGGAGGCCCCCTGGGTCAGCGCGACCTGGGCCAGCTCTCGTGCGTGGCCGGCACGTTCGGTCACGAACACCTGGCCGTCGAGACCGCGGCTCGCCATCAGCGCTGCTGCCCGTTCGGCACGATCGCGCGCCAGGCGCCGCCGCCGTCCCGCACCGGAGATGGGATTGATGATGACGGCTACACGCTTGGATGACACGGGGATCTGTGTTGCGGCTTTAGGCTCTGGGCTCTGGGCTCTAGGCTCTCGGCTTTGGGTTTTGGGTTTTGGGTCGCTTCACCCTGCGGCCGAGTCCGCGGAGCAGCTTCGGCTGGACGAACCATGTCAACGCGCCGGGACGCCGCGACGTCAGGCTCTCGACGTCGATGCGGCACACGCCGCCCTTCTTGAAGGGGAGCGCCCGACCGGCGCCAATCAGATGTGCGGCGAGCTCCCCGAGCGCGGGCTCGTGCCCGACAAGCGCAATGCGGCGCCGGCGCGCGTTGCGCGCGAGCTGCGCCATCACCGACGCCGGCACGTGGCCAGGCGCGAGCGCATCGAGCACCTTGACGGACGGTTTTCCGGGAAATCCAGCCGCCAGCAGATCGGCCGTCTGTCTGGCGCGGATGAGGGGGCTCGTGAAAATCTCGTCGACGCCAACCTCGAGCTTCTTCAGGCCTTCAACAGCCTCTTTGAAGCGCGCGACGCCCCGCGCGGTGAGCGGCCGTTGGTCGTCGTCGGGCCACTGCTCACCGCGTACGGCGGCAATGGCGTGGCGCACGAGATACAGCTCGCAGGGGCCCGCCATACGGCTAGCGAGGCTGCGCCTCAGACCTACGAGCATGTGGCTCCGCCTCGCTAGGGCAGTGTCTGCTTGCCCGCACTCCGTGCGGGCGAGACGTCTTGAAAGGCCAGTCGAAAACTTGACTCATTGGCATGATTTCTGGCCTTTCAAGCCGTCTAGGCGGCCGACGACTCTCGCGTCTTGGCGTGCGTGGTGTCAGCCGCCGTCAGCGTCCGTTCGCACACCGTCAGGAGTTTCCTGCGGAGCGCCATGTAGTGCCCGTGAAGCTGTCGGCACTCTGTCTCGAGACGACGCACCAGGCGATCGAGACCTGCCGAGAGCCGCAGGTTGGCGGCGCTCGACGACCCTTGCATGGCGCGCACCCGTCCGATGAGCACTTCGAGGTCGTGCACCCGTCCGAGCAGGTCCTGCGCCCCCTTCAGCGTGGCGATAGTGGCGACCGCGCGCGACCCGCTCAATTCGCGCACCAGCTCAAGCGCGTACCGCAGCTTCTTGACGGCGATGCGGACGTCGTGCAAGCGACCCGGCAGATACAGGCCCGCCGCGTTGTCGATGGCCGCTCGAAGTCGTACGGCACGCCGCGCCGCTCGCTTCTGCGCAGCGACCACGTTCCCGTCGCGTGCGGCGGCGGTGACGTACTGAGCCTTTCGCGCCGCCGCAACGGCTCGCCGGCGCAGCTTGTCGACGTCAATCCTGGCGACTTCGCTGCTCATGTCGGCGTAGAGCCGTTGACGCTCCCGACTCAAGAGCTGCCTGAGCTTCGCGATGGCCACCGCCGGCACATCGCCCGCCTCGCTCAGCTCGTCGAGCATCTGCAGCGCGACATCCAGTTGGCGGGCCGGCCCAAGCGCGCGTGAAAGCCGACGCACCTTGCGCACGAGCTTACGGCGCGAGGAGCCGGGCAGCACGAGCGGCAGCCGCTCTCGCAGGCGACGGGTCGCGACGCGCGCCTCGTGAAGCCGGTGCGCGTCGCCTTTCTGCGCGGCCGGCAACGCGCGCGCCAGCGTGTGCAGTTGCTGGCGGATGAGCAGTTCGGACGGACTGGTGGGACCTTGGGGCATTTCCGCGGGCTGGGCCTACTATATCGTTATCCCAGCATGCGCATTGCCGCCATCGATATCGGGACCAACTCGGTCCACATGATCGTCGTCAACGTCCGCCCGGATCTGTCGTTCGAGGTGATCGACCGCGAAAAAGCCATGGTCCGGCTCGGGGAGGGCGGCTTGGACGGGCGAGCGCTCACCGCGGAGCCGATGCATTCGGCCCTGCAGGCGCTGGCGACGTTCAAGCGTCTTGCGGATTCACGCCGCGTGGACACCATCCTCGCCGCTGCCACCAGCGCGACGCGCGAAGCGCGCAATGGCGGCGAGTTCCTCGCCCGCATCGAGCGGGAGACCGGCATCAGGCCGATGGTGATCACCGGATCGGAGGAAGCGCGCCTCATCCACCAGGCGGCGGTGTACGGCGTCGACGTGGGCGGCCGTGCCGCCGTCATCGACATCGGCGGCGGCAGCGTGGAAATCACGCTGGGTACGGCGACGGCCGTCCAGCTGGCGCGCAGCTTCAAGCTCGGCGTGATCCGCCTCACCGAGCGGTTCGTCAAGAGCGACCCGCTGTCGGATGGAGACGAACGCCGGTTGGAAAAACACATTCGCGGCGAGATCGACCGCTACTGCGACCAGATCGCCGAGATCGGCTTCGACCGCGTCATCGGCACATCCGGGACGATTCTCAGCCTGGGCGCTGTCGCGGCCACCGCCGCCCGCGGTGCACCACCGGCGGAACTGCGGAATCTTCGCATCGCGGCCAAGCAGATCCGTCGCGTGCGCAAGGACGTCACGAGCCGCGATCTCGAAGACCGCCTGAAGATGCCCGGCCTCGACCCGCGTCGCGCCGACCTCGTGGTCGCCGGCGCGGTGCTGGTGGACACGATTCTGCGCCGCCTCGAGGCCGACGAGCTGACGCTGTGCGACCTGGCACTCCGGGAAGGACTCGTCCTCGACTACGTGCGGCGCCACAAGCGCCAGATCGCGCAGATCGATCGCATTCCCGACGTCCGCCGGCGCAGCGCGATTGAACTGGCCGAACGCTGCAACTACTTTGCGGTGCACGCCCAGCACGTCGCGCGCCTCGCGCTGGCGATCTTCGACCAGACCCGCGCCATTCACGGGCTCACCGACCGCGAACGCGAGTGGCTGGAGTACGCGGCCCTGATGCACGACCTCGGCCTGCACATCAGTTACCCGCGCCACCATCGGCATTCGTACTACCTGATCAAGAACGGCGACCTGCGCGGTTTCGAGCCGGACGAGATCGAAGTGATCGCCCTGGTCGCCCGCTATCACCGGCGCGGCACGCCGAAGAAATCGCATACGGAATATGCCGGCCTGTCGGCGCCACTCCGGCGGACGGTCAGAACACTCGCTTCCATCCTTCGCGTCGCCGAAAGTCTCGACCGGAGCCACGCGCAGGTCATCTCGCGCCTGGAGCTGCAGGATAGCGGTGACAATGCGCTCCTGCTGCAACTGCAGACATCCGGGGACGCCGAGTTGGAGATCTGGGCCACCAGCAGTCACCTGGGACCATTCGAAAAGCTCGTGCAGAAGCCGGTGAAGCTTGCCGCGATACCGTTAACACGGAATTAACACCCCAGCAACCGGCGCGCAATTAGGATTGGGTAGGGTCAGGGGCATGACTCACATTCCACAGCGCTTCCGTTACCTCGCCGTTGCGGTTCTCGTGATGGCCATGACTGGCTGCGGCGGCGGCAACAACCAGGCCGACCAGGAAGGCGCTCCTGCGGCGCTCGTCACGCTCGACGGGTCGAGTACGGTATTCCCAATCGCGGAGGCGGTTGCGGAAGAATTCGGCAAGGCCAACCCCAACATGCGCACGCCGACGGTCGGCATCTCGGGAACCGGTGGCGGCTTCCAGAAGTTCTGCCGCGGCGAGACCGACATCAGCAACGCGTCGCGGCCCATTCGCCCCGCCGAGATCGACGCCTGCCAGAAGGCAGGCATCGAGTACATCGAAGTGCCGATCGCCTACGACGGCATCGCGATTGTCGTGAATCCGAAGAACAGCTGGGCGAATGCCATCACGGTGGCCGAGCTGAAGACGCTCTGGGCACCCGAGGCACAGGGAAAGGTCACGCGCTGGAACCAGGTGCGCGCCTCGTGGCCCAATCGCGAGATCAGACTGTTCGGCGCGGGTGTCGACTCGGGCACCTACGACTACTTCACCGAAGCCACCGTCGGCAAGGAGGGCGCCAGCCGCGGCGATTTCACGTCGAGCGAAGACGACAACGTCATCGTCCAGGGCGTCGCCAGCGACGAGCTCGCGCTTGGCTTTCTCCCGCTCGCCTACGTCGAGGAAAACCGGGAACGTCTCAAGATCGCGCCGGTTGACGATGGAAAACCCGACAACGGCGCCGGCCCGATTGTGCCGTCGGCCGAAACCGTGCGGAACGGGTCATACCAGCCGCTCTCGCGGCCGCTCTTCATCTATGTCGCCCGAAAGGCGGCCGACCGGGCCGAGGTGCAGCAGTTCGTGGAGATGTTCTTCAGCCGCGACGACCTCGTCCGTGAAGTCGGTTACATCGAGCTGACGCCTCAGATCTACGAGCTCGCCCGAAAGCACTTCGCAGAGCGGAAAGTCGGCACGGCATTCGGCGAGGGAGGCTCTCAGGTCGGGATGACGCTCGAGGCGTTGCTCGCCAAGGAGCGATGACTGGGCGGCGTCGAGGGATGAAGCGCTTCGAGTTCCTGATCGAACGGGCGCTGTTCCTGTGCGCGCTCCTGTCCGTTGGCACAACGGTCGGCATCATCGTGGTGCTCGCCGTCGAGACATTTGCCTTTCTTCGCGAGGTGCCAGTCGCTGCGTTCCTGTTCGGCACTGAATGGACTCCCCTCTTCGCGACTCCTCGCTTCGGCGTGCTGCCACTCGTGGCCGGGACGCTCCTCGTGTCGAGCATCGCGATGGGGGTGGCGCTGCCGATGGGACTGCTGAGCGCGGTCTACCTGAGCGAGTACGCCGACCTGCGGGTAAGGCGACTGGTCAAGCCGGTGCTCGAAATCCTCGCCGGCGTCCCGACGGTGGTGTACGGCTACTTTGCGCT
>JBOGIR010000183.1:0-6382 GCA_050742335.1 Vicinamibacterales bacterium | reverse complement strand
CGAGGAACTTTTGTCGGCGGCCTGAACGTTATTGCCGCAGCAGGAATCGCCAAACGCTGTTCCTGCGCCAAGATGTAATCGGTGAGAGAAGGAGGGAGCGTCCATAAATGGCGAGTCGTCCAAAGGAATTCCAAGCGATCACCCTTACGGAGTGCTTGGAGCAACTGACGTTGGTGTACGGCGCCGATCTTTGGTTGCTGAGCCGTACCAGATTTGCCGCCCGCCTTCAGCGTGTCCGGCTTATGGACGGTCTTGAGACGGGATTGCTTCTGTGGGTTCCGGAAACTCTGGCCTGTCAATTCCGGAAATTCTGGCCAGTTGATGTGAGGCCTCAGGGGACGTGGCGTCGTCGAGCCCGAGGTGTTTCGTACGCATCGAGGGTCCGTCCAGAGGGAGCAGGCGGCCGCGCTCGAGGACGCGGTCAACGATAGCGAGGGCGAGGTCTTCGTCGTGCAAGACACGGCCCCAAGCATTGAGCGGTTTGTTCGTCGTGAAGATCATGGTGCGCTTGTGCCGATGGCGATCGTTGACGACGTGAAAGAGCATGTTCGCCGCGTCCGTGCCGTAGGTAAGATACCCGACTTCGTCGACGACCAGGACGGCCGGATGCGTGTACGTCGTGAGCCTCTCCGCGAGTCGGCCGCCGCGAAAGGCATTCGACAGGTCGTCGATCAGTGCTGCCGCGGTGACGAAGCGCGCATCAAAGCCGTTTTGAATCGCGCGATACGCGATCGCGATCGCCAGGTGGGTTTTGCCACGGCCTGGTTTGCCCGTCAAGATCAGCGACCGGCCTTCGGTGACAAAGTCGGGCGACAGCGCCGAGCCGAGCAGCGACAGACGCACGGTACTTTGATAGGTGAAGTCAAAGTCGTCGATCGTCTTGAGAAACGGAAAGTGTGCCCAGCGCGCGACGCGACCGAGTCGGGTCTGTTGGCGATGCGCAATCTCTTCGGCCAGCAGGAGCGCGAGGAAATCGTGACAGGACCAGTCCTCGCGTTCGGCGCGGACGACGAGGTCCCGCCACACCCGCCGGGCGTTGGCAAGGTGCAACCGTTTGAAGCAGCCGTCCAGATCGAGGTCGGCGGTGGTCATGCCCGTCCTCCGGCGGAGGCATGTGGCGCCGTCGTTGCCGTCAGGTCGAGCCGGAGCTGCTCGTCGGACGGCATCGACCCGCCAGGACGCCCCAGGAGCGACGATCGATCATCCCCTCGACCCGCGATATCCCCCGAAATCGGGATCGACCGGGTCACAGACGCCGCCAGGTAATGCCCGATGTACTCGGCGCCGATCACCTGGTCCTCGAGGCCACGCGCGAAAGCGGCCCGCAGCGCGTCTGGCCCGTACGTGGTGAGCCAGTCATGCAATCGCTCGACATCGCGCACCCAGATCCGCGGGCGTCGGTGGACGAGCTCCGTCAAATACGCGAGCGCGGACGGGCCCAGCGCGAGCAGGTGCTCGCGTTGGAGATAGCGCTTCGCCCGTTTACCGGAGACCGCGGCCACCTGCTGCGCCCGATGCTCCGGCAGCGTGGATTGCGCGTCCGGCTCCCACAAGCGATCGTGTCGCGCATGAAACCGGCCCGCGACAATCCGCACGCGATCCCGATAGAGATACAACGTCCCCGGCAGCCCGATGGCCTCGGGCGGCATCGAGTACCGATGGGTGTCGTGGAGGACCATGCCCGTCGGCCCCACGCCGATGGGGATGCGCAGCGCCAGATCCGTGGGCGCGATCTTCACCGGCCGCAGCCGCGCCCGTTCTTCCGCCAGTCGCACCACCGGGATCACGCGCGTGGCGCGCGAGGGCCGCACGGTGTTGACCTCGATGAGCCACTCACGCAACTGGGCACGTAGGTCCGCCTCGTCGAGAAACCGGCGCTGTTTGAAGAACGAGCCCTTCACCCAGCCGACGAGGTTTTCGACGGATCCTTTTTGCTGGGGGCTGGCCGGCCAGCACACTTCAATGCCGAGACTCAGATCCAGCGCCACGCCCGCAAAGATCGGATTCCAGTCCGTCACCTGGCCATCGTGGCCCCACGCGAGGGCTACCGTCTTCGGTCGGTCGAAGACCGCGAGCAACGGCACGCCGCCAAAGGCCGTGAAGTGATCGACCAACGTACGCACGAGCGTTTCGACCTGTTCGTCCACGACGATCGTGACCTCGACCCAGCGCGAGTATTTCAACCGGGACGCTAAGAAGTGGATCCGCGTGCGCGTCCCGTTGAGCCACCGGACGTCGACCTGTCCGAAATCGTGTTGGGAAAACTCACCGGGCAGTCCTTCGAAGCGGATGACCGGACGCACCGGCACCGGACGCACCGTGTGGACCAATTCGTAGAGCGCGGTCTTGCCGCCCCCATAGCCCGCCAGCTTGGCGCGCCTGAGGATCTCCAGGGACAAGACCTCGGGTTCGGCAGTCAACAACTCGACGACGAAGCGCCGAAACGGCTCCGCCTTCGAGGGGCGGCCAATCGATCGGCGCGCCCGCTCGCCCGCGGCATCGACGTGGGCGACGGCCGGCTCAACTTCGACCCTTTGCACGCTTCGAATGGAGACGCCGGCGCGTTCCGCGATGTCGGCCCGCGTGTGGCCGGCGCGGCGTAAGACTTGGATCTCGTGGCGTTTGAGCATGTCGATCATCCTTTCCCCCGCTGTTAGGTACAGCGAGTGTCGGCCCCGGATGGGGCAGCTCAAACTGGCCAGACTTTCCGGAATGGTTTAGGTCAGAATTTGCGGAACCCGCACGGTCGAAGTCATCGCGGAGAAGATCGTAAATGAACACGTTCACCGGTCCCTCAGTCAGAGACAACGCGAGCCGTCGCCCGTCATTCGCTAACCTCATGCCCGAAATAATCGGCCACGCTCCCTTGGCGAGCGGCCGGACCGCCCCACTTCGCTCGACTCGGACGAGGGTTCTTTGAAAATCAGATACTCCATCGAAATAGACCAGGGTTCCGCTTTGCGAGATCGAGTATTGCGCATGAGCCTCTCTACCGGTAACGAAGTTGTCCAGGACCTTCACCGGATTACCAATTTTTAAGCTGTCTGGATCAAAGCGGGCCGCCAGCAGAGAGTGACCTTGGGCGAAGACGAGATGGCCCGTGGGAACATACCGCGCGAAGACACCATTTTCGATGATGGGAGTTCGTTTTCCGGTCGCCAGATCCAAGACAGCAATGCGGGTCCGGCCACAGCAGCTTGTGTAGAGGAGTCGCTGGTCGCCCGGCAGCACCGAGATGGGCCACCAATGTGCGAAGTCTTCGAAACCGTTACGATCGGGTGTGGTTATCTGGACCGGCTTGCCACCTTGAGCCGGCACCTTCCAGATGCCGGTCTGCACTCCAGGCACAAAGTAAATCGTTTCATCGTCGAGGCTCCATACGCCGCCCCTGAAAAGAGGGCCGGACTCGGCCAGCACCACAGGCGCGCCGCCGCCCAATGCCAGCTTTTGGAGCCTGTTGTTGGCCACGAAAGCCAACCATTTCCCATCCGATGAGAAGAACGGAGCTTGTGCTCCCTCCGTCCCCAAGATGGGCACAGCAGCCCCACGCCGATCGAGATCCTGGAGGTACAGACGCTGGCCCTGCAACAAACCGGCGTAAATCGGCCGTCTCCCATCAGGAGAAATGGCGACGCTTGGTCCCCCAGGGTCGTGGACAAGGACTACACCCGGCGGCGTGGCCACCGGAATATCTGCCGGCTCGGCGAGCGGCCGTGCGGGACCCAATTGAATCAGATTACTGCGCCAGAACGTGAAGGTGCTGATGAGAGCAAGCGCCGCCACACTCCACGCGGCGATTTCACGAATCGAAAGTCGGTTGCGTTGGACGTGCACTGTTTCAGCTGCCGCCAGATTTCCTGCCACCCATCGTAATTGCGTGTGGAGATCCATTGCGGATTGCCAGCGCTCATCGGGACTCTTGGCCAAACAAGTCCGCGTGACGTGCTCGAGTGCCTTCGGCGTCATGGGCTGCAGTTGCGACAAGGCTTGAGGTTCGGCGGTCATGATCGCGCCAATCAAACTCGCCGCACTCTTCCCTGCGAACGCCTTCTTGCCTGTCACCATCTCGTAAAGGACAGTTCCAAAGGCGAAGAGGTCTGTCCTTGCATCAGCATCTTTCCCTTCCAGCTGCTCCGGCGCCATGTAGTGCAGCGTGCCGAGAATGCTGCCGGCGCCGGTGAGTGGCGAGCTGACCGTCGGGGCTTCGCCCAGGGATACGGCAGCCATTGCACCCGCAGGCCGCAGCTTCGCAAGTCCAAAATCGAGCAGCTTGGCGCCGCTCTTGGTCAACATGATGTTGCCGGGTTTCAGATCGCGGTGGACGATGCCGACCCGGTGCGCAGCTGCTAGTGCATCGGCGATTTGAATCCCAAGCCGTAGCGCCTGATCGAGCGGTAGTGCGCCTTTCTCGAGGCGCTGCGCAAGCGTCTCGCCTTCCAGGTACTCCATGACAAGGAAGTCGATCCCGTCCTGGATGCCGACATCGAACACCGGACAAATATGGGGATGACTGAGTGCGGCGAGCGTCTTGGCCTCGCGCTCGAACCGCTGCTTCAGCTCGGGGTCCGAGGCGACGTGCTCAGGGAGGACTTTGACGGCAACGGTGCGGTCAAGGCGGGTATCACGAGCCCTGTAGACTTCGCCCATGCCGCCCGCGCCGAGCGGCGATTGGATTTGGTAGGGGCCAAGCCGCGTGCCAGAGGCGAGGGCCATCGGATGTGCGATCAGGCGGATTCTACAGGGAAATCGGTCCCAGCGGCACGCCTCTCAGCTGCCGTATTTCCCACGCGTGCGGCGTGAAGCGTGCGCGCCCCAGCAGCCTGCGCGATCCTAACGGGAAACCACGAAGGCCACGAAGATCGGGAAGCTCCCGCGCTAGGGTGCGACGCGGAACTCGCGGGTGCCGGCCGGCTGGCCGTTGATCAGAATCTCGACGCGATAGGTCCCGTGCGGGAAGCCGCCCGAATTCTGGAGGTGGAATTCCGTGGCCGCAGCGCGCGTATACGAGACGTCGCGCGTGGCTTCGCTGACGACCTGCCCGTTCAGCAGCCAGCGCACCCTGATCGTGCCGAACCCGGGATCGTCGGAGAGCAACGACACATACACCGTGTCGTCCGGTTTGAAACGCGTGGTGTGGGCGCCGACGCTGTTGTCTGGATTCAGGGACCGGCCGAGTTGCAGGGTTGCGATGCGAAGCGGCTCGCTCGGGCCGCAGGCGATGCTGATTCCAGCGGCGATGAGGACTGTGACGACCACGACGCGTCGCACAATCCGGGACAATCCGTCAATTCGTAAATTCGTCAATGTGTAAATGTCTCAGCCTCTCTGTGATTGTGCGCGGTTTCGTGCCACGTAGGCAAGTGAGGCGACGGCCAGGACGATGCCTGCCGCCGCAAACTCTCGCACAGTGGCCGAGGACAGAATCCAGGCGATGAGGGCGGCGGCCAGGACGGGCGCCGCCCAGGCGCCCGGCGTCGTGAACGGCGCTCCCTCGGTGCGGACGTCGCGGCGTGCGAGCTCGAGTGCCGCTCCACAGGACATCAAGTACAGGAGCAGCACAGCCACATTCGAGATGATCGCCAGGCTCTGAAATGTCTGGGTACCGGCGAGCAGGAGCACCAGGACCGCGTGGGTCCAGATGGCCACGCTCGGTGTGCGATAGCCGGGATGAATGCGCGCCAACGCCGCGGGCGCGAACCCGTCGCGCGCGAGCGCGTAGAGGCTGCGCGGCGTGCTCAGCATATCGCCACACTGATACCCGAACATCGAGCAGACCGCACCCGCCAGCATCAGCGTCATCCCGGCGCTGCCGAGAAACCGCGCCGCCGCGTCTGCAAGCGGCGCCGCGGTCTGCTGCGCCAGGAGTGGACCGAGCACGCCCTGCGCCACCAACTGGATGGCGACATAGAGCGACGTCGTGACACCGAGGGCGAGAAAAATTGCGCGAGGTACTGTGCGAGCAGGATTGCGGATCTCGCCGCTCGGCGCGAGCGCCAACTCGACGCCCACGTACGCGAATATCAGCAGCAGCACGCTGCGGCCGAGAGACGCGGAATCGGGAAACCCAGGCCATGCGATCGCTGACGGGTCGATGAAAAAAGAGCCGGCAGCCACGAAGATGAGGAGCGGCGCCAGCTTGGCCACCGTCACCGCCTCGACGAGACTCGCGCCCAGGCGGACGCCTCGCACGTTCAGGTGCGCCAGTATCGCCACCATCATCGTCAGGACCCCGGCTCGTACAACCGGCGCGCGGAATGCCGGTGCCAACGCTCCGAGCTGGTCGACGAGCGCGGTCGAGACCCCCGACGCTGCCGTCAAGCACGACAGCCACTGAAGGACGCCGGCAAGCAGCGCGACGTACGGGCCGAACGCCACCTCGACG
>JBOGIR010000182.1:0-13586 GCA_050742335.1 Vicinamibacterales bacterium | reverse complement strand
ATGCACCACTTGGTGGGAACTATAACGCCTTTCTCGCCCTCAATCGACAATCAACTCGCCAGGTCGTCAATCCTCACTCGCCAACAATCGGCAATCGACCAATCGGCAATCTGCAATTGATCCAGTAATATTCCTCGTGGGAGCTCACAGATGACGACTCGTCCCGGCCGCCACTTCCTGCAGATTCCAGGACCCACCAACGTCCCAGATCGCGTGCTCCGGGCGATGGACTTTCCGACCATCGATCATCGCGGACCCGATTTCGCCAGCCTGACACGCGAAGTACTCGAGGCGCTGGGACCGGTGTTTCAGACGCGCGGCCCGGTCGTCATCTACCCGTCGTCCGGCACGGGAGCGTGCGAGGCGGCGCTCATCAACACGCTGTCGCCCGGCGACCGCGTCCTCATCATGGAGACGGGCTGGTTCTCGCACATCGCCTGGCGGCATCCGGCCGAGAAGCTCGGCCTGCGCGTAGACTACGTGCCGGGCACGTGGCGGCGCGGCGCGTCTCCGGACACGCTCGAGGAACGCCTCGCCGCCGACACGGCGCACGAGATCGCGGCCGTCGTCGTGGTCCACAACGAAACGTCCACCGGCGTGACGAGCCGCATTCCGGATCTGCGTCGGGCGATGGACGGTGCGCGCCATCCGGCGCTGCTGATCGTCGATACGATTTCCTCGCTCGGGTCGATCGACTACCGTCACGACGAATGGGGAGTGGATGTCACCGCCGCCGGTTCGCAGAAGGGGCTCATGCTGCCCCCCGGCCTCGGGTTCAACGCCGTGTCGGACAAGGCGCTCGCGGCAAGCAGGAAGGCGAAGCTGCCGAGGGCGTATTGGGACTGGGAACCGATGCTCAAGAACAGCGCGTCGGGCTTCTTTCCGTATACGCCGGCCACGAATCTGCTCTATGCCCTGCGCGAGGCGCTGTCGATGCTGCACGAGGAAGACCTGACGAATGTCTTCGAACGGCACCGGCGTCACGGTGACGCCACGCGAGCCGCCGCGCGCGCCTGGGGGCTCGAGCTCGTCTGCGAGGATCCGCGCGAGTACTCGAACTCGCTCACGGCCATCTTCGTGCCGGACGGACACGACGCCGATCGTATGCGGACCCTGATTCTCGACACCTTCGACATGTCGCTCGGCACCGGGCTCGGCAAGCTGGCCGGCAGGGCCTTCCGGATCGGCCATCTCGGCTCGTTCAACGACCTGATGCTGGCCGGCACGCTCTGTGGCGTCGAGATGGGTCTGCGCCTGGCCGGCGTGCCCCACAGCGACGGCGGGGTCATGGCTGCGCTCGATCTGCTCGGAGCGCCGGTCCGGAAAGCGGAACCCGTACTCTCCTGAGGCGCTCCCGGACATGGCCACAGTGACCGGCGGCGTGGGCGGCGCCACAACGCTGAAACTGACTCCCCTGCCGCCGAGCTCCCATGCCAAGCCGGTTGATGCATTCGGTGCGAGCGCGGAGCTCGAACGCGAACTGACGCGCGCCGTCGCGGGAGAAGTGCGCTTCGACCGTGGCAGCCGCGCGCTCTACGCCTCGGACGGCTCCAACTACCGCCAGGTTCCCATCGGCCTCGTCGTCCCGCGCGACGACAGCGACGTCGTCGCCGCGATGGAGCTGTGCCGCAAGTACGCGGCGCCGTTGCTGCCCCGCGGCGCCGGCACGAGCCTCGCGGGTCAGTGCTGCAACGTCGCGGTGGTGCTCGACTTCTCGAAGTACATGAACCGCATCCTCGAGCTCGATCCGGGGAACCGGTTCGCACGGGTCCAGCCGGGTGTCGTGCTCGACACGCTGCGGGGTCGCGCCGAGCAGCACGCGCTCACCTTTGGTCCCGATCCGTCCACGCACAGCCGGTGCACGCTGGGCGGGATGATCGGCAACAACTCGTGCGGCACCCATTCGCTGCTCGCCGGCAAGACCGTCGACAACATCGACACACTGCGGATCGTGCTGTATGACGGGACGCCGTTGACGGTGGGACGAACGAGCGACGAGGAAGTCGAGGCGATTGTCCGGGCCGGAGGACGCCGGGGCGACATCTATGCGCGGCTCAGATCGATCCGTGATCGGTACGCGACGCTGATTCGCGAGCGCTACCCGGACATTCCCCGGCGGGTCTCCGGCTACAACCTCGACCAGTTGCTTCCGGAACACGGATTCAACGTCGCGGGCGCGCTCATCGGCAGCGAAGGCACCTGCGCGGTGGTGCTCGAGGCCAGGGCGAAGCTCATTCCAAGTCCACAGCATCGATCGCTCGTCGGGCTGGGATACCGCGACACCTATCTCGCCGCCGACCACGTGCCGGAGATCCTCGAACTGCATCCCATCGGGCTCGAAGGGTTCGAAGGCGTGATGATCGAGGCGCTGCGGCGCAAGGGCGCGCCGAACGTCGATCTCATGCCCGAGGGAGGCGGGTATCTGCTCGTCGAGTTCGGAGCCGACAACGCGCGTGACGCCGACGCCGCGGCCGGGCAGCTCGTCGATCGTGTGAAGCGATCGAGCGACGCACCCAACATCCGCGTCTACACGAAAGCGGAGGCCAAAGCGGTCTGGCGAATTCGCGAGGCTGGTCCGCGCGCGGCCATCTCGGCGCCCGGGGCGCCTCCGCGGTACGAAGGCTGGGACGATTCGGCCGTGCCGCCCCAGCATCTGGGCGGGTACCTCCGCGATCTTCGGACGCTGCTGAACGAATACGGGTACCAGGCGGTGTACTACGGCCACTTCGGCCACGCCTGCATCCACATGCAGATCAGCTTCGACCTGAGGAGCGAGCCGGGCATCAGGGCGTACGGCGAGTTCGTCGAGCGGGCGGCAGACCTGGTCGTTCGTTACGGCGGCTCGATCTCGGGCGAACATGGCGACGGGCAGTCGCGCGGCGCGCTGCTGCCGAAGATGTTCGGCCCCGAGCTGATGCAGGGGCTGCGCGAGTTCAAGGCGGTCTGGGATCCCGGCAACAGGCTCAACCCTGGCAAACTGATCGACGCGTATCCGCCCACGGAGAACCTCCGCCTCGGCGCCGACTACAAGCCCGACGATCCCCGCACGCACTTTCGCTTCCCGGACGACAACGGATCGTTCGCGCAGGCGTCGCTGCGCTGTATCGGCGTGGGCGAATGCCGCAAGCACGACTCCGGGACGATGTGTCCGAGTTACATGGCGACACTCGAGGAGGAGCACAGCACGCGTGGCAGGGCGCGCATGCTGTTCGAGGTGCTGCAGGGCGAAGTGGTGGCCGACACGTGGAACAACGAATACGTGAAGCGGTCGCTCGACCTGTGCCTCTCGTGCAAGGCCTGCAAGTCCGAGTGTCCGGCCAATGTCGATCTGGCCACGTACCGTTCGGAGTTCCTGTCGCACTACTACGAAACGCACGCCAGGCCGCTCGAAGCGTATGCCTTCGGGCTGATCGATCGATGGGCGCGGCTCGGATCTCTGTTTCCGCGGCTCGCCAACGCCGCCGCTCGCGCGCCAGGTCTCGCGGCAGGAATGCGTCGCGCGCTGCATCTGGCCGCAGAACGCGAGCTGCCACGTTTCGCGAACGCCACGTTCACACACTGGGCGCGGCGGAACGGCCTGCCCCTTGTGGGCGGCCGACCGCGCGTGGCGACGTCTCCACCGCCAGCCGGCCGCGACGTCATCCTCTGGGCCGACACGTTCAACAACTACTTCCACCCGGAAACGGCGGTCGCGGCGTACGACGTGATGGGCGCCGCGGGATTCCGCGTCAGCATTCCACGCGGGCATCTCTGCTGCGGCCGTCCGCTCTATGACTTCGGGATGCTGACGAGGGCGAAGGCGTACCTGCGGCGCATCATGGACGGGCTCGGCGACGAGATTGACTCTGGCTGCCCCATCGTCGTGCTGGAGCCGAGCTGCGCGTCGGTGTTCCGCGACGAGCTGCGCAACCTGTTTCCCGACAATCCGCGCGCCGAGCGGCTCCGCCGCCAGACGTTCGTCCTCAGCGAATTCCTGGCGCGCCACGCGCCCGACTATGCACCGCCGCTTCCGCGCAAGGTGCTGCTGCACGGCCATCGTCACCAGAAGGCCATCATCAAGATGGATCACGAAGTGGGACTGCTTCAGAAGATGGGTGCGGAGCTGCAGGTGCCGGACGCCGGCTGCTGCGGCATGGCAGGCCCGTTTGGCTTCAGCGCCGATAAGATCGACGTGTCGAAGGCGGTGGGCGAGCGCGTGCTGCTCCCGGCGGTGCGGCAATCGTCCGAAGACACTCTCATCGTCGCGGACGGCTTCAGTTGTCAGGAGCAGATTTCACAGCTCACCGGCCGCCGCGCCATTCACCTCGCCGAAGCGTTGCGGATCGCCCTCGGTACGTAACTCTCCGTACGTAGTGTCCGGCTTCAGCCGGACCAGTTTCGTACGTAGTGTCCGGCTTTAGCCGGACCGGCGGCACACGATGCCGCGCGCAGCACGTTTCACTCTGAAATCGACTCTTTCGTTTCGAAATCGCGACCCACCGAGGGAACGACCACCTCCATGGGGCCGAAATCGTACTGCGTCACTGGCAGCGTCCGTGAGAGCCCGAGTCCCATCATCAACGGCAGTGTGCCATGAGCAACGCCTTCGTCCCCAAGTTGCGCCAGGTCTACCTTGTGCCGCGCCCTGATGAGCGGCATGACACGGCGCACGTCCTTCGCGCGGTTGAGACCGACTGCCGCATCGATTCGGCCATCGTTCACATAGCACGCGAGGTAGCTACCGGTCATGCGTCGCTCTCCTTACCGTCGTTGCGTGGATCACAGCGTCGAACGCCTTGCGCGTGACCAGGGCGCCCCGACACGGGACGCCCGGCCTTCTACCGCGCGATCTGGCCGAACCGGCCGCTCGCGAAGTCGTGCTGTGCCTGTCGGATCTCGCCCTCGCTGTTCATGACGAACGGTCCGTAGGCGACTACGGGCTCGTCGATCGGCTCGCCACTGAGGACGAGCAACGTCGCGTCGGTACTCGCGTCGAGGATGATCTGGCCCGCTCCCTGATCGAGCAGCACCAGCTGCCCGTCGCCGGCGGTCTGGGCGTCATCGATCCGTACCGTGCCGTGCAGCACAATCACGGCCACGCTGCGGTCTTCGGGCAGCTCCAGCGATGTCGTGCTCCCGTCGTGCAGGCGCACGTCCCAGACCTCCATCGGCGAGAACGTGCGCGCCGGACCCGCGTGCCCGGCGTAACGACCGGCGATCACGCGCACGCGGCCCGCATTGTTCGGCAGGTCGACCGACGGGATGTCGCGGTTCAACAGGGTCTGATAGCCCGCGGGCGCGTTCTTATCCGCTGCGCGCAGGTTGACCCAGAGCTGCGCCATCTCGAGCGTGCCGCCCTCGCGTGTGAACGCCTGGGAGTGAAACTCTTCGTGCAGGATGCCGGCCGCCGCCGTCATCCACTGCACATCGCCAGGCCCGATCAGGCCGCCGGCGCCGGTCGAGTCGCGGTGCTCGAGCTCGCCTTGATAGGCGATCGTCACAGTCTCGAATCCGCGGTGCGGATGCTGGCCGACGCCTCGCGGCCGCGCGGTTGGCTCGAAGCGCGTCGGAGGCGCGTAGTCGAGCATCAGGAACGGGCTGATGTGACGGCCCAGGCTCTCGCTCGAGAAGACCGTCCGCACCGGGAACCCGTCGCCCACCCAATGGGGCCGCGAGCTGCTATAGACGCCGAGGATCTTCCTCATGACTCTCCTCTTCTGGTCAGCCATGACGGCCTGACCTTTGTGAGATTGAGCATACGAGAGCGACGGAGACGTGGGTAGTTAGCGAAAGTTGCCATCATCGTTCCACGCGTAGAACAATGGGTTGATGCCGGACCAAGGATAGGTCGAATCCACAGCGCCGTTGTGAACGTTGGCGCCCTCTGAACAGACTGTGCGACGACTCGGGACTGAATGACAGAGCAGACCCGATCGCGCTGTGGGACCGCATGCTGTGGATGGTCTTACGGCAGGTCTGGGACTGACTGGAAAGAGTCGCATCGGGCGCACGGTTTACCCATGGCTACGTCGGAATAGTGTCCGTCGGTGCGTCATACGAAAATCATCGCGACCCTTGGGCCCGCGAGCCGCAGTGATGATCTGGTCAACGAGCTTGTGGCCGCAGGTGTCGACATCTTCCGCCTGAACTTTTCGCACGGGACTCGTGAGAGTCACGCAGAGCTCTACGATCGCGTCCGGCGTGCCGGGGAGCGCGTCGGCCGGATTGTGGCCATTCTGCAGGATCTCGGTGGCCCGAAGATCCGTACTGGGCGTTTGGCTGGCGGCTCGCCGGTTGCACTGCAAGAAGGCGAACAGATTCGCCTCGCGGTTGGTGATCAGGAAGGCGGACCCGATTGTATCTTCACGACTTACGCCGATCTGCCACGCGCGGTCAAGGCTGGCGACGTGCTGCTGCTCGACGATGGGCGGATCGAGCTGAGAGTCCTGCAATCTGACGGCGCCGAGATTGAGGCCGTCGTCGTCGACGGGGGGACGCTGGGCGAGCACAAGGGCATCAACGCTCCCGGCGTGGCGCTACCAGCCGCGGCCTTGACCGCCAAGGACATCGACGACCTCAAGTTCGGGCTCCGGCTCGGTGTGGACATGGTGGCGGTGAGCTTCGTGCGGAACGCCACCGATCTGCGCCGTGCCCGCGAGATCATGATTGCCGCGGATGGCGGCGGCGTGCCGCTCGTCGCCAAGCTCGAGCGACCCGAAGCCATCGCTCACCTTGGCGAAATCCTGGAAAGCTGCGACGCGGTGATGGTCGCTCGCGGCGACCTGGGTCTGGAGATTCCGCTCGAGACGGTGCCGCGCATTCAGAAGGACATCACCAGGCGAGCGCGAGCTCTGGGCATTCCGGTCATCGTGGCGACCCAGGTGCTGGAGTCGATGCGCACCGAGCCGCGGCCGACGCGCGCAGAAGTTAGTGATGCGGCCAATGCCGTGGATGATGGCGTAGACGCGATCATGCTGGCCGGCGAGACGGCCATCGGGGCGTTCCCGGCACGGGCCGTCCGCATGCTCGATCTCGTGATCCGCGAAGCAGAGACCATTCCGACAATGTTGGAGGTGCGTGGCGAGGTACAGGCGGCTCGCGATCACGAACAGGCACTCTGCGCGGCAGCGGTGGCGCTCGCCCGCCTTAGCGACGCGCATGCGCTCATCGCCGTTACGCGGACCGGGAAGACTGCCCGCGTACTTTCGAGGCAGCGCCCGCACGCGCTGATCTACGCGGCGACCGACCGGATCGAGATTGCCCGGCATCTCACGCTCTTCCGCGGCGTCATTCCACTGACAGCGGCGCTTGCTGACGACGTCACGAGCACCTATCTGAATCTCGCCAGGCATCTGAGTGAGAACGGGAGTCTTGTACCGGATGCCACAGTGGTGTGTGTCAATGTGGCGGCCGATCTGACGCAGCCGTACGCAAATTTCGTCAAGCTGATGCGTTTGAGGAGCAAGTAAAGACGGCCGTGCCTCACAAAAGATTTTCCGTCGGTGCCCCTAGCTCTTCGGAGAGCTCTCGCAGACGTCTCGACAGCCGCGCTCGGTCGAGGTGTGAACGCTCGCGCCTCTGAAGAAACATCGAGCCACGCGACCGGCCAATAGCGTCTGCTGCTCCGGCCGTTCCCGTCTTCAAGCGTCGCACCGCTTCCATGCGATTGGGCGCGTGATAAATGCCAGTTCCCACGGTAAGCATGTCGGCGCCAGCTGCGACATACGCCTCTGCATTCTCCGGCTTGATGCCCCCGTCGACCTCGATAACGAGATTTGGATTTACGTGGTCGGCAACGGCTCTCAACGCCCGGATACGTTGGCACGTGTCCGGCGCGGATTGCTGGCCACCGAAACCGACCGGCACCGCGAGGAAGTTGACAACGTTGACGCTTGGCACCCAATCGAACAGCTGCTCGACGGGGGGGCTGGCCAGAATCGCCATCCCGGCAGAACGATTCCGACCTCTTATCTCGGCGATCACATCACGATGGACGGTCGTTGCTTCGAGATGAAACAGTACGAGATCGGCTCCGACGTCGATGAACCGCTCGACCCAGCGTTCAGGACTCTGGATCATCAGGTGCGCCTCAATTGGGAGCGAGGTCCATGTGCGGACGCACGCGACGACGTAATCACCGAATGTGATGCGCGGCGCGAAGTGACCGTCCATGACGTCAAGACTGAACATGTCGACCCCCGCCCGGTCGACTTCTTCAATTTCGCCACGCAGATTCGAAAAATCGGAATCAAGGATGGACGCTGCAATGATGGCCACTAAACCACAATCTAACAGAGAGGTGTTCGGCACTGCAGGAGCGATGCGGCTTGGATCGAAATCGCACGTCACCTAGAATGGACCTGCAGGCGAACGTGAAGAGGCAGCCGCATTCGGAGAGTATGGATCTGGAGCGCCTCAACCTCGCCGAGCTTCTCGACTTCCGTCCCGATCAGGGCATCATCCGTCTCCACGAGCAGCGGGTCGTGATCCTGAGCGCGGCCGCGATGGGTCTGCTGCGCAAGGAGCTGATTGATACCTTGGGGTTGGAGACCGCGAAACGCCTGATGCTGCGGTTCGGGTACGCGGACGGGTACCACGATGCGGTGAGCTTGCGGGACCGATCCAAATGGGTGAACCCGCTGGAAGGACTCCGGGCCGGTGCCGTGCTTCACACACTCGAAGGCATCGTCCGAGCCGAGATCGTCAAAGTCGAGCACGACACCACGTCCGGCCGATTCGAGGAGGACGTGGTCTGGTACGACTCCTACGTAGCCGAACAACACGTGCACCACTACGGTAAGAGCAACGCGCCCGTGTGCTGGTCGTTGGTGGGCTATGCCAGCGGGTACGTGAGCGCCTGCCTCGGGCAGGAGATCTACTTCCGCGAAACCGAGTGCCTGGCACAAGGCGCGCGACAATGCTCGGTCGTTGGAAAGGATGCCCAGAGCTGGGGTGACGCGCTGGAGGCACTTCGTTTCGACTTTCAGGGCGCGGATCTCGGACAGGAGGTCGAGCGCCTGCGGGAAGCTGCGCACAAGCGTCTGCAAGAACTTGAGCGCCGCGAGCGGCACGTCGCGAAACGAGAGCGCGAGCTGAACCTGCTACGCGAGCGCGTTGCCCGCCACGCGGCCGCCAAGCACTTCATTGCAGGGAGTGCCGCCATGCAGGATGTGCTGGAGCTTGCGGCACGCGTAGCTCCGCTCGATACGACGGTTCTGGTCTACGGCGAGAGTGGCACGGGCAAAGAGTTCATCGTGCGCCTCATCCACGATCAGAGCCCGCGCGCCAGCGGTCCGTTTGTATCCATCAACTGCGCGGCCCTGACCGAAACGCTGCTGGAATCCGAGCTCTTCGGCCACGTCCGGGGGGCGTTCACCGGCGCGGTGCGAGACAAGGCGGGTCTGTTCGAGGTCGCAGGGAACGGCACGCTGTTCCTGGACGAGATCGGCGAGGTTGCGCCGACCGTCCAGGCGAAGCTGTTGCGAGCGCTCCAGGAGCGCGAGATCCGGCGGGTTGGCGCGGAACGCAACGTCACAGTCAACGCCAGAGTCGTGGCCGCGACCAATCGCGACCTGCGCGCCGCAGTCGACGCGGGCACGTTCCGCGAAGACCTGTATTTTCGGCTCGGCGCGTTCGTGATCACGGTACCGCCACTGCGCGAGCGCCGCGAAGACATCCCACCGCTGGTCCACGACTTCCTGGGACGGGCAGCCGCGCGCGTGAAAAAGGACGTGAAAACCGTCTCGGCGGATGCGATGACGGCCCTGATGAGCTACAGTTGGCCGGGCAACGTTCGAGAGCTCGAGCACGCTATCGAACGCGCCGTGATCGTTGCTCGCGGCACCAGCGTCAAGGTTCGCGAACTGCCACCGGAGATCTCGCAGAAAACGCGCCAGCGTCCTACCGACGACAGCCTCGACCTTCAAGCACAGGAACGCGCCATGATCGAGCGGGCGCTCGAGCGTTTTCGCGGCAATCGGCGCCAGGCCGCCGACGCGCTGAAGATCAGCACCGTCACGCTCTGGCGCAAGATGAAGCAGTACGGGTTCGGCGCATAGTCTCTGATTCCTCAGCGGCTGCCGGGCAGCTTTCATTCCGAAGTGGTGCGTTTCTGTTCGAAACGCTCGGACCCGGCGGCCCCTGGCACAAATCAGTCAATCCGAAGGGTGTGGTGTGTGGAAGCGGCCGTGCCGCAGGTGGCCTGTTCTTTGCCTCGTGACGGAAAGAAGGGAGGGCACGGTGTCGCTTCATGTTGGAGACATCGGGGGCGTATGGAAGCGGCCCTGCCCCTTCAACTTGTGGAACCCATGCATATCGAGGTTATCGGCGAGGACGAATCGAGTCACACGCAGGCTCGCACCTATGCCGAGTATCGAGTGTTCGCGGCGCTGGCCCGACACGCGCAGCGCGTCCGCGGCGCTCGAGTCGTCCTGCGACGAAACGAAGGCGACGGGACGTGCGACACCGTAGTCTGTGCGGTGACCGTGGCGTTGAAGCCCACCGGTTCCGTCCGCACCCGAGCACACGGACAGCACGCGTATGCGGCAATCAACCGTGCCGTAGAACGCATTGCCGACCTCATGCGCCGTCGAGCTGCGTAGAACCTAGGCGCGCGGGTGGAAGGTTGGGAGGCTTTCACACGTGGTTGAAGATACGGATACGTTTGCACCTGGCTGGCCGGGTATTCCGGCGCGCTGGACGTCGAGCGCGAAGAGCGGGCTCGGTACGGCTGTCAGTCGCGACAGCCGTGTCTGGTTCACGCTGAGCCACGGGATTCTCAACGAGGTCTACTATCCACGCATCGATCACGCGTGCACGCGCGACCTCGGGTTCATCGTGACCGATGGGCAGACGCTGTTCTCGGAGGAAAAGCGCAATGCTCGCTCCGAGACCGCACAGGTGGCGCCCGGTATTCCCGCGTATCGGATTCGGAACACGGCTGTCGATGGTCGGTATCGAATCGAGAAAGAGGTGCTGACCGACCCGTGGCGGGACGTGGTGCTCCAACGCGTCCGTTTCGTGCCGCTCCAGGGCACGCTGGCTGATTATCGCCTGTTCGTGCTGCTGGCTCCTCACCTCGCGAACCGGGGCAGCGGGAACACGGCGTGGGTGGGCGATTACAAGGGCGCGCCGATGCTATTCGCCGAGCGGGATCACCACGCGCTCGCGCTCGCCTCGACGGCGCCGTGGCTCACTCGTTCGGTGGGATTTGTCGGCTTCTCGGATGGATGGCAGCAATTGCAGGCCCACAAACGATTGAATCAGGCCTACACGCGCGCCGAGAACGGGAACGTCGCCGTCACGGGCGAAATCGATCTCGGATCATCGGACGGCACATTCGTGATGGCCCTCGGTTTCGGTCCCACGGCGATGGAAGCGGGTCAGCACGCCCTCATCAGTCTGCTCGAAGATTTCGACGGCACACACGCGGCATACGTCAGAGGTTGGAAGGCCTGGCACGCGAGGCTCGAAAACGGCATGCCACCGACGTCGCGGAGTCCGCTGTATCACACCAGTGCCGCGGTGTTGCGCGCGCACGAATCCAAGCGCGTGGAAGGCGGGATTATTGCCAGCTTGTCGATCCCCTGGGGCTTCTCCAAGCCCGACGACGACTTGGGCGGCTATCACCTGGTGTGGCCGCGAGACCTCGTGGAGACCGCCGGTGGCTTCATCGCGATGGGTGCCCACGAGCATGTCCGGCGCGTCCTGCGATACCTCCAGGTGACGCAGGAACCGGACGGCCATTGGTCGCAGAACATGTGGCTCGACGGCACGCCGTACTGGCACGGCGTTCAGATGGACGAAACGGCTCTTCCCATCCTATTGGTGGATCTCGCCGCGCGTCACGGCATCATTGACAGCACCTGGCGAGACGCGTTGTGGCCGATGGTGCGGCGAGCGGCTGGGTTTCTCGCGCGGAATGGTCCCGTGAGTCCACAGGATCGCTGGGAAGAAGAGCCGGGCTATTCTCCGTTTACCATCGCGACCGAGATCGCCGCGCTTCTGGTCGCCGCCGATCTGGCCGACGCGGCAGCACACACGACGGCAGCCGACTATCTGCGAGAGACAGCCGACGCCTGGAATGCCAGCATCGAACGATGGCTGTATGTCTCGGGCACGGAATTGGCGCGTCAGCACGCCGTCGATGGCTATTACGTGCGCGTGGCGGTGCCCGATCGGGCAGATGCCGCGTCCCCGTGTCAGGGATTCGTGCCGATCAAGAACCGGCCTCCGGATCAATGTGTCGGCGCTGCGGCCTTGATGGTCAGCCTGGATGCGCTTGCGTTCGTGCGCTTCGGGCTGCGCGCGCCGGATGATCCGCGCATTGTGAGCACGGTCACGGTCGTCGACGCGACGCTCAAGGTCGACACGCCACGCGGTCCTGCCTGGCGCCGCTATCAGGGAGACAGCTACGGTGAACACGCGGACGGCGGACCATTCGACGGCACGGGCGTCGGTCGCGCATGGCCGCTGCTGACCGGCGAGCGCGCGCACTACGAGCTCGCTGCCGGTCGGACGGACGTCGCGAAGCAACTTGCGCAGGCCATGGAGGCGTTCGCGGGTGAGAGCGGTCTCCTGCCGGAGCAGGTCTGGGATAGTGCCGACATTCCCAACCGGGGACTGTTCATCGGGCACGCATCGGGTTCGGCCATGCCGCTCGTGTGGGCACATGCCGAGTACGTCAAGTTGTGCCGATCCCTTCGAGACGGCGAGATTTTCGATCGGCCGCCTCAGACCGTTCAGCGGTACCTCGTGGAGAAGGTGACGTCACGCCACGTCACCTGGCGCTTCAACAACAAGGTGCGCGCGGTGCCGCCCGGCAGAACGCTCCGCGTCCAGACGCGCGCCCCGGCCGTCGTGCATTGGAGCGTCGATGGCTGGCATACCGCACGCGATACCGCCACACGCGACACGACACTCGGGGTCCATGTGGCGGATCTGGAGACACTGAGCTTGTGCACCGGCGACCGCGTAGACCTCACGTTCTACTGGCCGGAGGCGGACCGCTGGGAAGGGGTCGATTTTGTCGTCTACGTGGGATGAGCGCTATAGCAGGCTGTGGTGACACTCACCAACGCGCCACGGAGACACAGAGACACGGAGCCTTTTCCTGATGTTTTCTCTGTGCCTCTGTGCCTCTGTGGCCCGGCCGGGACTTGTGCCACGGACTGATAGGCGAGGTGTCGAGGATGGATAAGAGCCCTGCCGTGAGTCGAGAATCATCGCCCGTTGGATCGAAGGCCGATCTGGATCAGCGCTGCATCAACGCGATCCGGATGCTGTCCATCGATGCGGTGCAACAGGCCAACTCCGGGCATCCGGGGATGCCGATGGGTGCGGCCACCATCGCCTACATCCTGTGGACGCGTCATCTTCGGCACAACCCCAAGAACCCGTCATGGCCCGACCGCGACCGCTTTGTCCTGTCGGCTGGACACGCCAGCATGCTGCTCTACAGCCTGCTGTTTCTGACCGGGTATGACCTCACGCTGGAAGAGCTCCAGCAATTTCGACAGTGGAAGAGCCGGACGCCCGGCCATCCCGAGCGCGGGGTCACGCCTGGCGTCGAGGTCACCACCGGACCGCTCGGTCAAGGGGTTGGGAAC
>JBOGIR010000181.1:0-14117 GCA_050742335.1 Vicinamibacterales bacterium | reverse complement strand
ATCCAGAAGTGCGGCATGCTACACCGGAGATCGGTTGTGTTGATGATGATGAAGCCCTATGGAGGTCAGGCCGACATGTTTCGCCTGACCGCGCGAGAAGGCTGAGGGAATCCGCCAGCTCACGGAGCTGGCGTGCTGCGGCCGCTCGAGCCCTCGCAGCGCGGTCCGGCCACCGGAATCGGGATTCGTCATCATCAACACAACTGAGCGCCGGAGAGCGCCGGGGTTAGCAGTCATCCCTGGCCAATTCCGCATCGGATCGGCGCACATATAGTGGACGAATCGCGTGCGGGGGCGGCCGTCGCCCTGCCCGCAACTCGTTCATCGCCAGGGCGGCCATCGCGCCCGCCAGCAGTGGCATGACCGGCTCGGTGAACGAGGCGTCGGGGCCGAGCGCGGTGCGGATCACCGCTTGATGGGCAGCCGCTCCGTCGCCTGCAAAAAGCGTTGGCCGGCCTGCCAGTGTTCGCAACAGGTGCTCGGGCCTGTCTACCGTCGGCGGCTCGACCTCCCGATCGTCCTCGTACACGGCCGCATACACTTCGCCACGCCAGGCATCGATCCATGTGGCAACGCGGGTGGTGGCGATACGTACGTGGGGCGGGTCTGGTCCCGTTTGCACCCCAGACCCACCGAAAGCAATCCTTGCCAGCGCGTCGAGCGCCGATACGCCGATCAATGGCCGGTTCAGCGCGAGGGCCAGTCCCTGCATCGTGGCAATGCCGACGCGCAGTCCCGTGAACGAACCGGGACCGATACCAACGGCGAAGGCATCGATCTCACCCAGTGCGACGGTTTCACGTTCCAGCAGCGCCGCCAGTTCTCCCGGCAGTCGCGCGGCCTGCGGCCGCGACGTGTCACTGGCGTGCTCGCGAACCAGCCGCCCGTCGCGCATCAACGCGCAGCTGCCCGCACTCGTTGTCGTAGCAAGGGCCAGGATCAGCATCCGGGTGACAGATAATAACCACGAAGTTCACGAAGGTCGCGAAGGACACGAAAACAACCTGAAATCGTTTCGTGGCCTTCGAAACCTCCGTGCCCTTCGTGGTTTATCGCCCATGTCCTCAGCCACCTCCGTCACCCCGGCGATGCGCCAGTACCTGGACGCCAAGCGTCAGCACCGCGATGCCATTGTCTTCTTCCGGATGGGCGACTTCTACGAAATGTTCTATGAAGACGCGCTCGTGGCCGCCCGCGCGCTCGACCTGACGCTGACGTCACGATCGAAGGATGCGGACGGCGGCGCCATTCCAATGTGTGGCGTCCCTTTTCATGCCCTTGACGGCTATCTGGCCAGACTGGTGACGAAGGGATTCCGCGTCGCCATCTGCGAACAGGTCGAGGACCCGAAGAAGGCCAAAGGGCTCGTCAGGCGCGAAGTGGTCCGGGTCGTCTCTCCCGGCACGCTGACCGACGCCGCGTATCTGGCCGCGCGCGAGCCCGCGTACCTGATGGCGATCGTTGACGTACGCGGGGCAGGTGCCGCGGAGCGGACCCGCCAGAGCGATGACGTCATCGGCGTCGCGCTCATCGATCTCTCCACCGGTGAATTCACCGCCGCCGAATATCCCGGCCCGGATGGCATCCAGGCACTGGCGGATGACATCGCGGTCCTGCGCCCGCGGGAGATCGTGTTGCCGGAAGCATCACCCGTCGCCGACCGGCTTCCGGAGATTGGACGCCTGCAGGTGCCCGTGACGACCGCAGAGCCGTGGAGCTTCGAGCTCGAGGCGGCTCGCCGGTCGCTGCTCGAGCAGCTGAAGGCACACGGCCTGGAAGGATTCGGTCTCGATGGCCGTGCGGCGGCCGTGCGGGCAGCCGGTGGACTCGTCGCCTACCTGCGCGACACGCAGAAGGCCGAGCTGGCCCATGTCCACACGATCGCGTTCAAAGCGGCCGCCGACGCCCTTGTCATCGATCCGATCACCCTCGAGCATCTCGAGGTCGTCACGGGCCACGATGGAACAACGGCGGGGTCCCTTCTGCACGAGATCGACCGGACCGTCACTTCGATGGGCGGACGGCTCCTGCGTGGCTGGCTCCTGCGACCGCTCCGAGCGCTCGAACCCATCCGCGACCGCCTCGACGCGGTAGAAGAGCTCGCCTTTCGCGCCACCGACCGCGCCAAGTTCCGCGAGGCGCTCAAGGCCGTGCACGATCTCGAGCGCCTGGTGGCGCGCGTGGCCCTGGGGACTGCCGGTCCCCGCGACTTCGTCTCGCTGCGACAGTCGCTCGGAGCGGTCCCGCGCATCAGAACGGCGCTGGCCGATGTCCAGGCGCCGCTCCTGCTCAGCCTGATTGCCGAACTGGACGACCTGACCGACGTTCGCGATCTGATCGAGCGCACGATCGTCGACGAGCCGCCGGCCTTTGCGCGCGACGGCGGCTTCACGCGCGACGGTGTCGATCCCGAGCTCGACGAACTGAAAGGCGTCAGCCGTTCCGGGCGGCAGGTGATCGCCAGAATGGAAGAGGACGAGCGGGCACGCACCGGCATTGGCTCGCTCAAGGTCCGCTTCAACCGCGTCTTCGGCTACTACATCGAGGTCTCGAAGTCGAATCTGCATGCCGTACCCGCCGATTACCAGCGCAAACAGACCATCGCGGGCGGCGAGCGGTTCACGACGCCAGCGCTCAAGGACTACGAAGCCACCGTCCTTGGCGCCGAAGAGCGGATTCTCGAACGGGAGTTGGAGATGTTCGAACGCCTCCGGAGCGAGGTGGCCGCCCAAGCGCCGCGTATCCAGGATACGGCCCGGAGTCTCGCCACGTTCGACGTACTGGCGGCCCTCGCCGAAACGGCGGCCGTCGCGAATTTCACGAAGCCCCACGTCCACGACGGCGACGAACTGCTGGCCACCGATGCGCGGCACCCGGTCGTGGAACGACACGCCTCCGGCGCCTTCGTTCCGAACGACATCGACCTCAACGGATCGACGCGGCAGCTCGTCATCCTCACCGGCCCCAACATGGGAGGCAAGTCGACGTATCTGCGGCAGGTGGCGCTCATCCCCCTGCTCGCGCAGATCGGCTCCTTCGTGCCGGCCCGCGACGCAAAGGTCCCGCTCGTCGACCGCATCTTCGCGCGGGTCGGGGCGTCGGACAACATCGCGCGCGGCCAGTCGACCTTCATGGTGGAGATGCAGGAAACGGCGAACATCCTCCATGCGGCCACGTCGCGCAGTCTGGTCGTGCTCGACGAGATCGGCCGCGGGACGTCCACCTTCGACGGCCTGAGCATCGCGTGGGCGGTGGCCGAGTATCTCGCCACCAACACGAAGGCCCGGCCGAAAACGCTGTTTGCGACGCATTACCACGAGCTGACCGACCTGGCCGACGCCATTCCCGCCGTCGTCAACATGCACGTGTCGGCGCGCGAGTGGAAGGACGACATCATCTTCCTGCGGAAAATCGTCCCTGGACGCTCCGACCGCAGCTACGGGATTCAGGTTGCGCGCCTCGCCGGCCTCCCACCGGCCGTCGTCGCGCGCGCCAAGGAGATTTTGGGCGGCCTCGAGCGCGACGAGCTCTCGCGCGGCGGTCGCCCAACCCTCTCCGGCGCAGCGGGAGATCCCGCAACCGGTCAGCTCGGACTCTTTGCCAGGCCGGCCGACGACACTGCTGCTGTTCTCGACAACGCGCCGTTACCGCGCGATCATGAAGTCTCGCGCCGGCTCCGCGCGCTCGACGTGGATGGCACGACGCCGCGGGAGGCGCTGGAGCTGGTGGCGGAATTGAAGAAGCTGGCGGAGAGCGACTGAATGCGTTTCCTGCTTCGACAGGCCACGGAGTCACAGAGGCACGGAGCTAATCCCAAGTAGAAGTCCTCTGTGTCTCCGTGTCTCTGTGGCTTGCGGCTGGAGGTGAGGTGGTTCAACTCCCGAGTTCGGCGCGCGCCTCCGCGGAGTACGGCGACGTCGGGTGCTCGTCGACGAGCTGAGTGAGCGTCTTGCGCGCCTCTTCTGTCTTCCCGGCCGCTTGGTACGCCTTGCCCAGCTCCATGAGGATCGCGTCCTTCGGCAGGGCTTCGTCGCTGCTCGAGGCCAGCTCCTTCCAGGTGGCGATGGCCGCGTCCAGTTGACCGGCCCGTGCCTGTGCGTCCGCCTTGCCGAAGAGCGCCATCCCGCCGTACAAGCTGTCGGGGCCCGCACGGCGCGCCACCTCGTCGAACGCGCGAACCGCCTCGTCATGCCTGCCGACGGCCGCCAGTGACGAGGCGTAGTGATAGCGTGCCGTGATGCCGGCGTCGCTGTCGGGATAGCCGTCCGCGGCCGCCTTCAGCTTCGGCAGCGCCGCATTCAGCTTGGCCGTCAAGGTTGAGAACGAGCCCGTTGCGCCGATGCTGGCGGCGGCGGGCACCTCGCCAGGCTGCGTCGGATTGGCGGACACGGGCACGACCCGCGCGTTGAACGCCACCATGGCGTCGGCGAGCAACTGCTCCGCGCGCGCATCCGTGTTGCGGCGCCACACCGTCACACCGCCCACGACGGCCGCCGCGACGACTACGATGAGGAGGATGAGCGCCAGCCGACTCTGGTTCGCCTCGAACCCCGTGCGTGCGGCGACGATCATCTCCGCGAGCTCGTTTCCCTTGAGTTGATGGCGTTCTTTGCGTTTCATAGCTTCTTACTTTGCACTTTGTACTTTGAACTTGAACACTGGCGTCCCCGGGCAGAATTGAACTGCCGGCCTCGCGCTTAGGAGGCGCGCGCTCTATCCATCTGAGCTACGGGGACGCGAAGTCGTAACATGTTAGTTTACCTGATGTTTCGCGTCGCTCCCGCTCTCGCTGTTGCAAGAAGGCGCCAGCCCTATGCCCTGCTGATTTGCAACGGGTTTGCAACGGGCGACCGATTCGTCGAACCGCCGCATGCTCTCCTGGAGACCCGCCAGCGTCACGTTCAAGTAGGTCGTCGTCTGTTCGAGGCTCTTGTGGCCGAGCATCTGCTGGACGTGGTGCAGCCGCCAGCCCGCCTCGTGCAGCCGACTGCCGGCCCCGTGCCGCAGATCATGAAAGTGCAGGTCGATGGCCCGCAGCGCGGCCCGACACTCCGGCGCCAGCGTGTTGCTCCCGATCCACACCGGCTTGTGGCCGTGCGCCTTGAGCACCGCCGTATCCCAGGCTTTCCGGACGATGTTGACCCTCCCCCTGCGGCGTCACCGAAGACGTAGCACCGGGCGATGTGCTCGGCGCGCTCGCGCGCGTTGGATACCTCGGGCAATGTCGCCACGAGGGTTGCGTGCGCCATCTCCAACACCGCCGCCAGCCGGGTCGGGATGGGCAGCACGCGCTCCGTCCGCGTCTTCGCGTTCTCGGCGCGGACGGTCAGACGCCGGCCCGCCAGATCCACGTCGCGCCACTGGAGCCGCAACAGCTCGCCCACCTCCGTCAGAACGCCAGCGTTTTCACCTTCACGCTGCCGCCCAACAGAGCTGCCCGTACAATTTGTTGCGAGCCCCCGCAACCAACATAACCGACCGCAGTCGTGCCCGGCTGCCGTCGGCCATGCGCTACAGCTAGCATCGACGCCAAAGTCCCGACGACCTGTAAAAGTCCGTCGCCCGGTGGAATCACGATCTTGTTTAGGAACCCTCGGAGCGCCTAGCGCGCGGCGTCCCACTGCTCGTCGTGTTCCAAGCCCGCGGCGAGCGTCGTCGCCTTCTGACGGAAGACTTCGGCCATCCGTGGGTGTAGCGCCGGGAGTGGCGGCTCGGCCAAGGCGGTCGTCAGCGCAGCTCTCCGCGCGTCGAGCGTCACAAGTTCCTCCTTCCATGCCTCCGAACGGTAGCCGTCGCCGAGCTCCCTCAGTGGGACCCGTCGCCCACAGGATTGCTGTCTTTTGCGCCACGACGCCGTGTCCCTAACTGACTACGAACTATCCGGCGCTCAGGCGCATGTACTTTCCGTCGGAGCTCCTTGCCAGGAAGTTCACGTCGGCGAGACGCTGAAGCACCTGACCGCACGTCGCCTCGTCGATCGCCCACAGGCGGCGTGCCTGAGCCAGTGTGAGCCTTAGCCCCGGCATTTCGATGTATTCGCCACGAATCCGCTCGACCAGATCATCAACAGAAGGGAAGTGCGTGGTGGTCATGGGTGCGCCTCACACCGGAACGTCATCTCTTAGGGGAATCAAGAGTAAGAATCTAACGCGGGGGCATAGTGCCACAGCCGTAGTGGCCCTGACATCTAGGTCAATTCCTAGCAGAGCTTATGATTAGAAGACATAGAGAACCCAGGATCCCGAACGATTCTGCTAACTTACCGTAAGGTCGACCAGGCCTTCGTGAATGGCGAAGCGAGTGAGCTCGGCCACGCTCCGAACGCCCAGCTTCGCCATCAAGCGGGCGCGGTGAAACTCTACGGTCTTCACCGAGACGCCCAGCATCTCCGCGATCTCCTTGTTCTGACGACCTTCGGCCACAAACTGCAGAATCTGTCGTTGCCGGTCGGTCAGTGGGATCGGCGATCGCGTCGGCTTGCCCGTCGGCGTACGGATACCCGCCAGCACGTCTGGCCCGAAGTCTGGAGAGATGTACACGCGTCCTCGATGTGCTTCTCGCAGCGCGGTGAGGAGTTCTTCGCCCGCCCCAGACTTCAGAACGTATCCCACAGCGCCGACGTCGAGCGCCCGTCGAAGATACATGGGATTTGCGTGCATGCTTAGAAACACCAGCATCGTGGCCGGCAACACCGGCTTGATCCGGCGGGCTGCGTCGATCCCGTTGAGGATCGGCATGCTGACGTCCAGCACCACGACATCCGGCCGGAGTCGCAATGCCGACTCGACGAGCGCCTGCCCGTTCTGAACGGCACCGACGACGTCGTGCGACGCCGCGAGCAGGCTTCTGATACCGTTCAGGATGAGCGCGTGATCGTCACCGAGGAGAACGCGCAACGACCTCACCGGCTCTCTCGAGCGGTACGGAGGCTCTGATCGTGGTGCCACGACCCGGCTGCGACGTCACCGACAATGTGCCATTCACCAACCGCATCCGCTCCCGCATGTTCACGAGACCCAGGCCGCCGTGGCCGCCGGCCTGCTCGGGGATGAACCCCGCGCCATCATCGGCCACGAGCAGTTCTATAGTGTCGCCGGTCCGCTGAAGCTCGATGTGCACCTCCCGCGCCTGCGCATGTTGGGCCGCGTTGGTGATACTTTCCTGTGCGATCCGATAGAAGACCGACGCGGTGGTCGCGGGCACGGTGACATCGTCGATGTCCCCGTCAAACTGGACGTGGATGCCTCGCACCCGCTCGAACTCCTCGCACAACGCTTCGAGCGCGGTACTCAGTCCCAGGTCCTCGATCATTGAAGAGTGCAGCCCGTACGACACGCGCCGCACGTCATGGGTCACCTGGACGAGCTGCTTCTGGAGCGCCCGCAGTCGAGTGGGAAGACCATCGGTCGAGGCCGGCAGGTCGCCCGCCAGGGTGCCGATCTCGATCGACAGGAGCGCGAGCTGTTGTACGACGTCGTCGTGGAGGTCGCGCGCAATCCGACGTCGCTCGTCTTCTTGGGCCGTCAGCAAGGCGGCCGAAAGGGCGCGGAGCGTTTCTCCGCGGGTCCGAAGCTCGACTTCCTTCTCGCTCAGCTCGCGCGTGCGCTCGCGCACCTTTTGCTCCAACTCGTCATGAGCACGATGCAACGCCTCTTCGGCCTGCTGGCGCAGGGCCCGTTCCTTCGCTTCGGTCGTTGCGCGCCGGATCGCCGGAGCCAGGCCGGGTAAACGGTCTTTCAGCACGTAGTCGGTCGCGCCGTTCCTCAGCATCTGCACGGCGCGCTCGTCGCCAAGCGCGCCGGTGACGAAGATGAACGGGATGTCGGGCCGGAGCGCGCGGCTGATGGCCAAGGCCTGGGCACCATCGAAGGTCGGCAGGGCATAGTCTGCGAGGATCAGGTCATACGCATTACGGGCGAGAGCGCCTTCTAATGCCTTCCCGTCGTCCACGATTGCGACTTCGGCTGCGATGCCGTCAACCCTCAATGTGTCCTGGATGAGGCGGACGTCTGCGGGGTCGTCTTCCAGGTAGAGAATGCGCAACGGAGCATCCATGCACGTCATCCGTTCATGATGTCCTGTCGGGTCGCACGCAGCCCGGCGGAGGTTCGCTCGTTCCTGCCCAGAAAAAGCCTGCTGGTCCGGACATGACTCCTGCGTCGATGAGGATGGTGGGTATCCCCGCACAACATGGCCACCATGTTCTTGCCGAACCGCCGACGCCGCCAAAGGGCACGACCTCGAGCGTCGCCGGGGTAACCGCCGATGCAACAGACTGATTCATGTGGACCCAGCACCCGAACGAAGAAAGCTCGAACGAATAAGGAGCCGGACTCCTTGTTTATCCGTCGGACCCACCCGGGCAGGTGGGGCTCGCGGGGCCAGGCAGCTGGGAACGCCTGAAAACCGGGAAGGATCGACGACTTCGGGGTAGGACTATAGCACGAGAAAGCCGCGCCATCGTCGAGGGCGAATCCGCAAATGGCTTGAGCGCGTTCGCCAGCATCCGGAGAAACATCGCCCGCACGAGACGTACAAAGAGAGCCGGGTCTCCAACGTCGACGGCAGCAGGCCTGAACCGCAGCCGCACCACGGCGGACGAAACCTTGGGCACCGGACGAAAGGCACCGGGCGGCAGCGTCAGCACTCTCTCTATGTCCGCAATCAGTGACTGGGCGGGCCGCCAGAACGCCGTAGCGGCAGGGTCGTTGGTCGACCACGTTGCTGGCCTTAGGTGCCGTCAGGACTGTCTGCGGAGTCGTCTTCCAGGTAGAGAGTGCGCAACGGAGCATCCATGCACGTCATCCGTTCGTGATGTCCTGTCGAGTCGCACGCAGCCCGGCGGAGGTTCGTTCGTTCCTGCCCAGAAAAGGCCTATGGCTTGGACTGACGACCGATAAGTGTCGAAGTCAATGCTCTTGACCACGTAGCCGTTGGCGCCCAGATGGTAGGCACGCTTCACATCCCGCTCCTCGCCCGACGAGCTCAAGACGACAATCGGCACCTGCCTCAGCTCGGGCGCGGCCCTGACTCTCTGCAACACCTCGAAGCCGTCGACGCGCGGCAGCTTGAGATCCAGCAGCACGACCATTGGCAGCCCGGGCGCGCGCTGCGCGAAGTCGCCGCGCGCGAAGAGATAGTCCATCGCCATCACCCCATCGGTCACGTGATACGAGTTATGGGCCAGCTTCATTTCCTCGAGGATGGCAATGGCCAGTCGAGCGTCCGAATGGTCGTCTTCGACGAGCAGGATGCGGGTTTGGTGAGTCATGCGATTCAGGAGGCGGAGAGTCAGGCTGCGGGCAGGGAAAAGCAGATCTCGGCGCCTTGCCCCAGCGTGCTGTCGGCCCACGTGCGACCACCGTGCTTCAGGATGATTCTCCGCACGGTGGCCAGACCGATACCCGTGCCTTCGAATTCCTTCGTGCTGTGAAGGCGCTGGAAAACGCCAAAGAGCTTTTCCGAGTACGCCTTGTCGAAGCCTACGCCATTGTCCCGCACAAAAAACACGTGCTCAACTGGGTCCGTGGTGCAGCCCACCTCAATGACCGCTGTGGGCCGGCCCCGGGTGAACTTGACGGCGTTATCGAGCAGGTTGGTCAGCACCTGACGCAGCATCGCCGCATCGGCCTTGACCGTCGGCAGCGACCCGATCTTCCATTCGATGACGCGGCCATTTACGGCGGGCTCGAGGATGTGGCGGATGTCCTCGATGAGCGGCTGCAATTGGACTTCGGCTTGCACGATCTCAGTACGGCCCACGCGCGAAAACGCGAGGAGATCGTCGATGAACCGGCCCATTCGCGTGACTCCGCCCTCGATCAGCGGCAGATATTCGGCGGTGTGCTGGTCGAGCTTGCCGGCTGCGGCCTTCTCCAGGAGGCGAACAAATCCCGCGACCTGCCTTAGGGGGGCACGCAGATCGTGGCTGACGGTGTAGCTGAAGGACTCCAGCTCGGCGTTCGTGCTTGCCAGCTCCGCGACACGTCCCGAGAGCTCCTCGTTCAACTGGCCGATGCATTCCTCCGCTCGCCGGTGCCCCTCGATTTCAGCTTCAAGGGCCTGATTGGACTGGGCGAGCGCGCGCCGGTGGCGGAAGAGGTCGGCGAACACGGCCACCTTGGATCGCAAGATCGCGGGTTGGATCGGTTTGCTGAGAAAGTCCACAGCGCCGGCCTCATAGCCTGCCGCCGCCTGCTCCTCTCCGTGAGCCGTGAGAAACAAGATCGGGACGTAGCGTGTCCGCTTGCGCGCGCGAATCATCTGGGCCAGTTCGATGCCGCTCATGCCGGGCATCTTGACGTCGAGCACGATGGCAGCAAACTCGCGGGCGAGGAGCGCGATCAGCGCCTCGTCGCCGCTTTGGGCGCGCACGAGACAGTAGTGGGGTGAATCGAGGATGCTTTCGAGAGCGGCGACGTTCTCGACCTTGTCATCGACGAGCAGAACGTTGACAGGTTCTTCCATGGACCTAACCTTTTTGCTTTCACCTTCCTGGTAGGGCGGGTCTTGTGCTGTAGACCCGCTTTGGCCAGCCGGTCCACAAAACAAACCCCGACCTACGTACGCCGCAACGCTCCCACTACCGGCTACCGATACAACCAGACGCGCAGCAGCGAGAGGAGCTCCTCGGTGTTCACCGGCTTCGCGATGTAGTCGCTGGCGCCGGCCTCGAGGCACTTGTCGCGGTCGCCTTTCATCGCCTTTGCCGTGAGCGCGACGATCGGCAGCGACCGGAACTCCGGAGCTTTGCGGATCTCGCGCATGGTTTCGTAGCCGTCCATGTCGGGCATCATGATGTCCATCAGCACGGCGCTGAGATCATCGCTCTTATTGATGAGCTCGATGGCCTGGCGGCCATTGGTCGCGCTGATCACGTCCATCTCATGGTTCTCGAGCAGCGTCGTCAGCGCGAAGATGTTGCGGGCGTCGTCGTCGACCACGAGCACCTTGCGGTGACGCAGCACCTCGTTCGAGTTGTGCAGCCGCTCGAGGATCTTCCGCTTGGGCTCGGGCAGGTCGGTCACCACGCGGTGGAGGAAGAGCGCCGTCTCGTCGAGCAGACGCTCGGGCGACTGGACGTCCTTGAGGATCACGCTCTTAGCGGCATTGCGAAGCTGCTTCTCCTCCTCCTGGCTCAGCTCCTTGCCGGTGAAGACCACGATCGGCATCTGGGCCAGCGCGGAGTCGGCCTGGATCTGCTCGATCAGGTCGAAGCCACTCACGTCGGGCAACCGCAGGTCGAGCACGCAGCAATCGAACGGCCGATCCCACAGCGCCTCGAGCGCCTCCGCCCCTGTGCCGACGGCGGTGATCTCGATGTCGTCGTGGGCGAGCAGCTCGATGATGCTCGTGCGCTCGAGCTCGTTGTCCTCCACGACGAGCAATCGCTTCATGTGCGGCGTGGTGAAGGTCTTGATACGGTCGAACGCGGCCTCGAGACTCTCTGCGGTGACTGGCTTGACCAAGTACGAGAACGCGCCGTGCGCGAGACCGTGATGACGCTCCTCCTCGAGCGAGATGATCTGCACCGGAATGTGACGGGTGGCGGGGTCGAGCTTGAGGTTGTTGAGCACCGTCCAGCCGAGCGTGTCCGGCAGGAAAATGTCGAGCGTGATGGCCGTTGGCAGATACTGCCGGGCGAGGGAGAGCCCGACCGCGCCGCGTTGGGCCACGAGCGCCTTGAAGCCCTTGTCTCGCGCCAGACCGAGCAGCACACGGGCGTAGTGCGGGTCGTCCTCCACGATGAGCAGAACGTTGTCGTGGTCGTCGATGACGTCCCGGTCGTCGGGAATCTGCTCCTCGCGCACGACCGGCAGCACGGGCAGCGTGATCGGCGGAGCCATTGCCCGGAACGAGGCCAGCGTGACCGCTGCAGCCGCCGGGCCCGTGTAGGTGTGCGGCAGATACAGAGTGAACGTACTGCCCTGACCTGGCGTGCTACTGAGCCGGATCTCACCACCGAGCAGAGAGGCCAGCTCGCGCGAAATGGCCAAGCCGAGCCCGGTGCCGCCGTACTTGCGCGCGGTGCCGGCGTCGGCCTGTTGGAAGGCCTCGAAGATGAGGCGCTGTTTCTCCGGCGCGATGCCAATGCCGGTGTCGGTCACAGCCAGCGAGACCACGCTCGCCGCGCGGCTGAGCGCAGGGTGATCCTCGCTCCAGCCGCCCGTCGCCACGCTCACTTGCACCTTGACTTGGCCGTGCGCCGTGAACTTGAACGCGTTTGAAAGAAGATTCTTCAGAATCTGTTGGAGGCGCGTCGGGTCGGTGGTGAGGCCGCGCGGCAGCGTCGGGTCGAAGTCCACGTGGAAGGGCAGGCTCTTGGCCTCGGCGACGTGGCGGAAGTTGCGGTCAATCGTGTCGCGCAGCGAGGCGAACGTGATTTCCTCGGCCTCGACGGTCACGGTACCGGACTCGATCTTCGAGAGGTCGAGAATGTTATTGATGAGCGTGAGCAGATCGGAGCCGGCGGAGTGGATGTTCTTCGCGAAATCTACCTGCTTCGATGTGAGGTTGCCCCCCATGTTCTCGGCCAGCTGCTGGCCGAGAATCAGGATCGAGTTGAGCGGCGTGCGCTACTCGTGGCTCATGTTGGCGAGGAACTCGGACTTGTACTTCGAGGTGAGCGCCAGCTCCGCCGCCTTCTCTTCGAGCGCGCGGCGGGCCTGCTCGACCTCGGAGTTCTTGCGCTCCACCTCGATGTTCTGCTCGGCCAGCTGATGGGCCTTTTGCTCGAGCGCCTCGTTGGTCTCCTGCAGCTCGCTCTGTCGCGACTGCAGCTCGGTGGTGAGCTGCTGCGACTGCACCAGCAGGCCTTCGGTCCGCATCGTCGCCTCGATGGTATTGAGGACAACGCCGATCGACTGTGTGAGCTGCTCGAGGAACGTCAGGTTGATGTCGGAGAAGGGATGGAGTGAGGCGAGCTCGATGACTGCCTTGGTCTCACCCTCGAACAGCACCGGCAGCACGACGACATTTGCGGGACGCCCCTCGCCGAGACTCGACTCGATGCGTGTGTATTCCGGCGGGACGTCGCTGAGCAGGATGCGTCTCTTCTCCACCGCGCACTGGCCGACGAGTCCGGTCCCAAGGATAATCCGGGCGGAGAGGCCGGACTGCTGCGCGTACCCGGCGAGCAGATGCAGCGCCGGCTCCGAGTCCCTCGTGGTGTCCATCTGGTAGATGGAGCCCTGCTGTGCCTGGACCAGCGGCACCAGATCCCAGAGAAGCGCTTGCCCGACGACAAAGAGGTCGCGCTGGCCCTGGAGCATGCCGGTGAACTTGGCGAGGTTCGACTTCAGCCAGTCCTGCTCCTTGTTGCGCTCGGTGGTGGCGCGCAGGTTGTCGATCATCGTGTTGATGTTGTCTTTGAGCTCGGCGACCTCGCCGCTCGCCTCGACCTCGATGACGCGCGTCAGGTCGCCCTTGGTCACCGACGTGGCCACGTCGGCTATGGCGCGCACTTGCGTGGTGAGGTTCGCGGCGAGCAGGTTCACGTTACCCGTCAGGTCCTTCCACGTGCCGGCCGTACCTGGCACGTTCGCTTGGCCGCCGAGACGGCCATCCACGCCGACCTCGCGCGCGACGTTGGTGACCTGATCGGCAAAGAGCGCGAGCGTGTCCGTCATGTTGTTGATCGTCTCGGCGAGCGCCGCCACTTCGCCCTTGGCCTGCACCGAAAGACGCTGACGCAGGTTGCCGGTGGCCACGGCGGTGACGACCTTCACGATGCCGCGCACCTGGTCGGTGAGGTTGGCGGCCATGACGTTGACCGAATCGGTGAGGTCCTTCCACGTACCGGCCACGCCGAGCACGTTGGCCTGGCCGCCGAGGCGACCCTCGGTGCCGACCTCGCGCGCGACGCGGGTCACCTCCGACGCGAACGCGTTGAGCTGATCGACCATCGTGTTGATGGTCTCTTTCAGCTGGAGGATCTCACCACTCACGTTGACCGTGATCTTGCGGGAGAGGTCGCCGCTCGCGATGGCGGTCGCGACCTCGGCGATGTTGCGCACCTGCGCCGTCAGGTTCTTCGCCATCGAGTTGACGTTGTCGGTCAGGTCCTTCCACGTGCCCGCGACGCCCGGCACCTCCGCCTGTCCGCCGAGCTTCCCCTC
>JBOGIR010000180.1:0-16231 GCA_050742335.1 Vicinamibacterales bacterium | reverse complement strand
GGCTGGTTGGCCTGCCAAGCCTGCGGCCAGCGAGGTGGTCGCTCACGCCACGCTGTCTCTGCCTCAGCCGGAGCGGGTCGTCGTCGGACGCGTGAGTCCGGGCGGCATGAGGTGTGCCGATCCGCGTCGTGAACAGCGACCGTCGCACGACGATTGTGCGGCTCCCAACTCGCGCGCTCAAGGCGCTCCGCGCTTCCTCGGTTCCGCTCCGCCCGCGCTGCGCGCGGCTCACGGCCTTGACCGCGCGAGTCGCGACCCGTTCTCGCGCAACTATCGACGGCCAGCACGGAAGTGCTTGACGACGGTCGGCGACGGCGCTACTGTCGGATCATCTTCACCGGCTGCAGTTCGCAGCCTCCTCCACATCGCCCGATGTGGAGCACGTTCGAATCGGCGGTCTCAGGCCACGGTTCGTTCCTTACTTCTCAAACCATTTCCTGGTTGTCTGTTCGTGCGACATCACGTCCGCGAAGCGGATGACCGAACCGGACTGCGCTTCGGCCTCAGGCCAGGCGCAAATCCGCTCGTTCAACACACGTCGAAATCATCACGCTGGCACGGCGACACGCCTGTCAGAAGTCGATGCGTCGGGGACCCGCACCCCGAAGAAAGGAACTGGAGGCTCAGCTCAAGACGGCGGACGAACCGCCGCCGCTCCTGCACCCCGAGATGGCCCACGTCTACCGGACGAAAGTCACGGAGCTCGCCAAGTCGCTCCAGCAGCCCGAAAGCCGCGTCGAGGCGACCGAGGCCCTGCGCGGTCTCGTGGACGCTATCGTGCTGACTCCAGACGGGGACAGGGAGGAACTCGGGATCGAGCTACGGGGCAATCTCGCGGCCATGCTGGGGGCCACCGTACAAACGAAGAGGTCGTCGGAATCCGACGACCTCTCCCTGCAAGTATCTTTGGTTGCGGGGGCTCGCAACCGCCAATACCGACTGACCTCGCGATACCGACCCACCTGTCCGTGGTGGCCGCGTGAGCGCCACGGGGACAACGACAACTCGTTCATGTCCGAGCTGGTCGACGTGCGCGTCACGTTCATCCGCCCGTTCCGGCTCTAGCGGCCGGCGGGCGGCTTGACCACCGGGAACCTGTGCGGAGACAATCGATGGCTCGTTAGCATTTACAGCGTTCCTGTGCCTGTTGTGGGGCCGAGGATTGCCTCAGTGACTATGTCTTCGCCGGCCCGCTCCAGCACCCCCACTGCCGTCCGTGTCGACGGCAAGTTCCTCCAGATCGGCGGCCGTCGCTTTCTGGTGAAGGGCGTCGCCTACGGCACGTTTGCGCCCGATCCGGCAGGGGCGCAGTTCCCGGATGCCGTCCGGTTGGCCGCCGATTTCTCGGCGATGGCGGCGGCCGGCTTCAATACGGTTCGCACATATACCGTGCCGACAGCGGCCGTCCTGGATGCCGCCGCGCGAGAAGGTCTCCGGGTGATGGTCGGAATGCCCTGGCCGCAACACATGGCATTTCTCGACGATCCGCAGCTGGTGCGGCGGATTCGCCGCGACGCGATGGTGGCGGTGCGCGAACTGGCGGCACACCCGGCCGTCCTGATGTTCGCGGTCGGCAACGAGATCTCACCGGCGGTCGTGCGATGGCATGGGCGCTCACGAATCGAGCGCTTTCTCCGATTGCTCTATGACGACCTCAAATCGGCGGCGCCGGAGAGCGTGCTGACCTACGTGAACTTTCCTCCCACCGAGTACCTCGATCTCAACTGTTTCGACGTGTGCGCGTTCAACGTGTACCTCCATCGCGAGGCGGACCTGCGAAGCTATCTGGCACGACTGCAGCACATCGCGGGGCCCAGGCCGCTGCTGCTCGCGGAGGCCGGCGGCGACAGCCGGCGCGAGGGCGATGACGGCCAGGCCCGCATCACCTCGATGCACGTCCGCACGGCATTTGCGGAAGGCGCGTGCGGCGCGGTGGCGTTTTCGTGGACCGACGAGTGGTGGCGAGGCGGCCGGGACGTCGACGACTGGGCGTTCGGGCTGGTCGACGCCGAACGACGACCGAAGACCGCACTGGCAGCCGTCACGCAGGCCTTCGCTGAGGCGCCGTTTCCGGTCGATGAACCTGCAGGGCGGACCAGAGTCTCGGTCGTCGTGTGTGCGCACGAGGCTGCCGGCACCATCGAAGAGTGTCTCACCTCCCTGGCAGCGCTGACGTATCCCAACGTCGAAATCATCGTCGTGAATGATGGGTCGCGCGACGCGACAGCCGCCATCGCCCGGGCGCAGGCCGGGGTGCGCGTGATCGACGTCCCGAAGGGCGGTTTGAGCGTCGCGCGCAATGTGGGCCTGGCTGCTGCGAGCGGCGAGATCGTCGCCTATACGGATGCGGACGCCAGGGTCGACCCAGACTGGTTGAACTATCTGGTCCACACCCTGCTCAGAGAAGGCGTGGCCGGCGCCGGCGGCCCCAACGTCGTCCCAGAAGACGATGCGTGGATGGCGCAGTGCGTCGCTCGTGCGCCGGGCGGGCCCACACATGTGCTCCTCGATGACGTGGTCGCCGAACACATTCCCGGGTGCAACATGGCGTTCCGCCGCGACGCCCTGCTGTCCGTCGGCGGGTTCAACCCGGTGTTCGAGCGCGCCGGCGACGACGTCGACATGTGCTGGCGCCTTCAGGCACGAGGACTCCGCCTGGGATTCGCGCCTGCGGCGCTCGTCTGGCACCACCACCGGACGACGATTGAAGCGTTCTGGCGCCAGCAAGTCGGCTACGGGGAGGCTGAGGCCTGGCTGCATGTGCGCCATCCTGAGAAGTGTTCGGGTGGCCGCATTCTGTGGCTCGGGCGAATCTACGGTCCGTTGCCGGAAAGGCTCACCCTCCGCAGGCGCCGCGTCAATACGGGCGTCTGGGGCACGGCGGCATTTCCATCCGTGTACTGGGCCGAGTGTTCTCCATGGCAGTACGTCGCACACTCGGCCACATGGCTCGTCGTCTCCTCGATCCTTGTTGTGATTGGTGCATTCGGACTGGCACAGCCATCCCAGGGGGCATGGCTGCTCGCCGCCGGCACAGTCGGCTGGCTCACGACGCTCGCGCGATGCGTTGCGCTCGCGCAGCGATCGGACCTCCGGCGACTACCGCCGTTGTGGGGACTGCCGTCCTCGGCAAGCCGGGTCGTCTATAGGGCCACGATTGCCTGGCTGCATGTTGTGCAGCCGCTCGCTCGCATGCGCGGGCGCCTCAAGGGTATGTGGTCGCTGCCGCAGCTCGTTGCGCCGGCGGGTATCGCGCAGCCACCGTGGCAGGCATCGGTTCCATCACTGGGTGATGCTGGCCAGTCTGTTCGACTGATGGCCGGGCTCGTAGACCAGCGTGCGTTCTGGAGCGAATCGTGGTTCGCGCACACGTCCATGCTGTCAGAACTCGCCGGGGTCCTGCGTGCTTCGCGTCCCGCTCGGGTCGTGGAAGTGGATGACGGCTGGCACGCCGATCGGGACCTGAGCCTCGCCCTCGGGCACTGGGGATGGCTCGATCTGCGCGTCCTCGTCGAAGAGCACGCGGAAGGCCGTTGTCTTGTGCGCGTGGGCACGCGTCTTCGCGTGAGGCCAGCAGCTCTCGCAGGCGCGTTGGCCCTCGTGACGGTGGCGGGCCTCGGCGCGGTGGCAACGATCGATTGGCCGGCCGCGGTCGCGGCATGGCTCGCGATGTCCGGGAGCGTCGTCGCACGGGGGGCCTGGCGAACAGGTCGCGCCATCGCGGTGGTACGGCGCGCGCTCGCACGGGTCAGCGGTGCCGCAGGGTTTCTTCCGCTCCCAGTTCCGTCCTCCTGGTCGCCACGTGCCGGCATCGTCACTCCGGCGCGCGTGCTGCAAGCCGCGGTGGTGATCATCTTCGTCGCACTCGCCGGCGCGGGCCTGCGGCCCGATGCGTCTGCCGACGAAGCGCCCCCAGCCGGCGCGCTCGCCTTGGAGCTCGCGAGCGAGGGGAGCGTGGCTGTCGGGATCGCTGGGGATGTCTTCGTCGCCGATGCCCGGACAATACGGCGTCTACGCCCCCGTCCGCCTCTTGGCGCGCTGTGGAGTGCCGCGGATATCGCGACAGATGGGGACCCGATACTGGGTGCGCCGATTCCACTTGGTGCCGCCGACATCGCGGTTGCTCCGAACGGCGATCTCTTTGTGGCAGACGCCACGCGCAACCGTATCAGTCGCGTCGTGCCGTCGACCGGCGAGATCAGTGTCATCGCCGAGTCGCTTCATGGTCCGTCAGCCATCGCCCTGGGGCCGACTGGGAGCCTGTACGTCGCCGACACGCTGAGCAACCGCATTCGCGTGATGGAACACGACACCGGTGTCTTCCGCACGATTGCCGGCGATGGTCGCCCAGGCAGCGGTAACGACGTAGGCGACGGCGGTCCCGCTGCGGCGGCACAGTTGGATGGTCCGACCGGCCTCGCGGTTGCGCACAACGGCGACGTCTATGTCGCCGATACGGGCCATCACCGCGTCCGGAGGATCAGCACGAGCACCGGCATCATTTCAACAATCGCGGGCGACGGCGTTCCCGGCGCGGGCGGCGACGGCGCCCTCGCGGTCGGCGCGCGCCTGGCTGCACCGATGGGACTGTCTCTGGTCTCGGGCGGTCGCGGTCTTTTCCTGTACGTAGCGGATACAGGAAACAATCGCGTGCGTGTGATCGACCCTGACGGCCGCATCACGACGGTGAGCAGCCCTGGACTCCTGATGCCGCCGACGCGGATTGCCTATCACCCCGCAGGCTGGCTGTATGTGAAAGACGCCAGCCAGGCAGGCGTCAGTGCGATTGCCGTGTCGCCGATCGCTTCCGTGAGGGATATCCTGCCGTTGCCGCAGGGCGCAGCCAGACGTCTTGAAGGCGGGAATTGACATGGCGCAGCTGAGGTGGACGCTATCGCTGCTGCAGCCGTACCGCAGGGGAGTGGTTGTACTCGCATTGCTGGCGCTGCTCGAGATCACGCTGAGCATGACGGCGCCGTGGCCCCTCAAGATCGTCGTCGACAACGTGCTCGCTGCGCACCCGCTCCCGGCACCCCTGGCGGGCGTTGTCGATTCTGTCATCGGCTCGAGCGTGTTCGCGCTGCTGCTGGTCGTGGTGGTGACCGGATTGCTGCTGCAGGTCGCGAGCGAGATCGTCGCGATGGTTCAGACGCACATTCAGGTTCGCATCGCGCAGCGAATGGTCTACGACCTGCGATCCAGGCTGCTCGCGCACCTGCAGGACCTGCCGCTCCACCATCACATTCAGGCCAAGACGGCCGACTCCGTGTATCGGATCGACTCCGATGCGTACTGTCCGAGCGACCTCGTGCTCGGCGGCGTGTTCCCGTTGGCCGTGGCGGTACTGAAACTGGTCGTGATGTTCGTGATTCTCATGCGGCTCGATACGACGCTCGCGCTGCTGTCGCTCAGTGTTGCGCCGTTCCTGTACGCCTGCCTGCGCTATTACTCTCGCCGGATGACCGACCGGGCAGAGCAGGTGAAGGCTCGCGAATCGGCACTCATCGAGCGTGCGTATGAGATGCTCGTATCGGTCAGGGCCGTCAAGAGCTTCGCCCGGGAGCGGCAGGAGCTGGCCAGATTTGTCAAGGCTGGCTCGGAGACGATGGATGCGAGGCTTACGCTCACGTGGCAGGAGTCTCTGTTCTCCGTCGCGGTGACCGCCATCACGTTGGCTGGCACGGCGCTCGTCCTGATCGTGGGCGGCACCCACGTGATGGACGGCCGATTGACGGTCGGATCGCTGCTGGTGGTCATTGCCTATCTGGCCGCCGTCTACAACCCGCTCTCCTCGATTGCCGAGACGATCGGCTCGTTGCAGCAGGCGCTGGTCAGCGCGCGCCGGGTGTGCGGCATCTTCGCCCTGTCGCCAGAGAAGCATGACGCTCCAGGCGCGCGCGATGCCTCGGGGGTCTCTGGTCTCGTCCGCTTCGATCGTGTGAGTTTTTCCTATGACGAGGACCACCGGGTGCTTCGCGACATCTCCTTCGACGCGCGTCCGGGGGAGATGGTTGCGGTGGTGGGACTGACAGGCGCGGGAAAGACCACGCTCGTCAGCTTGATTCCGCGATTCTTCGATCCCACGAGCGGCCGGGTGTTGATCGACGGCATTGACGCCTCACGATACGCGCTGCGGTCGCTCCGCGAGCGGATTGCCGTCGTGCCGCAGGAGCCGGTGCTGTTCAGCGGATCGATCGCCGACAACATCCGGTACGGCCGGCTCGATGCGTCCGGCGAGGAGATCGTGGCTGCGGCGCGGGCCGCCCACGTGCACGAGTTCGTGCAGCGTCTGCCGCACGGCTACGAGACGCAGGTTGCGGAAGCCGGCGCGACGCTGTCGGGGGGCGAGCGCCAGCGGCTCGGCATCGCGCGGGCGATTCTGAAGAACGCACCCATCTTGATCCTGGACGAGCCGACTTCGTCCCTGGATGCGATCTCCGAACAGATCGTCTTCGACGCGCTTGGTCGCCTGCGCCATGGCCGAACCACGATCGTGATCGCCCACCGGCTCTCGACGATTCGCGACGCCACACGGATCCTCGTCCTCGATGACGGACGACTCGTCGCGCAGGGGACGCACGACGACCTTCTGGCGTCGCACGCGCTGTATCAGCGGATGTGTGCCCGTCTCTCGATCGGCCGATCGCTCGACGAGCCCGCATCGATTGACGAGCTGATGAGGGCGCCGGCATGAAGATCGTCTTTGCCGGCATCATCGCGCGATATCCCTTCGGCGGCGTCACGTGGTGCTCGCTCATGTACCTGCTCGGGCTTCGCGCCCTTGGCCACGAAGTGCTCTACGTCGAGGACACAGGCGAATGCATTTACGACCCTGAGCAGAACACACGATCGCTGGACCCATCGTATGGCACGAAGTACATCCACAGCGCCCTCGACCCATTTGGTCTCGGCGACCACTGGAGCTTTGTGAATTACGACGGGACGTATCACGGCCTGCACGCCGAGGCCGTCCGGGCGTATTGCGCCGAGGCGGACCTGTTCATCAACCTGTCAGGTGGATCCTGGTTCTGGCGAGACGAGTACGCGCGAATTCCGAGGCGTGTGTTCATCGACTCCGATCCGGTGTTCACACAGCTCGCGATTGCGAAAGGCGACGCGTGGTACGTCGATTTCTTCCGCGGGTTCGATCATCTGTTCACCTTCGGCGCCAACATCGGGACACCTGCCTCCGACGTCCCGGACGGCGGCTTCGCCTGGCAGAAGACGTGGCAACCGGTGGTCATCGATCTGTGGCGTACGGACGCGCCGCCAGCCGTGCCGCGGTTTACGACCGTGATGACGTGGCGAACGGAAAGCTTTGCCGACGTGGACGGCAACAAGGACCGTGAGTTCGGTCGCTTCCTCGACCTTCCCCGGCGCACGCGCCATCCCCTCACCCTCGCCATTAACGGCCCGCAGACGCTGCTTCGCGAGCACGGCTGGACGACGATCGATGCGATGAGCGTGTCGCGATCGCTCTGGGATTATCGTGAGTTCATCCAGGGCTCGAAAGGGGAGTTCGCCGTCGCCAAGCACGCGTATGTGTCTCGGCGATCCGGGTGGTTCAGCGACCGTACCGAGTGCTACCTGGCTGCAGGGCGTCCCGCTCTGGTGCAGGACACGGGATGGAGCGCCCATGTGCCGGCGGGCACGGGCCTCTTGGCGTTTTCGTCGGCAGAGGAGGCGGTCGAGGCGCTCGACTGCGTCGATCGCGAGTATTCACGGCACGCGCGACGGGCTGCAGAAATCGCGACCGAGTACTTCGACGCCTCACGCGTCCTGCCTTCGTTCTTGGAGAGGGCCTGCGAATGAGCCGGCCGTCCCGCGTCGAACGGCCTCTGCGCATCGCGCACGTCGCGCCTGTCGCCACATCGATCCCGCCGATCAAATCCGGTTCGATAGAGACGATGACGGCGCTCCTGACCGACGGACTCGTCTCGCGCGGCCACGACGTGACGCTCTTTGCCACCGGCAACTCGGTGACGAAGGCCACGCTGCACGCCAGCTATCCGCGAGGCTATTCGGAGGACGACTCGCTCTGGCCCTGGGAATTGTGTGAACTCTTCAATGTGGCGGCCGCGGTGGAACGGGCCGCGGCGTTCGACGTCATTCACTGTCAGGCGGAGTACTACCCGATGTCGTTGGCGTACTCGCGGGTGTGCCCGACACCGCTCCTCCACACGGTGCACCATTCGCCGACCGAGCTCGAGGTTGGCCTCTGGTCGCGGTACGCAGAGGCTCCGTTCGTGGCCGTCTCCCATCAACAGCGACTGCTGCTGAACGGTCTCGATGTCGTGGCGACGATTCATCATGCCGTCGACACTGACGTGTTCGACTTTCGTGCGGATCCCGAGGACTACCTGCTGTTTCTCGGCCGCTTCACCCCGGGCAAAGGTGTCGTCGAAGCCATAGAGATCGCCCGGCGAACCGGAATGCGCTTGCTCATAGCGGCCGCCGAGAACGAGTACTACCGCGAGGCGGTGGCCCCCCTCGTCAATCAGCGCGACGTCGTGTACGTCGGCGAAGTGGAACGGGACGCCGCGGCGCGCCTGCTCGCCGGCGCGCGGGCGCTGATCTATCCCATGCAGATCGCAGAGCCGTTCGGGCTGGTGCTGGCAGAGGCCGCGTCATGTGGCACACCGGTGGCGGCCCTCAATCGTGGCGCCGTGGAGGAAATCGTCGACGACGGTCTCACCGGCGGCGTCTTCGACAGCCTCGACGCCCTCATTGCCGGTCTTCCGCGCGTCCTTTCGCTCGATCGGCAGCGGGTACGGACCCGCGCCGTGGAGCGCTTCGGGGTGGATCGGATGGTGGACGACTACGTGGCCGTATACGCGCGGCTGGTCGCCCGCAGCCGCACCACACAAGACGCGCTCGTATGAATCCCTCACCTGCCACGTTGCGGGGGCAGTCGCTCCTGGCCGTGTTCGCGCATCCAGACGACGAATCGCTCGCGTGCGGAGGGCTGCTGGCGTGGTGTGCCGAGCTGGGCGCTCGTGTGTCGATTCTGTGTGCGACGAGGGGTGAGATGGGCTGGCGAGCCGGACGCGAGCCGGGCCGCGTCCGTACGAATGAGCTCGAGGCAGCAGCCCGTGTGCTCGGAGTCAGTGACGTGGTGGTGCTCGACTACGAGGACGGCATGCTGCCCTGGACCGACACCGCGAGGCTCGAAGCGGATATCCGTGACGCCGCGATCCGGTTGTGCCCCGATGTCGTGATCACGTTCGGAGACGACGGCCTCTACTGGCATCCGGATCACATTGCCATTCATGAGCGGACGACCGCGGCGGTCGCGGCCTTGGGCGACGCCGCTCCGGCGTTGTACTACGTGACGATGGCGCCTGGTCGAATGCGTGCCGTCATCGACACGGTCGCCGCGAGGATTCCAGCGACGCACGCGCCGTATTCAATCCTGGGCGTGTCTGACGCCGATGCGTTCGGGGCGGCGGCGGCGCCACCCACGCTCGTGATCGACGCGCGTGCATATGCGGCCCGGAAGCTGGCCGCGCTTCGATGTCACCGCACACAGCTCGCCGGAGACGCGCTCGATCTGTTGTCAGACGAGGAGGCATGCCGCCTGCTCGGTGTCGAATACTTCCGGCGCGCGGAGGTCGGATCGCGAGACGACGGCTTCATCGAGCGGCTCACAGCGCCCCTGGCGCTGCCGCGCCGGCTCGGTGTGGAAGCAGGGTAGGCGTGCGCGAGACGCTGCTTGCCATGCTGCGGTGCCCCTTTTGCGGGAGCCGCCTGACCGTCGTGGAGAATCAGGCGCTCGAGCGCGCACACGGCCGGATCGAATCGGGCGTGCTCGGCTGCGACTGCTGTGCGTTTCCCGTGGTGGCCGGCATTCCGGTGCTGATCGCCGACGACACCACCCGTGAGGCGATGCATCAGTTGGAGGCCGATCGGCAGGAAGAGGCGCTGTTGACGCTGCTCGGCCTCGACGAGGCGCGGGGGATCTCCTTCCGGTCGCTCATGCAGCGTCGGAGACCGACGTACCGCGATGCCCTCGCGATCCTGAGCCTCGATGCTGAGGCCGATTGCTTCCTGTACCGCTTCTCGGACCCGACCTTCCTGATGGTCGAGGCGCTGCTCACGGGATTGGGGCAGAGCGGCGGTGTGGACTCGCGTCCTGTGCTGGATGTGTGCGGGGGCTCCGGTCACCTGACGCGCGTGCTGGCCAATCTCGAGCCCGCCGGCGGCGTGATAGACGCGGACGTGTACTTCTGGAAGCTCTGGATGGCGAGGCGGTTCACCTCGCCGTTATCCGGCGCCGTGTGCTGTGATGCCAATAATCCGCTCCCGTTTGCACGCGACGCCTTCTCACTGGCCGTGCTGGCTGACGCCTTTCCCTACATCTGGCACAAACGCCTGCTGGCAGAGGAGATGATGCGCGTGGTCGGGTCGCGTGGGGTGATCGTGCTGCCGCACTTGCACAGCTCGCTGGGCGAAAATGTCTCGGCAGGCATGACGCTGACTCCGGCCGGCTACGCCAGCCTCTTCGAGCCGCGTGCGCCGCGCCTGTTCAGTGACGAGTACCTCTTCGAGGATGTGCTGAATCACCGGACCGTCGATCTGACCCGCAGCGCGTCTCCGGCCGAGATCGGGACCGAACCGTCGTTCACCCTCGTCGCCAGCGGACGCGAGGAACTGTTTCAGAAGTACGTCGTCAGCGAGCCGCCCGAGATACGAGGAGAGCTGAAAGTGAACCCGTTGTACCGGGTCGACCGTCAGGGCGATTCGTCAGTGCTGACCCTGACGTTCCCGACTCCGGAGTACGAGGAGGAGTTTGGCGCCTGCAAGCAGTACCTCCCGTCGACGGTCACCGTTCCAGGGGATCTGACGGGTCCCATCGTACCAGGCGCGCTCGGCCCTCAGTACGACGAGCTGCGGCGCCGTCGCGTGATCATCGACGTGCCGCCACAGTACTGCTGACGTCTCCAAATCCGTCGAGCAACACCGGCAGCATCGCGTTGATCTTCATCAACGGCTGCGTCGTCGGTGCAAGTCCCTTCCGGAACCCGTGCCGGAGCAGGCGATCGAGGAACTCCTGACGGCTGGCGATGACGTGCACCGGCACGTCCCAGGAGGCGTCCTCACCACTGACGGCCGCGGGCGGCTGGTGATCGCCGACGAGAATCATGACGAGGTCACGCTCGGCGTGCAGGCGCAGGTAGCCGCCGAGCGTGGCGTGCATGTAGTCGAGCGCCTGTGTGTACCCGGGGCCGAGGTTGAGCCAGTCCGGCGGCTGTGACCACGCGCGATCCAGCTCGTCGGCGTCGTACGGCGTCGTTGTCAGAATCCTCGTCCAATCAGGCTGATACGGAGGCGTGGGCGTGAACGGCGTGTGAGTGCTGATCGTCGGGAAGAAGACGAACAGCGGCTGCCGCGACGGACGAGCCAGCGAGAGTGCATCCAGGCGCGCAAAGACGTACTGGTCCGTGATATCCCACCAGCCGAATGGCGGACCGTGGTAGTCAAGCTCGCGAGACCCGTAGACCTGGTCGAATCCGTAGAACCGTCCCTCGGGCCACTCGCGCTGAAGTCCCGGCATGACGGCCACGGTCCGGTATCCCTGGCGAGCGAAGGCCGTGACCATGGTATCGCGCGGCTGGGCCATCAGCCGGACGTTCGTGTCCTGATCGCGCACCTCAGTGCCGGTCAGCAGGCTGATGTGCGCGAGCCACGACTCGCCGCCAAACGTGGATGATTCGACGCTCGCAGAGACCACCTCGCGACCGGTATCGCGGATGGCGGCCTCCAGGCCGGCGCGGCTGGACGCGAGCGCGGTGACGAACGCCGGACGATCCCAGCTCACCTGGCCGTACGACTCGATGAAGACGAGGAAGACATCCGCCCCTCGCACGCGGGCGAGGTCCGACGCGATGGGCGTGGCCGGAGGGAGAGCCCGCAGGCCTGCGCCAGTCAACTCGTAGGCGAACCGGCGGGCCTGGTTCATGTACACGGGTGTCACCGGCGCCGCGATCTCGAGCATTTCGGGTATCCGCGCGTCGACACGCTGCGCGATGCTGCAGACCAGCACCGCTCCGGCGACGGCCGCCAGCGCGCGTCGGGCCCACGGGTCGTGGGTCGCATCGCTCACGCAGCCGAGCGCCCAGCGAATGAGGGCATACGCGACCACGGGGAGAAGCAGCGCGCCGGCGACGACGGCGGCGACCTCCCACGGGTCGGCGACCACGGCCAGCATCGAACCGACGTCGGGCATGTAGCGTACGTCCCAGTACAGATTGATATCCCGCCCGTACAGCGACTGCGAGGTGACATCCGCGTAGCGGCCGGCGACCAGAAAGACCCACAGTACGCCCAGCATTCGAAGAACGGCGCGCGGTAGAGGGCCGATCCGCGCTCGAATGACGACCATGACCAGCACGAGGAGCGCGGCCTCGAGCGAGACGGCGCCGGTCAGCCGCACGAAGAGGGTCGGCCACACGTTGTCAAATGTCAGCGAGACGTTGAGCAGCACGAGGGCGGCGGCCAGGACGGTCCACCTCACCACCAGCGCTCGATGTGACACGATGTCCATCCCCTTTAGGCTTTGGGCTCTGGGCTTTGGGCTTTAGCAGCCTGTGGCACAAATCCGAACCGGGCCACAGAGGCAGAGGCACAGAGAAAATATCTTGAAGAACTCTGTGTCTCCGCGTCTCTGTGGCGCCTTGGTCACGTTCACCACGGCCTGCTAGTGCCGCCCGTGTGTGGATTCCGCTGCGTAGGTCCTCGTATGGCCCGTACGCCCATTGGTGACCTGGAAGCTGCCGTCGTCGCTGGCGGTCAATTTGATCCAGTGACCCTCATGTTCCTGATCATCGACATTCGCAATAAGGTCATCCGCTGAATTCTGCGCCTCCGGATGACGCGAGGCGTGCAACTGCCACAAATCGACACTCGGCTGAACACGAACTGTTCTGAACGTCGAGGGATCACCGCCCTTGGCCGGACCGTTGTTCATGACGGCCACACGAGGGTTCAGCGCCGAGTAGACCGCGGATGCGTCGCTGTCGTAATTCCCGTGATGCGCGATGAGATACACGGAGACCTCACCGACCAGATTCTGTGGGCAGAACAGCTTGGGGAGCGTGTTCCCACTGAGGTCGCCGACATCGAGAAAACCAAACGCGCCATATCGGAGCACGATGCCAAGGGATCGAAAGTTCTCGGTGCCATCCTCCGGATGATGTGCGAGGCTCCCGCACGCCGCGTTTGGTTGGCCTCCGCCGGGCAGAGGAGTGGACAGGAGCGTTCCTCCGGAGCTGACGACGGTGGCATCGACACCAGCCAGGGGCAAACGTTCGCCGGGTTGCGGCGTCAGATGGAGGCCCGCCTTCCGGACCGGTTCATACAGCGCAAAGCTTCGCAGAGTCATCCGGTCGGCCCCGTACGGGGTGCCGAGCGGATCGCCGTAGTCGATGAACGTCCGGATCGGAATCCGTGCCGCGAGTTCTGGAACTCCGCCGACATGATCGTTGTGAAAGTGGGTGACCAGGAGGACATCGAGGCGCTCGAGGCCCGCGTCCCGCACGGCCGCCAGGATTCGGTCCGGATCGCGGCTGTCGCGTCCATACCCGGCATCAATCAGCAGTGACTCACCGGCGGGCGTCACGATGAGCGTGGCCTGGCCCCCTTCGACGTCGATGAAATAGATGTCGAGACTCCGGGCCGCAAGGGTCGCCGGCGTCAGGACGAGCAGGGCCAGAACAACGATTCGCGTCGCGGTCATGGTGTGGGAAAAACAATAACCCTTTTGCCGCGCGGGAGGCGAGCCATAATCGACGCCCGCGGCTCGGATCAACAGACGAGCTATCGTCGGCATGAAGGACGCTCAGCCGAAGCCATCCGGGCAGTAAACTGGAAGCTCTGAACGGCCGCGATTCTCGCGCCGTTCAGAGCATGCATCCCGCACGTTATGCATTGACGGCGTCGGCCGTCCAAACCCGCGCGACAATCAGTAGATCGTGAGCGGCATGGACCTTCTCTATGCGCGGTGGCAAATGGGCATGTCGCTCGCCTTTCACATCATTTTTGCGGTGATCGGCATGGCCATGCCCGTCATGATGGTCGCCGCCGAGATCGCATGGCTGCGTACCAGTCGTCCGGAATACCTGGACCTGGCCAAGCGGTGGGCACGAGGAACGGCCATTCTCTTCGCGGTGGGCGCTGTGTCCGGCACCGTGCTCTCGTTCGAACTCGGTCTCTTGTGGCCTGCGTTCATGGAGTTCGCGGGGCCCATTATCGGAATGTCGTTCTCGCTTGAGGGGTTCGCGTTTTTCCTCGAAGCCATCTTCCTCGGCTTGTACTTGTACGGTTGGGACAAGCTCAGTTCGCGGGCCCACGTGTTTGCTGGCGTGATGGTGTCGCTCGGCGGTGCACTGTCTGGCGCATTTGTCGTCACGGCGAACGCCTGGATGAATACGCCGGCCGGGTTTCGTCTCGTGGACGGCCGCATCGTCGAGGTCGATCCGTTTGCGGCGATGTTCAATCCCGCAGCCGGAGCTCAGGTTCTGCACATGCTGCTAGCGGCGTACGCCGCCGTGGGCGTTGCCGTGGCCGGCATCCATGCGCGTCTGTTGTTGCGGGACCACCGGCATCCGTTCCACAGGCGTGCCTTTGTCATTGCGCTGTTCGTCGGTTTGCCCGCGGCGCTGTTGCAACCGCTCTCGGGTGACTGGGCCGGGCGGGTGGTCGCGCGCACCCAGCCGGCAAAACTTGCTGCGCTCGAGGGGCACTTCGAGACGGCAACCTACGCACCGCTGCGGATCGGCGGGATCCCCGACGTTGATGCCCGAGAGACACGGTACGCGTTGGAGATCCCAGGAGGGCTCAGCCTCCTGGCACACGGCGACCCGGCGGCTTCCGTAGTCGGCCTAAACGACATCCCTCGCGAGCTATGGCCTCCAGTGACGGCCGTGCACATCGCCTTTCAAGTCATGGTGGCCATTGGGACATGGCTCGCGTTTCTGGCCCTGTGGGCCGGCACGCTGTGGTGGCGGGGTCGACTGTTCGAATCCCGGTGGTTCTTGAATGCCATGTTCTGGTCGACCGCCCTCGGCGTCGTCGCCGTCGAGGCGGGCTGGATGGTTACAGAGCTCGGGAGGCAGCCCTGGATCATCCAAGGAGTCATGAGAACGTCTGAAGCAGTGACGCCGATGCCGGGCCTGCTTGTGCCCTTCGTCCTGTTCACGTGCATCTACGTTGGCCTCGCGGCAGTGGTGATTGACGTAATCCGACGAACGGTGTTGGAAACGGCGCCGACGCGGGGGCATGCATGATCGATGTGACCGTCCTGCTCGGGTTGGTGCTCGTGATGTCGCTGACGTTCTACGCGCTACTGGGTGGCGCCGACTATGGGGGTGGCGTCTGGGACCTCCTCGCCAGTGGCCCCACCGCGGAACGTCAGCGCGCCACCATCGCGCACGCGATCGGCCCCGTGTGGGAGGCAAATCATGTGTGGCTCATCCTTGCGATTGTCGTGCTGTTCACGGGTTTCCCGCGCGCCTTCGCATCGTTGAGCACCTTCCTCCACGTGCCCCTGCTGCTCGTCCTCATCGGCATCGTCATGCGCGGATCCGCGTTCGTGTTTCGCGCCTACGGCCCCGACGACCTTCGGCACGAACGCTTCTGGGGGGGAATCTTTGCGATGGCGAGCACCACAACACCGTTGTTCCTGGGCGTCATCGTGGGCGCGATCACGGACGGCAAGTTGCCGGCAGCTGCCGAGGGTCCGTTCGCCACCGTATTCATCACGCCATGGTTGACGCCGTTCTCAATATCGGTCGGTGTCTTCGCGCTCGTGCTGTTCGCGTATCTGGCGGCCGTGTATCTCACACTGGAGGCACATGATCCGGAGGAACGAGCGGCCTTTCGCAAACGGGCGCTGATGTCGGGGGTGGCCGTTGGGCTTCTGGCGGGAACGGTGCTCGTGCTCGCAGGTCCCGAGCTGCGGGGTGGTCTGATAGCTTCGTCTTGGGCGATCCCGCTCCACTTTGCCACTGGTGTGAGTGCGGTAGCCGGGTTCGCACTCTTGTGGGTCGGGCAATACGGAATGGCGCGTATCGCCGCTGCCGCGCAGGTCAGCCTGATTCTGTGGGGTTGGGCGCTGGCGCAATATCCCTACGCCATCCGACCGCATCTGACGCTTGCAGCCGCAGCCGCCCCACAGAACGTTCTCATCATCTTGCTTCAGGTGCTCGGCGTGGGCGCCGCCATCCTGCTGCCG